>NZ_NWSZ01000008.1:0-279989 GCF_002531885.1 Rhizobium sp. L9 | reverse complement strand
CAGATCGAGGCGATGACGCTCGCCACCCGCATCGCCGTGATGAAGGACGGCATCGTCCAGCAGTTCGGCACGCCGGCGGAGATCTACAACAATCCCGCCAACATGTTCGTCGCCGACTTCATGGGCTCGCCGGCGATGAACCTGGTGAAGGCCTCGGTCGAGAACGGCGCCGGCGGCCTTGCCGTCTCGCTCGAGCGGCCGAACGCCGACCCGCTCAAACTTCCCGTCACGATGACCGGCAACGGCCTTTCCTCCTATGCCGGCCGGCAGGTGATCTTCGGCATCCGCCCCGAGGCGCTGACCGACCCCGACGGCGCCGACCGCAATGCCCGCTCGCTCACCGAAGGCGACTGCCTGATCGAGGTCGTCGAACCGGCCGGCTCCGACACCTTCGCCGTCACCAAGCTCGGCGGCAAGGAAGTCGTCGCCCGCCTGCGCGCCGATGCCGGTATCGCACCCGGCCAGCACACACGCCTCGCCTTCAATCTCGACAAGGCTGTCTTCTTCGATCCGGAAACGCAGGCGCGGATCGCGTGATCACCAGGTGTTGACATGAGCGGTTCACCAGACATCGTCATCATCGGCTCGGGCGTCGGCGGCGCCACCGTCGCTGCCGGCCTGGCTGTATCAGGTGCGCAGATATTGGTCCTCGAAGCCGGCGATCATATTGCTGATCTTCCCGTCAATCGCGACCAGCGCGCCATCTTCCAGCGTGGCCACTTCCGGCCGAATGAGACGTGGTACGAAGCGAACGGCAGGGGCTTCAACCCCGGCAACTATTACAATGTCGGCGGCAACTCGAAATTCTACGGCGCCGTCCTCTCACGCTACCGCAAAGAGGATTTCGACGTCATTGAACATCGGGAAGGCGTGTCGCCGGCGTGGCCCTTTCCCTATGAAGAGCTGGAGCCCTGGTATTCGAAGGCGGAGCTGATGTATCAGGTTCGCGGCAGTCTTGGCGAAGATCCGACCGAACCGCATCACTCGGTTGCCTACGAATTCCCGCCCGTGCCCGATGAGGCGCCGGTCGCCGACGTCAGGGCACGCCTCAAGGCGAAAGGCCTGCATCCGTTTTCGCTGCCGCTCGGCCTGGATCTCGATGCCTGGCTCTCCAAGGCACGCACGCCCTGGGATGCGCATCCGAATTCGCGGGACGGCAAGATGGATGCCGAGACCGCAGCGCTCGCGGTGGCGCTGAAACACGAGAACGTGCGGCTTGAGACCAATGCACGGGTGATACGGCTCGACACTGGGGCGGGGAGCCGGATCGACCGGATCACCTATGTCAAGGACGGACAGACGCTGACCGTCTCGCCCAGGATCGTCATCCTCTCCGCCGGTGCGGTCCAGTCATCCGTGCTTTTGTTGCGTTCGAAAAACGATCGCTTCCCGAGGGGTCTCGCCAACTCTTCCGATCAGGTGGGCCGCAACTTCATGAACCATAACGCCTCGGCCGTGATAGCGGTCTCGCCGCGCTTCAGGAACACCGCCGTCTACCAGAAGACCTTCGCCTTCAACGACTTCTATCTCTCGGACGGGGAGGGCGGACCGCCACTCGGCAATGTGCAGTTGCTGGGGCGTATTTCCGAAAAGGTCCTCAAAGGCTCTCTGCCGCAGGCGCCGGAATGGCTTCTGCGTTTCATGACGGACCATGCCATCGACTTCTATGCGATGAGCGAGGACGTTCCGAATCCCGAAAGCCGCGTGATGGTCGACGGCGATCGGATCATCCTTAAATGGCAGAGGACCAACTGGGACGCGCATATTGCGCTTGTCGCCAAGCTGAAGGCGATCCTGCGGTCGATCGGTTTTCCGATCGTGCTATCCAGACCCTTTGACAAACGCACGCCGTCCCATCAGTGCGGAACGATCCGCATTGGAAACGACCCGGCAACAGCGCCACTGGATCCATACTGCCGGTCCTACGATCACGGCAATCTTTTCGTCGTCGACGCCGGTTTTCTCCCCACATCGGCTGCGGTCAATCCCGCGCTCACCGTCGCCAGTCAAGCGCTCAGAGTTGCCCATCACATCGCATCGGCGGATTTGCAGACACAGGCAGATTCATTAATGCGCGCCGGCTTCAAATAGGACAGTAAAATGGGATTCGATTATATCATCACCGGTGCCGGTCCTGCGGGCTGCGTTCTTGCAAGCCGCCTCAGCGAAGATCCCGATGTCAAGGTACTGCTGCTGGAGGCGGGCGGAAGCGACTGGAATCCTCTTTTCCACATGCCCGCCGGCTTCGCCAAGATGACCAAGGGCGTCGCCAGCTGGGGATGGGAAACCGTTCCCCAGAAGCACATGAAGGGCAGGGTGCTTCGCTACACCCAGGCAAAGATCATCGGCGGCGGCTCGTCGATCAATGCACAGCTCTACACCCGTGGAAACGCAGCTGATTATGATCTCTGGGCCAGTGAAGACGGCTGCGAGGGCTGGGACTACCGTTCGATCCTGCCCTATTTCAAACGTGCCGAGGACAATCAACGTTTCGCAGACGACTACCACGCCTATGGCGGTCCGCTGGGTGTCTCCATGCCGGCTGCACCGTTGCCGATCTGCGACGCCTATATTCGCGCGGGTCAGGAGCTCGGCATACCTTATAATCACGATTTCAACGGCCGCCAGCAGGCCGGCGTCGGATTTTATCAGCTCACCCAGCGCAACCGCCGCCGGTCATCGGCATCGTTCGCCTATCTCTCGCCAATCAAAAACCGAAAGAATCTCATGATCCGGAAGGGCGCGCGCGTCGTCCGCATCATGCTGGAGGCGGGTCGCGCGGTCGGCGTCGAAATCGCGACCGGACACGGTCTGGAGGTCGTGCGGGCTGAACGCGAAGTCCTCGTCTCGTCAGGCGCGATCGGATCGCCGAAGCTCCTGTTGCAGTCCGGGATAGGGCCGGCCGACCATTTGACCTCGGTTGGCGTCAGGCCCCTCCACGATCTGCCCGGCGTCGGCGGCAATCTTCAGGACCATCTCGACCTGTTCGTTATCGCCGAATGCACCGGCGATCACACCTATGACGGCGTCGCGAAGCTGCACCGGACAATTTGGGCCGGAATTCAATATGTTCTCTTCCGCACCGGTCCGGTCGCCTCGTCGCTCTTCGAGACCGGCGGCTTCTGGTATGCCGATCCCGACGCACGGTCTCCCGATATCCAGTTCCACCTCGGCCTCGGTTCTGGCATCGAAGCAGGCGTCGAGCGGCTCAAGAACGCCGGGGTCACGCTCAACTCGGCCTATCTGCATCCGCGCTCGCGAGGGACGGTGCGTCTCTCATCCGCCGATCCGGGTGCGGCTCCCTTGATCGATCCCAACTACTGGTCCGATCCTCACGACAGGAAGATGTCGCTGGAGGGGCTCAAGATCGCCCGCGAAATCATGCAGCAGGCGGCGCTGAAACCCTATGTCATGGCCGAAAGGCTTCCCGGGCCGAAGGTCGTGACCGACGAGCAGCTTTTCGACTATGGCTGCGCCAATGCCAAGACCGACCATCATCCGGTGGGCACCTGCAAGATGGGAACCGGGTCCGACGCGGTTGTCGGGCTCGATCTCAAGGTCCACGGCTTGGAAGGCCTCAGGGTCTGCGATTCCTCCGTCATGCCGCGCGTGCCGTCATGCAACACCAACGCGCCGACGATCATGGTCGGCGAAAAAGGATCGGACCTCATCCGGGGCTTGGCCGCCCTGCCGTCGGCGATCTTCGCCCATGAGCGCAATGATACCAGGCCGCGGGCCCGCGCCGAGATCCGCTAAGGAGTAACGACGATGTCTGAAGTGAAAGTTGCAGTGCTTGGCGCCTCGGGCTGGATGGGAAAGGTCCACACGATGGCCTATCAGACCTTTCAGCATTTCTTCGGCGTGTCGGACGGAACGGCGCGGATCGTGGCGCTTGTCGACAGCAACCCTGACGTAGCGCAGGATATCGGCAACAGGGCGCCGGGGGCCAGGATCTACCAGGATTGGAAGCTGGCGGTCGCCGACCCCGAAGTCGATCTGATCGATATCTGTCTGCCCGACCATCTTCACTATCCGGTGGCCAAGGCCGCGCTGCTGGCCGGCAAACATGTCTATTGCGAGAAGCCGCTGGCAAACACCGCCGATGAAGCGCGGGAGCTGGCCGCGATCGCTAAAGAGAAGGGGGTCATTACACGTGTCGGACACGCTTTTCCCCGAAACCCCGTTCATGATTTGGCGAAAGAGATCATCGAATCCGGTGAAATCGGCGAGATAAAGCTGTTTCGCGGCTGCCAGCATGTCGACATGTATGGGGATCCCACAGCGCCGTACATGTGGCGTGCCGATGGCAAGCTCGCGCCGACCGGGATCGTCGGCGACACCGGTTCGCACATCTTCAGCTTCATGGATTTCCTCGTTGGCCGCGTCAGCTCCCTGATCGCTGACAATCTCATCGTCACCCCGCGCCGGCCGATCGTCGAGGGGCTTGCCTATGGGGAGCAGGTGAAACTGTCAGGCAACGAGGCCTGGGCCGATATCACCAATCCCGACGCGACGAACCTGCTGTGCCGGTTCGAAAACGGCGCCGCCGGCATCGTCGACTTCAGCCGCGTCGCCACCGGCCGCAAATTCATGCAGACCTATGAAATCTACGGAACGAAGGGCAGCATCGCCTATACCTATGACGAGATTAACCGGCTGCGTTTTTACTCCAACGACGACAGCACGGGACGCCGTGGATTTCGCGAGATCGACGTCGGTCCTGAGAACCCCACCTTCAGGGCCTTCCTTCCGCTGCCGAATTTCGGCATTGGCTACAATGAAAGCAAGATCATCGAGGTGGCGGAGGTGATCCGATCGATTGTCGCAAACAAACCGATGTGGCCGACATTCGATACCGGCCACCATATCTGCCAGATCGTCGACGCATGCATGGAGTCCTCCCGGCAGAGACGCTGGGTGGATATCCCGCTCAATTGATTGTGGCGAGCCGATGACAATAGACGTTCCGCAGGAAATTCTTGACGCACTGACCGACGTCGATATGCCGCGGCTTCCGCCGGAGGCTCCTGCTTCCGGAGTAGCCCGCCTCGCAGGCATCGACGTGCCGATCCACCGAGCCAGCTGCGTCGTCGTCGGATCCGGCGCTGCGGGTTTGCGTGCGGCGGTGGAAATGAAGCGGCGCGGCGTCGAAGTCGTCATCATCAGCCAAAGCGCATGGGGCGGAACCTCGGCCTGCTCTGGCTCTGACAAGCAAACCCTGCACACCGCAAACACGGCCGATCAGGGCGACAATTACCGGGCGATGGCCCGCGCCATCGGCGGCGGCGGCGCTATGGACGAGGACACGGCCTATGTCGAGGCGGTGGGCTCGTCGCGGATGATGGCGTCGCTGCAGTTCTTGGGCTTGCCGCTGCCCCAGGATCCGCTTGGCGGAACGCTGAGATATCAGACCGACCATGACGAGGTCGGCCGCGCCACCAGCTGCGGCCCGCGCACGTCACGGCTGATGGTCAAGGTGCTGGCGGAGGAGGCGATCCGGCTCGGCGTGCCATTCTACAACCAGACCACCGCGGTCAAAATCCTCACCGAGGGCTCGGGGGCTGATCGTCATGTCGCCGGCATGCTCGTCATGCGCGCCGGCGACCGTAGGCAGGAGAACCCGCTCGGCATCGCCTTGTTCGTGAGTGACGTGATTGTGCTCGCCGCCGGCGGCCCGGGCGAACTCTATCGCGACAGCGTTTACCCGAACGGCTGCTTCGGCTCCCTTGGATTGGCGCTGGAGGCAGGCGTCGAGCTCGTCAATTTGACCGAAAGCCAGTTCGGCATCGGAACGCGCAGGGAGGGCTTCCCTTGGAATCTGTCCGGCACGTACGTCCAGGCAATCCCACATATCTATTCGGTCGATGGCGAAGGCGCCGAACACCATTTCCTGGCGGAATATTATCGAAGCACCCGGGAGTTGGCGTCAAACATATTCCGCAAGGGCTATCAATGGCCGTTCCACGCCACCCGGATGCTGGATTTCGGCTCGAGCCTGGTCGATCTCGCCATTTACCGTGAGACCGCAGCGGGTCGGCGCGTCTTTATGGACTTCAATCGCAATCCTCTGCCCGTTCCCGGCGACCTGCCATTCAGCCTGGAAAGGCTGGACGAGGATGTTCGGCTCTATCTCGGCAAGGCTGGCGCCGATCAGGAAATGCCGATCGATCGATTGAAGCATATGAACCCGCTCGCGATCGAACTCTATCGCCGCTATAAGATCGATATTGCCGAAGAGCCGCTGGAGTTCGCGGTCAACAACCAGCACATGAATGGCGGCATCATGGTCGATAGCTGGGGCCGCACTAATCTGGGTGGCTGCTACGCGGTCGGGGAGGCGGCGGGCACACATGGGGTAACAAGGCCCGGTGGAGCGGCGCTGAATGCCGGGCAGGTCTTCGGCACCCGGGTGGCCGAACACATCGGCGCCGGCGGCGGGGCGAAGCGGGCTGCCGCGGGACGTGTACCGGAGGCGGCGGAGGCGGGCATCACCAATCTTCTTTCCGCGCTGCGGACCGAAAGCCCGCTCACCGTCAAAGCGGTCCGCTCGGCGGTGCAGGCACGCATGAGCGAGAAGGCGGGCATCATCTGCGATCAAAGGAGCGTCCGCCAGGCCTTGGTCGAAGCGCGGGCGCTGAACGTCGAAATCCGCGCCAACGGCCTCGCCTACGGTCGCGCGGCCGAAGCGGTCCGAGGCGTGCAATGGCGGCACATGGCGCTCGCCTCGGAAGCGGTGCTGAGTGCGCTGGACTTCTTCATCGGCAAGGGCGGCGGCAGTCGGGGAGCACGCGCGATCTGCGATGCACAGGGCGAATTCCTTCCGCTGGCGAGCGTCGGTCCACTGGAGCACTATCGCTTTCGCAAGGAAAGCGAAGCGCATCGCAAGGAGCAGATCGTCGTCCGGCTCGAAGGCGATGAGATCAGGCTTTCAACCCGTCCCAACCGCGAACTGGATGAAAGCGCCAGATCCTTTTTCGAGCGGGACTGGCCCGCCTGGCTGACGGGCCGCATCTACGACCTCGGTGCTTGGGTATGAGGCGATGCTGTAACAATATCAATCGGGATTTGCGACCGGCGGAGGAACTCGGATGCGCTCCGTATCGTCAGAGCCTTCTGTGACGGCTTCTTCGCTTTTGCGCACATGCCTCGGCGGATCTTTTCCTTCGACCGGTTTCGGCGACAACTGGTCGTCGGCCTGGATTTCGTCGGTATTGAGATAGTTCTTGCTTTCGCCCATGACGATCATTTCCGATTGGAGAATTGCGGGGCAGGAATGCGACCCTTCTGATCGGCGCGGCCTGTCTCAGGGTCGGAGCCGGGCACGCCGTCGCCCGCCTCGCGGCTGTTGCCCATGCTAACGGGAGGCTTGCGCTGGTCGTCGACATCTGCCTCGGGCAGCTCGTCGTCCTGAGTATCCTCATTCAACGACTTCGGCGGAAGCTTGGCGGAATCGGGAATGGATTTCGTGCGCATCGGACAATCTCCTTTGCAGGCAAACTCCGGCAGCCATCGCAGGTTCCCTGATATTCTGCGATCGCTTACACGGCTTCAGCTGCGGGAACATCGAGCTCTATCATGACGGGTGCGTGGTCGCTCGTATGCTCCCAGCCCCGCGGCTTGCGCCGGACGGTCGCCGATCGAAGCCACGGCGCCACCGTCGGGCTGAGCAGAAAGTGGTCGATCCGAAGCCCGGCGTCGCGCTCGAAACTGTTCCGCCAATATTTCCAGAAGGTGTAGATGCGCTCGTCCGGATGCAGATGCCTGATGGCATCCGTCCAGCCCTGGGAGACGAGCTGGGCATAGGCTTTGCGGACTTCGGGCCTGAAAAGCGCATCGTCTCGCCAGCGCTCCGGCTTGTAGACGTCGATCTCCGTCGGCATGACGTTGAAATCGCCGGCAAGGATGGAAGGCACCTCGATTTCGAGCAGTTCGGCGGCATAGGCGTGCAGGCGACGGAACCAGCGAAGCTTGTATTCGAACTTGGCGCTGGGAAAGGGATTGCCGTTCGGCAGATACAGGCATCCGATCAGCATGCCCTCGATGACGGCTTCGATATATCGGCTGTGGGTATCGTCAGGATCGCCCGGAAGACCGCGCCGGGTCAGTATCGGTATCTTGTCCTTTGCCAGTATGGCGACGCCGTTCCAGGATCGCTGCCCGTGCCAGACGGCGCCGTAGCCGGCCCGTTCGACCTCCTTTCGCGGAAAATTGGCGTCGTCGGTTTTCAGTTCCTGAAGGCAGGCGATATCGGGGGCATCCTCCTTCAGCCAGCGGAGCAGGTTGTTCAGTCGCCCGTTGATGCCGTTGACATTGTAGGTTGCAATTTTCATGGGCTCACGCCGCGACGGTGGCCAGATCCAGAAGCTGGCCGCAATCTACTGGTTCACTGGTCGGGCGTCACGGGCATAATTTTTCGCGGCATCCTTCAGAAACGCTCCTGAGTTTCCTCCTCCGGTAGTCCGCGCCCGCAGTCGGCCCAGTCAAGCCGGCTCTCAACGCCGTAATGACCTGCCGGGCGTATCCTGTCGGGGTGATCGAGCGAACCGACTGTCACGCGGATCAGTTCGTCGCCGTCATACTGAAGAAAGAGCGGGGTTCCGCATGCGCCGCAAAAGCCACGTGTCGCGATGGGTGAGGATCGGTATACGGCAGGGGAAGCCTTTGTCCAGGCGAGATCTTGAACCTTGGCCTGGACAAGAACCGCGAAAGGACCTCCCGTCGCCTTCTTGCACATGTCGCAATGGCAGTATCCCGAATGCGGCTGATCGCCGCTGAATTCATGTCGGCAGGATCCGCACAGGCAGCCGCCGGTCCATTGGCTCGCCATTGTGGTCCTCTCAGCGCGTTGCGCCGAAGACGAAGGCGATGCCGGCGACGATCGCTGCAGCCGTCAGCGGCTGCCGGCGGATCCGATCCTCAATGTCCTGGACAAAGCTCTTCGCTTCGGCCTTTGCCAGGCGGGCTGTTCCGGAAGCCAGCTCGGAGGCGGATTCGGCCACCCGGCCGGCTTCTTTCTGAAGCGCGCGCAACTCTTCGCGATTTGCATCGAATCTGTCCGAGGCGCGGGCTGTTTGTCCGGTAGAGCGCAAGGCTTGATCGACCAGCGGGTACTCTTGGTCAACCGCGGTCGGATCAGGCTCCCGCTTCACGCGCTCAGCCGCCTCTACATCGCTGCGGCCGGCGGGAATGGAGGTATGAGTGGCGGAAACAGGATCAGAAGCAGGAAACGTGTCTTCGATCGCTTTGTCGAGTTCGCCCTTTCGGGATTGTTTGCGCTGCTCTGCCTGCTCTTTTCGCAAGGACTGGACGGCGGGTGATTCATTCGGGTTCGGCATCGCGGTTTCCTCCGTTGCATTTTGATAATCAAAAGCGACCACGACGAAAGAAGTTCCAGAAAAATGCGTCCGCGCCTCATCCAACATCACGATGGCGGCAAAGTCGACAATACACGCGCAGAGGCAGTATTTTTGATGGCAGCGCTCGTATTTTTAGGGGCGCATCCACTGTTTGCCGGACCAAAGTCCTGCCTTTTCCTAGTACCTAGGTCCGGTTGCATTTAGTCCTCAGAAAGGCGAAAATTCCCAGGCGTCCAAGGAGCGTAGGAACGGCGAAGAACGGATGAACAAGGCAATGGCATTGACTGTCTCGAAACGAGGTTTTTTGAGATTGGGCGGCTGCGCTGCCGTCGCCCTCGTGGTTGCCGCATCACCCGTGACGATTAACCTCGACGGCTCCCTTCGCGTTCTGAGGGCGAAACACGCAGAGGCAAAAGACGGCAATAATGGGAACGGCAATGGGGGCGGCAACGGTAGCGGAAACGGCGGCGGAAACGGCAACGGTGGAGGAGGGGCCAACGGGGGAGGCAATGGCAACGGGGGCGGAAACGGCAATAGTGGCTCCGGCAACAGCTCAGGTGGAAGCTCCAGCAGCAGCGCCGGATCCTCTTCCTCCTCGGCTTCGACGTCGACAGGATCGAAGGCCAGAGCGACCGAAGGTACCGATGGGTCGATCAGCGTTCGCCACGCGAACGGCATCACCGAAAGCCTGCGCAGTGGCCGCTATATCATGAAGGACTCGAAGGGCAGGACGATCATAAGCCGGCAGGCGACGGCTAGCGACGCAAGCCGGCTGAGCCGATTCCTTCGCTAAGGCGCGGAAAACGCCACCGCAGAGATGCCAGGTCGACCCGGTGCTATCGTCGTTCACGCCACTGCAGGGCCGCTTCGGTCCTGTTCGAGGCGCCGAGCTTGCTCAGGATCTGGGTCATATGGTGCTTCACGGTCTTTTCCTGGAGGTTGAGGCGCAGGCCGATATGCTTGTTTGACAGACCTTGGGCGACGAGATCCATCACCTCGCGCTCCCTTGGCGTCAGACTGTTCTTGTCGGAGTTTCCGTTATGTAGCGAATTTTCCATCGCCTTCGCCGACATCGTCGGCGAGACATATCGCGATCCGCTGAGGACGGTTTTAATCGCTTCGGCGAGACCGCGGGAGCCGACACCTTTGAGAACGTAGCCCATCGCGCCCTGCTGCAGGGCTCCGAGCAGCGTGTCCACCTCCTCAGATACCGTCAACATCAGCACTTTCGTCGTCGGGCTCAGCGCCAGGACGTCACCGATCGCAGCCAATCCGCCGCCAGGCATCGAGACATCGAGGAGCATGATGTCGGGACGGTTGCTTGAAGCGATCATGGCAGCGTCTTCGCTGTTGGCCCCTTCGCCAATGACCACGAAGTCGCTCATCTCCGACAAGCTGCGCGTTACGCCCTCGCGAAAAAGCGGGTGGTCGTCCACGACGCCGACGGTGATTGGTGTCATCTCTACTCTCCAGCTTCCATAGGCTCGAAGGTCATGGTCACGGTCGTTCCGCCTTCACCCGTCTTAATATCGAAAGATCCCCCCAGGCTGTCGATGCGTTCGCGCAGCCCAACCAGGCCGAGGCTTGTCGGCCTCACCTCCGTCGGGTCGAACCCATCGCCACGATCACTGACCTCCACACAAACATGACCATTGTGCGACACGGCTTTCACGCTCTGCTGAACGCCGCCGCCGTGGCGATAGGCGTTGTTCAAGGCTTCCTGAACGAAGCGATAGATACAGATCTTTACGGCAGCAGCGAGCTCGGGTCCATCCTCGTCGATGTTCGTTTCGACAACGGTTTCGGTCTTGTGCCGATGCGCTTCGACGACCCGCAGCACGATATCGGTGATGGAGGACTTTTCGATCTGCGGCAGCACCAGTCCGCTGCAGATATTGCGGATTTCCGTCATGGCCTCGGCGAGGCTCGAGCGTATCCACGCAAGTTCTTTTTCGCGCGCTTCGGGCTCGGTGGACGCATTGATCAATAAATCGCTGTCCAGTCGCAGTGAAGCATAGGCAATGTGCTGTGCCGGACCGTCGTGAAGATCGGCGCCAATGCTGCGCAGATATGTTTCGTTCAGCGCCGCTACACGCTGCGAAGCGCGCTGCAGCCGCCGCTGGAGCCCGCGATTTTCAGCCAGCAGCGAAGACAATTCCTGGACCCGTTCCTTGAGATCCCTGCGCTGCGCTTCTATCGTGCGGCTTCCGCGAAAAACCAGGGCGGAGAGAACGAGGAAAAAGACGCCAGTGAGAGCGGCGACTGCCCCCCAGCTCTGCAGCCTCGCGTGAGCCAGACTGTCGCCAAGGCCTTCCGCCGTCTCGTAGAATTCGAGCACAGCGACCGCCTGGCCGGACCACGGCTGGAGAACCGGATTGTAGATTTCCATCAGCGGCTTGCCGAGCGCGCGCTCGGCGCCGCTTTCAGGGTCATCGGAAATCTCATAGCGTGCAACGAGCGAGCCGGCGAATGCCTTCTCCAGCTTGGCGTTCAGGGGAAACTTCTGGCCCACCAGTTCCTTGTCGTTCGAATAGAGGATGGTGCCGTCGTTTCGCCACAACCTGAATGAGACAAGGCGCCGGCCAAGTGCCCCCTGGCCGAGCGTTTCGTCGAGAGCCTGGGCGCTGCCTTCGTCCAGCAGCGATTCCGTTTGCATGTCGGGAAGCAGCGGCGCCACCACACTGTCGACGTAAAGAGCCGTCGCCGCGCCGGAATTATGAATGACGGCTTCCTCGATCAGATGAGTGACAAGGATGCCCACCAGAAACATGGCGGCGATCGAGACCAAGCCACCCGCGATGAAAAATTGCGAGGCGAGTGAGCGGGCATTCCAGCGGCGCAGCCAATTCATTTTGATACCGGTAAGAGACTTTCCCGACTAAACCTACAGCGTCTTTAGAGTTTTTCCAGACTGTATCAGGGCAGATTCCTGGTATCGAAGACCTCAGCGCCTCTGATGCTCTCGGTCAGTTGGAGGCTATCGCCTGACATGGCTGCGCCGAAGACATAGAGAAGGCCGGCCAGAACGATGACGAGGGCGATGACGGACACGTTCCAGGCATCATTCGTATGAGATCTGTTCCTTTGGGTCATATGCGGATCTCCTTCCGTATCGCTCAAACGACACGGTCAGGCGACCGTTCCGTGTCGGGGACTTCGGTCGAAGGGGCTTGGGACCAAGGTCCGTCCCCGTGGACAACAGCGGATTTAGCCATATCTCAATTTCGATAGAGTTTGGCTTGGAGACTTGTGGTGACAGTTTCTGCGAACATCGAAGGCGCCGCATTTGCCGCGTCTCCCCCTCCGTTCGGGGCAGGCGTCGCCGACCTTTACCAAGCCCTTCTCGTGCCGATTCTCTTTGAGCCCTATGCGTTGGAAATGGCAATCGCAGCCGAACGGTCGAAGCCGGTCAGCGTGCTCGAAGTCGCGGCGGGGACCGGCGCCTTGACACGCGCTCTGCGGGCGAAGCTTGATCCGGCCGCAGAGATCGTTGCCACCGATCTCAGCCAGGCGATGATCGACGTCGGCGCACCATCTGTGACGATGTCGCGAACGCATTGGATGCACGCGGATGCGCAAGATCTGCCGTTCGCCCCTTTGATGTTCGATCTCGTCGTTTGCCAGTTCGGCGTCATGTTCTTTCCGGATAAGCCGAAGGCCTACGGCGAGGCGAAAAGAGTGTTGCGGAGCGGAGGCCATTTCCTGTTCTCGACGTGGGATTCGCTTGCTGAGAACGATTTCGCAAGATGTGTGGACGAATGCCTGACAAGCCTCTTCCCGTCGGATCCTCCCGATTTCCTCAGGCGTTTGCCATATTCTTACTTCGACCCCACCCCGATCAAGGCTGAAGTATCATCGGCGGGATTCGAGGCGGTTTCCTGCGAACGGCTCGAACTGACTTCCATCGCGGCCACAGCACAGGATGTCGCGACCGCTTTCTGCCGGGGCACGCCGCTCAGCGGAGAAATCGAATCGCGGGCGCCGGAGCGCATGTCGGAAATCGTTGATGAGGTGGCCGAGCGGGTGGCGTCCCGCTATGGCGCCCGTCCTTGCGGCAGCATGAGTGCCCTGGTCGTCTCCGGCCGCGCTCCTTAACCTCTTCGGTGTCCTCTCGCGCGTGATTGTCCGTGCCGGGGCTAGTGCGGACAATCATTGTCCTGGCGCCTGGATTGAACCTACGGTCGCGGATTAGGGGATGAGGCGGTAGTTGAGGTAGGGAGAGGCATCGCGCCCATGACGTGCTGTTCGATCTCGACACAGGTTTCGTCATATTCCCGCACCAGCTTCAAATTGAACCGTCGCCTTCGAAGCCGATCACGCGCTTCGACCGCCATCTGATAGGCCTCGAAAAGCTCGAGCTGCCACGGGTCGCGCGCCTGCATGATCAGCGTCCGCATTTGCGGCAGACGCATGGCCAGGCGCCTGCGTCCTGCTTCCCGGCGGTTGGATCGTGTCATCTCCTCGGTCTCCTGCCCAAGCCCGCGATGCGATGGCGTGCGGCTCGAGAATAGCGCGGCTGACGAATAATAAAATCCAGACCAAGGGCCGGGATGCCTCAGACCGAGGTCCGGGGCGTGGAACGACCTCGTCGCGAGCAAGTTGGTTTGGCAGCGGCAAGCAGGCCGCATTGAAAGGAAGGAGGAAAAGATGCTCTTCAAGCTTATTGCAGGCGCGGCAACTGCCATGACACTGATGTCAGGTGTCGCATTCGCCCAGTCCTCGACCGTCAATGGTGCGGCTGGTGGCGCAATCACCGGAGCTATCGTTGGTGGTCCGGCCGGTGCTGCTATCGGCGGCGTTGCCGGTGCAGTCGTCGGCACGGCGATCGATCCGCCGCCGCAAAAGGTCGTCACCTATGTCCGCGAGGCTCCGGCACCGTCGGCACGAGTGGTCGTGAAGGAAAAGGTGGTCGTCGGCCAGCCCCTGCCGGAAACGGTCGTGGTGACCCCAGTTCCGGACGATCCGAAATATGCCTACGCGGTGGTCAATGACGAGCGTGTCATTGTCGAACCCTCGTCCCGCAAGGTGATTCAGGTGATCAAGTGACCTGATCGTTCACGTGGCTCTGCCGCGTCTTCCAAATCATCTTCAGATCAGCCGCACGATGGACGGCAGCGTCATCGTGCGGCCGCCAGGGTCGAGGAGAGGGAACATGATTTATCCCGAAAAAAAATCTGCTGGTTTCGCCGTGCCGCTGATCGCCATCCTCTTTGCGATCGTCGGCATTCTCGCCGTGCTGGTCGCCACCGGAGGTCACAGCAGCGCCGCGGCGCGCGTCTGGGTTCCCCAGGCGCAAGAGCAGGAGGCGGGCTGATGAATGGCATTGCGACGGTCGCCTTCGGCATCGTCAGCTCGGTTGGCGCCTGCATGGCAGCGGCATCCGTTGCCTCGCATGTTGTGGCGGATTCCGAACCGCGCGCGTTCACGGACCTTGCGGCCCCCGATCTGTGGACGACGAGTCCGGTGAAGGTCGATCCCCATCGGCAGCATTATGAACGAATTCCACCTGTCTATTCCAGCTATGTCACCGAGGCTCCGACCACCACGGTGCCAAGGGTGGCTTCGCAACCCGCTCGTCCGTGGACAGAACCTCAGAAACCGCGGCCAGAATTCGCTGCCGAGCACCTTGCCTGGTGCGCGCAGCGCTACCGTTCCTTCGATCCTGCGACCAACAGCTATCGATCCTATAGCGGCAGGACCCGCGAATGCTCTTCGCCGTTCCAGCAGGATATCGCCGAGAGCCATGAAGGCGGCGGCCCGAAAGTCAATGCCCAGGCAGCAGCCCGATGCGCCGCCCGCTATAGATCGTACCGACCGGAGGACAATACATATCAGCCATGGGAAGGACCGCGCCGCAGTTGCGACATGTCGGATCTGGTCGCGACGAGCAATTGACCGTTGAAGGGCGAGCCGTACGAAACTGAACCGAACTGGCTAGCCAGACTAAAGTCCGTGTTGTAATCGCAGCGGTTGTGATATCCGGTTGTATTTGAGGGGCGGAGAGCGGGGATGGCAACGACGCTGATAGCAGAAATCCACCTGGCGCAGACAAGGCTTCCGTTCTTGAGCAGGGCGGAACGCGGAGCCCTTATCGTTCGTATTCTTCGCGAGTTGAAGATACTCCGTCGCGAAGTTCTCGGAAATGTGCCGGCCGATCGCTGCGTTTGGATCGATAAACTGATTGCGTCGGTTTCTTCGACAGTATCGGAAATCGTTACGATGCCGGACGCCGAGTTCAACCGTGTCTTGAACGAGTTCGAAAAGCTCATGGCAACGCTGCATAATATTTCGCACCCGCAGAAGCCGTCGAAGACGGTTCACTAGCGTCGTTAAGGCGACGTACGGCTGCGCCGGAAACCGATCCCGACGCGGGAGCGTTCTCCTTCTATGATCGAAACAAAATCGCCCGCTGACCAGGACGAGAGATCGCCCCGTGACGATGAGCCGAAGCCAGGTGCAGAGGTTTCCTTCCCTTACGACAGGATGACTGTCGAGCAGTTTCGAAACCGCTTCCCTCGTGCCCGCTGGAACGACGTGCGAAAGGCCTGGTTCGTTCCCGGCCGAACGGCGTCCCGTCGCATCGGCCGATGGCTTGCCGAGCTGGAGGCCGAAGCCGACGCGCATGCGGATGCGAAGGGACGCGATGCCTTCGCCTTCGATCCCATCGACAGTCCATATCTGGAACTTGGTAAGGCCGGCTTTCGAATCCGAACGCCCTATTCAAAAACCGTCGTCGACGAACTTCGCGAGGTGCCGTTCTCGCGATGGGACGGCGATCTTCGAATATGGCACGTGCCCTTTCGATCCTATGAGGAGCTGAGACGCAGATGGCCTGAGATCGAAGCGGCGGCTCGCAGAAACGAACCGGAGGAGAGGCGACGGCGCGCCGACGAGCGGAAGGGAACCGAACAGGAGATGCGCAGCAGGCTTCGCGCAGCGGAACGCAAGCGCCGCCGTTACCCGCTTCCGACCGACGATCTGCCGCCGACAGGACGCCCGGTCGCCACCTCGTATGGGATCGTCGTCTTCACAGAAATCACCGGCGAACTGGTCGATCCGGCTCTCGTCGCGGATTTCTACCCCGGGGTCACCGAGGATCATCTCTGGGGGTACTGGCGGGTCCCGACATTCGACGAACTTGTCCGTACCTGGCCTGCGAAAACGCCTCCCCGCCGGGATGCCGAATGGTGGCAGCCGACGATCGAAGAGCTGAGGCCCGCCCGGCGCGCCGCAAGAGCACGCGAAGCCAGGAAGCAAACGAAGGCGCCGTGACCGGAGCCTGCCACCGGTCCTTCGGACTTGTAGCAGATTGCTGTGTCGGAGGATGCCCGGCTGGTGTGGGAACAAATTCCCACGTCGGCCATTTGTTGTCCATGAAAACAGCCCTGCCGATGTCGCTGCTCGCTCTGGCCCTTTCCGTTGGCGGCGCCTCCGCGCGGGAGCTTCTCCCCGAAACGATCAACGCCGCTTCCATTGCCGACATCGGGAAAGGAAAGCTGCAGCCCGCAGATCCGGACCCGGCGATCATCCGCCTACAGGTCCTGCTCGACCGCGCGGGCTCGTCTCCCGGCGTGGTCGACGGTCTCTCCGGCGAGAATGTCGACAAGGCGGTGGCCGGCTTCGAGGCGATGAACAAGCTTCCCGTGGACGGCAGGCCGGATCCGGATGTCGCCTCCCGGTTGGAAGACAATTCCCCCGTCGTTGAGAGCTATGTCGTCTCGCCGGAGGACGCCACGGGGCTGGTCGACAGGATTCCTGAGGATTACGGCGAGAAGGCAAAGATGCAGAGCCTCGGCTATACCAGCGTTGCCGAGAAGCTGTCCGAGCGCTTCCACATGGATCTCGATCTCTTGAATACACTTAACCCTGGCTCGCATTTCGCGCCCGGCGAAAAGGTGTGGGTCGTTAATCCCGGCCCTCCCAGGCAAGGCAAGGTCAAGAGCATCGAGGCTGACAAGAAGACAGGGCAGGTGCTGGCCTATGGCGAGGATGGGTCCCTACTTGCCGTCTATCCCGCGACGATCGGCAGCGAGGACAATCCTGCGCCTTCAGGAAAACACAAGGTCAAGGGCGTCTCGAGAATGCCGGTTTACCGATACGATCCGAAGCGAAATTTCAAGCAGGGAAAGAACAACAAGGTTCTGACGATCCCGAAGGGGCCGAACGGTCCCGTCGGCAGCGTTTGGATCGATCTGACCGAGCCGACCTATGGCATACACGGCACACCGGAGCCGAAGCTCATCGACAAGGTCGGCTCGCATGGCTGCGTGCGGCTGACGAATTGGGACGCCGAAGAGCTGGCCGGCATGGTCAAGCCGGGCGTTCTGGTCGAATTCGTCAATCGCAGTCCCGCCGCTCCGAAGTGAAGCGCAGGATCTGCGACTACCTGCACGCTACCGCAGCGTCGAGTTCACGAAGCCTTGGCTTCGAAAGCCGGGGCGAAATCCCCCAGTGATTTCGCTTTGAGGATCGCGCCGCCGATATCCTGCTCCACGATCGCCTCGAGATCGGCAAAGCTATCGATGACATAGTAGATCGGCTGAAGGATATCGATGCGGTAGGGCGTCCTGAGCGCGCTCATCAAATCGAACGGTCGGAATTCGCACGACGTGCCTTCCGTTGCCGCCTTCGCTTCGCTCGGAGAGGAGACGATGCCGGCGCCGAAGCAGCGGCGGCCTTGCGGCGTGTTGATCAGGCCGAATTCGACGGTGAACCAGAAAATCCGGAACAGATGCCATGAATAGCCCTTGCCGAGGCGCATGGCGGTTTCGCCGAAATGCCGGACGAAATTGGCATAGCTCTGATTGGTCAGCAATGGGCAATGGCCGAACACCTCGTGGAACAGGTCCGGTTCCTCGATATAATCGATATGCTCGCGGCGGCGCAGGAAGGTCGCCAGCGGGAACTTGCCCTGCGAGAGAAGCTCATAGAAGCGCGAAGGCGGAATAAGTGCCGGCACGCCTTCGACGCCGAAACCTGTGGTCTCGTTCAGGCGTCTGTTCACATCGAGGAGCTGAGGCACTTTTTCCGGCTTGAGCCCCAGCAGTTTGACGCCGTCCAGATATTCCTGGCAAGCCTTGTCGGCCAAGAGCTTCATCTGACGCCGGTAGAGTTCGCCCCAGATCTGATCTTCTTCGGGGGTATAGTCATAAAGGCCGTCCGGGCCGGGCAGTTTGGCGGTGTAGCTGCTTTCCTTGGTCATCGGCTGATCCTCCCGGGAATGGCGATATTTCTGTCATTATGCTCCGTGTTTGACGGATTTTCTTTTCTTTCATGCCGGGTATCGCCATAGTGGTGGGAGATGTTTCCGAGTACGACGGCTACAATGAAAGAATCTGGGAATTTCCGCCGCAAGCTTCTGCAGCTGATCCAGGCCGACGGCACTCTGTCGCTGGCGGACCTGGCGGAAAAAGCCGGAATGTCGCAGAGCTCGGCCTGGAGGAAGATCCAGGAACTGGAAGCCGACGGCGTCATCCGCAAGCGCGTCACGTTGCTCGATCCCGGCAAACTCGATCTCAAGCTCTGCGTGATTGCGCACGTCACGCTGGAGGATCACCATGAGGAGGCGGTGGCTTCTTTCGCTTCAGTGGTGCTGGAGCGGCCGGAGATCATGGAGTGCTACGCCTTGTCGGGCGCCTTCGACTACATGCTGAAGATAAGGGCGAGGGACGTCGAAAGCTACGAAGCCTTCATGACCCGCTATCTCATGCGCAACCCGCATGTGCGCACCGTCGTATCAAGCTTCGTGCTGCGCGAGCTGAAATTCTCCACCGAACTGCCGCTCTAACGTTTATCGCGCGCTGTCGCCATGCCGGCTGCCCGGCATCATCACTGGATAGCCTTCGAACGTCTTCAGCGTGTCGAGCACGATCGAGGTTTTCACGTGCTGCACGGATTCGTGCGGCAGCAGAACGTCGTTGACGAATTTCGACAGATCGGCGAGCCCACGGGTCGCCACCTTGAGGTGATAGTCCATCTCGCCGGTCAGCGCATAGGCTTCGAGAACTTCGGGCAGACCGTTGATCAATTGCGAAAATCGGCGGGCATTGTCTCGGTTGTGGGTGGCAAGCGTGACGGAAATGACCACCAGCATATCGAGCCCCAGCTTCTCCCGATCGAGGTGGGCACGGTAGCTGCGAATATAGCCCTCGGCTTCCAATCTGGTACGCCGGCGCGAGCATTGCGACGGTGAAAGCGCGATCCGCTCACCAAGCTCGTTGTTCGTGAGCCTTCCATCCTTTTGAAGTTCCAGAAGGAGGCGTAGATCCAATTTGTCTAGGGGCTCATCCATTGCGCAAAATCTCCAGAATGCTCACAGATCGTGCATAATCTGTTCCTTCGGCACTAAGAATGCAAGAACTTTGCGCCAGTTTTGAGCCATAGTTTGCATAGATTGCAATCTCCTCTGGAGGAAAAGAAAATGGGTCCGTTCCCACATGATGCGCCTCCGTCGGAAATCACCGCCGACAATCCGGCCGGCACCGACGGCTTCGAATTCGTCGAATTCGCCCACCCCGAGCCTGAGAAGCTCAGCGAGCTCTTCACACGCATGGGCTATATCGCGGTCGCCAAGCACAAGACGAAAAACATTACCGTCTGGCGCCAGGGCGACATAAATTATGTATTGAATGCCGAGCCCGGTAGCCATGCCGCTGGTTTTGTCGCAAAGCATGGTCCCTGCGCCCCGTCGATGGCCTGGCGCGTGGTCGACGCCAAGCACGCCTTCGATCACGCCGTGTCGAAGGGCGCCGTTCCCTATGAAGGAAATGACAAGGTACTCGACGTTCCGGCGATTGTCGGCATCGGCGGTTCGCTGCTCTATTTCGTCGAGACCTATGGGACAAAGGGATCGGCTTACGAGGCCGAGTTCGATTGGCTCGGCGAGCGCAATCCGAATCCTGCCGGAATCGGCTTTTATTATCTCGACCATCTCACCCACAACGTCTTCCGCGGCAACATGGACAAGTGGTGGGATTTCTACCGCGATCTGTTCAATTTCAAGCAGATCCACTTCTTCGATATTGACGGCCGCATCACCGGTCTGGTCAGCCGCGCCATCACCTCGCCCTGCGGCAAGATCCGCATTCCGCTGAATGAATCGAAGGACGACACAAGCCAGATCGAGGAATACCTGAAGAAGTACCGGGGCGAGGGCATCCAGCACATCGCTGTTGGGACGGAGGATATTTACGAAGCGACCGACCGGCTTGCCGATAACGGCCTGCGCTTCATGCCAGGCCCTCCCGAGACCTATTACGACATGTCCTATGAACGCGTGCATGGCCATGACGAACCGATCGACCGCATGAAGAAGCACGGCATCCTGATCGACGGCGAGGGGGTGGTGAACGGCGGCATGACGAAAATCCTGCTGCAGATCTTCTCCAAGACGGTAATCGGCCCGATCTTCTTCGAATTCATTCAGCGCAAGGGCGATGAGGGCTTCGGCGAGGGCAACTTCCGTGCGCTGTTCGAGTCGATCGAGGCAGATCAGATCAAGCGTGGTGTCATCGGCACGGCAGCGGAGTAAACTCTACGACGTAGTAGAGTTTTCGGGGAGGAGTTGAGCATGGACCAGACATCGATCCAGGCTTCCGACGCGGAAGCGGCGAAGGCAAACAGACTGAAATATATGCCGGGCTTCGGCAACGACTTCGAGACGGAGTCGCTGCCCGGCGCCTTGCCGCAGGGCCAGAACAGCCCGCAGAAATGCAACTACGGCCTTTATGCCGAGCAGCTTTCCGGCTCGCCCTTCACTGCGCCGCGCGGTACGAATGAACGGTCCTGGCTGTACCGCATTCGCCCGAGCGTGCGCCACACCCGCCGCTTCTCGATCGCGTCCTATCCGCTCTGGAAAACCGCACCCTGCCTGGACGAGCATTCGCTCCCGCTCGGTCAGCTCCGCTGGGATCCGCTGCCTGCTCCCACCGAGAAGCTGAATTTTCTGCAAGGGGTGCGGACGATGACGACGGCGGGCGATGCCACGACCCAGGTCGGCATGTCGGCGCATGCCTATGTCTTCAACGAAGACATGGTCGATGATTACTTCTTCAACGCCGACGGCGAACTGCTGATCGTGCCGCAGCTCGGCGCCATCAGAGTGTTCACCGAAATGGGCATCATGGATGTCGAGCCGCTGGAAATTTGCCTCATCCCTCGCGGCATGATGTTCAAAATTCTGAAGAGCGGCGAGCAGGCGGTCTGGCGCGGCTATATCTGCGAGAACTATGGCGCGAAATTCACTTTGCCGGACCGCGGGCCGATCGGCGCCAATTGCCTGGCCAACCCGCGCGACTTCAAGACGCCTGTCGCTGCTTTCGAGGACAAGGAAGAGCCCTGCCGCGTGCATGTGAAATGGTGCGGCAAATTCTATGTTACCGAAATCGGCCACTCGCCGCTGGATGTGGTTGCCTGGCACGGCAACTACGCGCCCTACAAATACGATCTGGGAACATTTTCGCCGGTAGGCGCCATCAGTTTCGATCATCCCGATCCGTCGATCTTCTCGGTGCTGACCGCGCCCACCGAAGATGCCGGCACCGCGAATGTCGATTTCGTGATCTTTCCGCCGCGCTGGCTGGTCGCCGAGCACACCTTCCGCCCGCCATGGTACCACCGCAACATCATGAGCGAGTTCATGGGTCTGATCCATGGGCAGTATGACGCCAAGGAGGAGGGCTTCGTGCCGGGCGGGATCAGCCTGCACAACATGATGCTGCCCCACGGGCCGGATGCGCTCGCCTTCGAAAAGGCATCGAATACCGAGCTCAAGCCGATGAAGCTCGATCACACCATGGCCTTCATGTTCGAGACCCGTTATCCGCAGCAGCTGACGAAATATGCAGCCGAGCTCGAAACGCTGCAGGACGATTACCTCGAATGCTGGGATGGCCTCGAGCGCAAGTTCGACGGAACTCCGGGTATCAAGTGACAGGATCGGTCAAGATCGGCGAAGCTCCCTCCGGCACGGAATTGAGACATGAAACTTGCGACCTTGAAGGACTCCACCAGGGACGGCCGCCTCGTCGTCGTGTCCCGCGATCTGACGCGCTGTTCGGAGGTCGGTCACATCGCCCGCACCCTGCAGGCGGCGCTCGACGACTGGGAGCATGTCGCTCCGAGGCTTCGGCTGGTTGCCGAAGGCATCGAGACGGGGGCTCAGCCGACCATCCGCTTTCACGAACATGACGCCGCATCCCCTTTACCGCGCGCCTATCAATGGGCCGACGGCTCGGCCTATGTCAACCATGTGGAACTGGTGCGCAAGGCGCGCGGCGCCGAGATGCCGGCTAGCTTCTGGACCGATCCGCTGATGTATCAAGGTGGCTCGGACGGTTTCCTCGCGCCGCGAGACCCGATCCTGGCAGCAGACGAGGACTATGGGATCGACATGGAGGGCGAGGTCGCCGTCATCACCGGCGATGTTGTCATGGGAGCCAGCCCCGAGGCTGCGCGCGACGCCATTCGTCTGGTGATGCTCGTCAACGACGTGTCGCTGCGCGGCTTGATCCCGGACGAGCTGGCGAAAGGCTTCGGCTTCTTCCAGTCCAAGCCGGCCTCGGCATTCTCGCCGGTCGCGGTGACGCCGGACGAGCTAGAAGAGGCGTGGGACGGCAGCAGGCTGCACCTGCCGCTGCTCGTGAGCCTGAACGGCAGACCATTCGGCAAGGCAAATGCCGGCATCGACATGACATTCGATTTCGGCCAGCTGATCGCCCATGCCGCCAAAACCCGGCACCTCGCGGCGGGAACGATTGTCGGCTCCGGCACGGTCTCCAACAAACTCGACGGCGGCCCCGGCAAGCCGGTGGGCGAGGGAGGAGATGGCTACTCCTGCATTGCCGAATTGAGAATGATCGAGGCGATCGAAAGCGGATCGCCGAAGACCCCCTTCATGAGGTTCGGCGACCAGGTCCGCATCGAGATGAAGGATCATGCCGGCCATTCGATCTTCGGGGCAATCGAGCAGAGGGTCGGAAGATACCAGGGAGCTGACGGGGGATGAACGAGATCATTCTCTACGACTACTGGCGGTCATCGGCGAGTTATCGCGTGCGGATCGCGCTCAATCTTCTGGGCCTCGATTACCAGACCGTGCCGATCAGCTTGCTCGACGGTGCCCACAGGATGCCCGGCTATCTCGCGCTCAACCCGCAGGGGCTGGTGCCGACATTGATGATCGATGGCAAACCGCTGACGCAGTCGCTGGCCATCATCGAGTATCTGGCCGAGCTCCGGCCGGAATGCGGATTGCTGCCATCGGATAGCCTCGACCGCCACAGAGTGCGCGCCTTCGCATATGCGGTTGCCATGGACATCCATCCGATCTGTAATCTACATGTTGTCTCGCATCTTCTGACGCTGACCGACAAGGCCGAGGCTCGCGAGGAATGGATGAAGCATTTCATCGGCGATGGACTTCGCAAGCTGGAGACCATGCTCGGCGAATCCGATGGCGCGTTCAGCTTTGGGGGCAGACCGTCGATGGCCGATCTCTGTCTTGTTCCCCAGGTCTACAATGCCCGCCGCTGGGGCGTTGATATGACGGATTTCAGACGCATCAGCGACATCGACGCCAGATGCGCCGAACTCCCCGCCTTCCAGGCAGCGCATCCGGACCGTGTTAAACCGTAGCAACTACGCGTCCCGCCAAAAAGAGAATATCGCCGCCTGGCCCAACCGCTTGCCCGTCTCATCGATGAGCTGCCAGACAGTGAAATTTTCGACCCAGAAACGGCGCCCCGATTTCGCGACCCTGAGGCCGCGGCCATTATCGACGAAACCACTGCGCGTGACGGCATCCAGCAGCCGCTGGCGTTCGGCGCGATCAGGCTGCTCGGCCGATAGTCGCGACGGCAGCATGATGAATTCGTCCCAATTATATTCGAAGCAGTTCTGCGCAGTCCGGTTTGCGTAGATGAAGCGCGGGTCGGGCAGTGTATTGTGCGCGAGGACCACGAAAGGTGCATGGCTGTAAAGCCAGTCCGGCCCTTGCCCATCCTCGATAAGAGCGCGGCCGACGATGCGTTTGTAGCTGCCGGTCAAAAGGGCGAAGAAATTTGGATCATTCCTCAGGTCGAGGGCGTGATTGTCGTAGGGGGAAGTCACGAACGGCCTCACTGGTCAAATGTGTCGGTGCAGCCGACATAGCCGATATCAATTGCACGCGTCTATGATGCCTCCAGAACAGCGAAGGGCCGGCATTTACCTTGTCTCATCACTTCTGATTGTGACGCTTGCCAGAAGATTGCCCTTGTGCATTGATCTGACCTGCTGGGGTAGCTGTCAACATTCTCTGCGAAGCTATTGTTCTTCGGACCGTAATTGGCGTCGGCTGGTCGCGAATGAGGCGGGGTAGAGCAGGTCTTCATCATCCGGCTATTCAGACCTGCGAAAGCTATGCTGCGAATGACGACAGGAGAAATACAGGTGCTTGGGGACCGGGGTAGAATGCGGAAATCCGTCTCGTTGATATCGATGCTGCTGGCGTTCGTCGCCCTAGCCGGGGAGGGGCATGCGGCCATTTCCTACGAACGTCTGGAGACCGCGCCGGGAGAGCGCGTCCTGACGATAAAAGGCGTGTTCGAGAGTTCCGACGATGCGATGACGCTTGTCGACGAATATACGCAGTACCAGCCGAGCTATGTCACCTTTGACTCGCCAGGCGGAAACGTGGTCGCCGCGATCAGGTTCGGCCGGGCCCTCCGCCTCCTGAATGCAAAAACGATACAGATCAGAGCCGCCGAGTGCGCGTCGGCTTGCGCCTTCGCCTTCGTCGGCGGCGTTGAAAGATTTGCCGAGCCGGGCTCTATCGGCGTGCATCGGGTTTCCCTGTCCGACGATGTTGCCATCGACAACAAATTGGCCGTCTCGACTGTTCAAGCACTGACCGGCGAGATCATCGGCTATCTCACCGACATGGGGGTAAGCCCCAACCTGCTGCAGCTCAGCCTGTCGATCGACAGCACCGATATACGGTATCTCACCGCTGCGGAAATGCGGGACTGGAATATCAACACGCCCGAGGATATGCCTTCGGCACAGGAAAGCGCGCCGCCCTCGCCAGGCGCCGCACCGCAGGAGAGCGCAACACCCGCCGACATGCCGTCAGAGCCGAGTGATTCCGAGGAGGCGGGCGCACCGGAACCCGGCGACCTGACCACGGAGGCGGTTGATTTCGCAAACCGATACAATGACGAATGGTCGAAAGACAGCGCATCGGCGTTGGCCTTCATGAAGGGCGTCTATGCCGACGAGGTCTCCTTCTTCGGAAACTCGGTCGACAAAGACGCCGTCCTGAAGGAAAAGGCAGCCTTCGCCCAACGCTGGCCGGAGCGCATCTACAGCGTCAAGCCGGGCTCCGTGACTGCCAGCTGTGCCGGAAAATGCGAAATGTCGGGAATTGTCGAATGGTTTGCCGGAAATAGGGACACGGGTAAGACGTCCTCCGGGATGGCCGAATTCTCTTACGTGTGGAACACGGCCTCCCTGCAGATCGAGTCCGAGACCGGAAAGGTGCTCGCCACGGACAAGGGGGCCAAGGCGCCGGATCGGTTGATCCATCAGTGGACAGGACTGGACGACATCTGCCGCACGAGTGTCGATCGCACTGGACCCGAAACGCTGCGGGCATGCAGACGGCGCGACGAACTCGGTCCGCTGCTCAATCGCGCCGACTGGTGCTATGGCGAAAAGGACGAAGCCGAAATAAACTGGGAGTGGCACAAATGCGATGCCAACTCCCGGAGGTACGCAGAGTAGATATTGCCGGTCCGCAGGCAATGACCGCAAAGTTCGGCAGCTTGCCTGAAGGAAGAGATCGGTGAAAACTCATCTTCCTGAGTGAGGCCGAGCATGTCGGAAGGCGAGCATGCCCCATCGAGTGCCGTCTCTTCGGGATCCGACGATCCCGAGAAGCCGGCGGAGCGTTACAAACTCGGCCTCTGCCTCTCGGGCGGCGGCTATCGGGCCATGCTTTTCCATGCGGGATCGCTTGTGAGGCTCAACGAGGCCGGTCTTCTGGCGAAGCTCGATATGATCTCGTCGGTCTCGGGCGGATCCATCGCCTCCGGCCTGCTCGCCTATATCTGGCCCCGGCTGGTGTTCAAGAACGAGGTCGCCGTCAATTTCAAGACGGAATACCTGGATCGCATTCTCGCCCTCAGTCAGGTATTCGCGGATGGCCCGAGCTTCCTGAAGGGCGTGTTCAATCCCTTCTCAAGCGCGGCCGAGGAAGCCGCCAAACTATACGAGCGACATCTGTTCGACGGAAGGTCGCCAACCCTCAGAGATCTTCCGCGCTCGCCCTGGTTCGTATTTTGCGCCAGCAATCTCAGCACCGGTTCGCTCTTCCGGATGTCCAACCGCTATATCGCGGATTACCGGATCGGTGTGTCGTTTCGTCCGGCATTGTCGCTGGCAACCGCGGTTGCCGCTTCGGCAGCATTTCCGCCGGTGCTGTCACCGCTGCGATTGGACCTGTCGCAGTTTTCCTGGAAGAGGGAAAAACTCGATGATACCGTTGGCGAACCAGTCGCTCCGAACCGGGCGATATTAAGCGATGGCGGTGTTTACGACAATCACGGCATCGAGCCCGCGCTGAAACGCTGCGACTGCCTGCTCGTCAGCGATGCCGGCGCGCCTTGGCGCTCCTCGACCCGCGGATACTGGAACTATCTCTCCCAGCTGAAGCGCGTTCTCGATACGACAGACAATCAGGTGCGGTCGTTGCGGCGCCGAGACCTGATTAGCGGCTTCAGGGCTGCAAAACAGGCCGATATGCTTGGCCTCGACGATCTCGCGAAATCGGCGCTGCGCGCAAGAACCCATGGCGTTTATTGGTCGATCGACAGCAAGGATGCCGAACTCAAACCCTACGCCTCTTACACGCTGCCGCCGTCATCGGTCGTTCCCTCCGAGATCGGCACCTACCTCCATTTCCTCGGCGCTGATGAGACGGAGCACCTGACGAATTGGGGGCACTATGTCTGCGATGCTATGCTCAACCGGTTCTATCAACCGCTGCTGGCGCCGTCCTCCGGCCCGCCGTTGGCATCCGGGACGGTGAAACCCTCCTGGGCGGCGAGGGCGAGCAAGCACCTGTTCGACATTCTGCCGTTTTGACGAGAGCCGGAGGTGCCGGGCTACACGACCGTGCGCCACGTCTGCCAATTCAACCGGAAAGTGGCCTTATTATTCCAAGGATCGGGGGGTTACGAACCGCTCGAGATAACCGGTACCTGCCGCGATCTCGTCCCATCCGTCGAGATCGAGGTCAATGACGGCAAGCCCCGCTGTCGGGAACTTCTTCCGCATGCGTCCCACGGCATCGGCATTGCCGTCCGCCACGATAAGCGAGGCCGCATTCTCCATGCCGGGATTGTGGCCGACGATGAGCAGCGTGCGAATGCTAGGTTCGACGGCTCGGATCACATCGAGGATGCGCTCCCCCGACACCTCGTAGATATCCGCCGCTTCGCGTTCGGGGATCTTTTTCGACAGGGCCCCGCGGACAAGCTTCCAGGTTTCCTGCGCCCGGCGGGCCGGCGAGACGAGGGCTAGATCGGGGACCAGCTTTTCGCGCCTCATATAGGTGCCGATAACGGGTGCTGCCTTGCGCCCGCGATCCGCCAATGGCCGTTCATAGTCGGACACACTGTCGGGCCAGGCGGATTTGGCGTGGCGCAGAAGGATGAGGCGGTGTTTCGGCAGCATGGGTTTCGGCGTCGCTTCGTTTCGTGTTGACTCCCGGAGCATGAAGGCCGCCTGCGATACAGTTCGCAAACTAAACGGATGTCACTGGCAGGTCCAGTTGTCTCGTCTTACGTTTACGAACTTGAGCATCCCGCGGACTGGGCGTTTCGCTACTCTTGCGATTGTTTCTCTCCTCAGAGCATTCTCCGGGCACTTGTTAGTGCCCGGACGGCCTCCTGTATCGGGTTGGCCATTTCTTGTGTCGGAAATGGCCAACGCTTTTGACCAGACTTGAAGTCTATTCCTCAAAACACTGAAGAACCGCAATCCTGCTCAGCTGCATCCGCTCGTTGCACCACACGTGTCGCACTTCTCGCAAGTGCCGTTCCGGACCATCGTGAAGTTCTGGCACTCCGAGCACATGTTGCCCGTATACCCCTGCATGATCGAGCGCTGGCGGCGTTCGGCTTCCATCTTCTTGGCTTCAGTCTTCGCCGTTGCGGCGTCGGCTGCCGCCTTGTCGGAGAAGAGGGCGGTGGCGTCGCTGGCGATTTCCTCGAGCACCTCTTCGGCAATCTCCTCGGCCAATTCCTTGGCGCGCTCCTCGTAATCGCGCTTGAAGGCGACGATCTCGGAGGTGGAGACGGCAACCGTCGGTTCCAGCTTGCGGGCAGCGGCACCTGCAAATGCTGTTACCGTGCCGGTGGAGGCGGCGCGGGCAGGGGCTGCGGTGGCCGCACCCTTGGGTTCGCCGACCTGCCGTTCGCCGCCGGTGCCGGGCACCAGCGTCGGCTTGTAGCCGCGGGTCCAGCCGGTGGAGAGCAGGTTGGTCTTGCCTTCCTGAATGCCCTTGCCGAGCGCCGTGTTCGAGAAATCCGACGTATCGACATGCGCGAGGTCATGACGGCCGAGATAGGAGACGGCCAGCTCGCGGAAGACGTAGTCGAGGATCGAGGTGGCGTTCTTGATGGCATCGTTACCGATGACCATGCCGGCCGGCTCGAACTTGGTGAAGGTGAAGGCCTCGACATATTCCTCGAGCGGCACGCCATATTGCAGGCCGAGCGAGATGGCGATGGCGAAATTGTTCATCATCGCACGGAAGGCAGCCCCTTCCTTGTGCATGTCGATGAAGATCTCGCCGAGGCGGCCGTCGCCGAATTCGCCGGTTCTGAGATAGACCTTGTGTCCGCCCACGGTGGCCTTCTGGGTATAGCCCTGGCGGCGGTTCGGCAGCTTCTCGCGTTCGCGCGAAACACGCTCGATCACCCGTTCGATGATCTTCTCGGTGACGGTAACGGCCTGGGCGGCGACCGGCGCCTGCAGCAGCTCCTCCAGCGCATCCTCGTCGTTTTCATCCTCGATCAGCGAGGCATTGAGCGGCTGCGACAGCTTGGAGCCGTCACGGTAGAGGGCATTGGCCTTCAGACCGAGCTTCCAAGAGAGCATATAGGCGTTCTTGCAATCCTCGACGGTTGCCTCGTTCGGCATATTGATCGTCTTGGAAATCGCGCCCGAGATGAAGGGCTGGGCAGCCGCCATCATGCGGATATGGCTTTCCACGGAGAGGTAACGCTTGCCGATCTTGCCGCAGGGATTGGCGCAATCGAAGACCGGCAGATGCTCGGCCTTGAGAAAGGGCGCGCCTTCCAGCGTCATCGCACCACAGACATGGATGTTGGCGGCTTCGATGTCCTTCTTCGAGAAGCCCATATGGTCGAGCAGGTTGAAGCTCATGTCGGCGAGCTGCTCGTCGGAAACCTTCAGCGTGTCCTTCAGGAAGTCGGCGCCGAGCGTCCACTGATTGAAGACGAACTTGATGTCGAAGGCGCTCTTCAGCGCGGCGTTGACGGCTTCCACCTTCTCGTCGGTGAAGCCCTTGGCCTTCAGCGTCGACGGGTTGATCGCCGGCGCCTGGTTCAGGTTGCCGTGGCCGACTGCATAGGCTTCGATCTCGGCGATCTGGCTTTCCGAATAGCCGAGCGTGCGCAGCGCTTCCGGCACGGCGCGGTTGATGATCTTGAAGTAGCCGCCGCCGGCGAGCTTCTTGAACTTGACGAGGGCGAAGTCAGGCTCGATGCCCGTCGTGTCGCAATCCATGACGAGGCCGATCGTGCCCGTGGGGGCGATGACCGAAACCTGGGCATTGCGGTAGCCGTGCTTTTCGCCGAGTTCGAGCGCCTTGTCCCAGGCCGATTTGGCATGGGCGGCGAGATCCTGGTCGGGGTTTTCCGAATGGATCAGCGCGACCGGATCGATCGACAGCGCCTCATAGCCGGAGGTTTCGCCGTAAGCGGCGCGGCGATGGTTGCGGATGACCCTGAGCATGCTCTCGCGGTTCGGCGCGAAATTCGGGAACGGGCCGAGCTCGCCGGCCATTTCAGCCGAGGTCGCATAGCAGACGCCGGTCATGATCGCCGTCAGCGAACCGGCGATGGCGCGGGCCTCAGCGGAGTCGTAGGGGATGCCCGACGACATCAGCAGGCCGCCGATATTGGCGTAGCCGAGGCCGAGCGTGCGGTATTCGTAGGAGAGTTCGGCAATGCGCTTCGACGGGAACTGCGCCATCATCACCGAGATTTCGAGCACGACGGTCCACAGGCGAACGGCATGTTCGTAGTCGCCGATATTGATGCGCTTGGTGGCCTTGTCCTTGAACTGCAAGAGGTTCAGCGAAGCGAGGTTGCAGGCCGTGTCGTCGAGGAACATGTATTCCGAGCACGGGTTCGAGCCGCGGATCGGGCCGCCGGCCGGCGAGGTGTGCCAGTCGTTCATTGTCGTGTTGAAATGGATGCCCGGATCGGCCGAAGCCCAGGCGGCATAGGAAATCGTTTCCCAGAGGTCGCGCGCCTTCAGCGTCTTCATGACCTTGCCGTCCTTGCGGGCGGTCAGCTTCCATTCGCCGTCGTTCTCGACGGCGCGCAGGAAGTCGTCCTTGATCGAGACGGAGTTGTTGGAGTTCTGGCCCGATACCGTCAGATAGGCTTCCGAATCCCAGTCCGTGTCGTAGGTCTTGAATTCGAGATCCTTGTAGCCCTGGCGGGCGAACTGGATGACACGCTGGACGTAGTTCTCCGGAACCTGATCCTTCTTGGCGGCGCGGATCTCGCGCTTCAGGGCAGGGTTCTTGGCCGGGTCGAAGCAATCGCCGTTGTCGCCTTCGCAATTGAAGCAGGCCTTCATGATCGCCTTCAGGTGCCTGGCGACGATTTTGGAGCCGGTGACGAGAGCCGCAACCTTCTGCTCTTCCTTGACCTTCCAGTTGATGTATTCCTCGATATCGGGATGGTCGATGTCGACGACCACCATCTTGGCGGCGCGGCGGGTCGTGCCGCCCGATTTGATGGCGCCGGCGGCGCGGTCTCCGATCTTCAGGAAGCTCATCAGGCCGGAGGAGCGGCCGCCGCCGGAAAGCTTCTCGCCTTCGCCGCGCAGCATGGAGAAGTTGGAGCCGGTGCCGGAGCCGTACTTGAAGAGACGCGCTTCACGCACCCAGAGATCCATGATGCCGCCTTCGTTGACGAGATCGTCCTCGACCGACTGGATGAAGCAGGCATGCGGCTGCGGGTGTTCGTAGGCGGACTTGGACTTGGTCAGCTTGCCGGTGAAGGGGTCGACATAGAAATGGCCCTGGCCGGGGCCGTCGATGCCATAGGCCCAGTGCAGGCCGGTGTTGAACCACTGAGGCGAGTTCGGAGCGACCCGCTGGGTGGCGAGCATATAGGCAAGCTCGTCCTTGAAGGCGGCAGCATCTTCTTCCGAAGAGAAATAGCCGCCCTTCCAGCCCCAATAGGTCCAGGTGCCGGCGAGGCGATCGAAGACCTGGCGCGCATCGATTTCGGAGCCGGTCTGCTCCTCCTTGGGCAGGGTCTTCAGCGCCGCATCGTCGGGAACGGAGCGCCACAGGAAGGAAGGAACGTCATTCTCCTCGACCTTCTTCAGCCGAGTGGGGACGCCGGCCTTGCGGAAATACTTCTGCGCCAGAACGTCGGTCGCGACCTGGGAGAACTGCGCAGGCACGTCGATATTCTCGAGGCGGAAGACGATTGACCCATCCGGGTTCTTGATCTCGCTCGTCGCCTTACGGAATTCGATATCCGCATAGGCGCCTTGGCCGGCCTTCGTGAAACGACGTTCGATGCGCATAGTCTTGACCTCGCGTTGGCGCCCGTCCCCAGGGCGCAAATTTCCTATCCGGCGGCACATTGTCATCGTGCAGCCAGTCTCGTTTCCGTATCGTGACAGGGGTGTCATCCGGAGATGTCCTTCCTGTATCTTGTGGTGATGGTGGCTGCAAACACTAAATATAGTATTAACAGCTTATTATCGCCAGCCCCGATGTCACTTTTTTTGGAGGCAGAAAACCGCGCAGAAATCCTCTCTGGCTTAGGCCGGTTCCGGCACAACAGCCTGATTCTGCGTCTTGTTTTCAAAGGGAACCGGGCTCGTACCTCCGGTCCTGTCGCCGCCGCAACATCAGGAACAGTAAAGTTTGAAACCGCTGATTCCGTCAAGGGCTGGTTTTTAATTGAATGGTAACCACAACATCTTGTGGACGCGCCTGTGGAGATTGGGGAAAGCCGGGGAGCGCTGAAAATACAATGACTTGCGGACGTCGCCGGCTAAGGCAAGTGCCGCAGCGGCAAAAAAGTGTCCTGCGGCAAATCTTGTGATGGCATTTCCGGTGCAAATGCGCTTGCCGATTCGCTGAGGAAATCAGCGCTGTCCAAAGTGCGCCGAGGATGGCGGCGCAATTCGGGTTTGCGGCGATCAGCGCGCGCCAGCGCCCTTGGCGATCGGTTCCTGGTAGGTGAAGCCCATGTCCCAGGGGAAATAGATCCAGGTGTCCTGGCTGACCTCGGTGATGAATGTGTCGACGGTCGGCACACCCTTCGGCTTGGCGTAGACGCAGGCGAAATGCGCCTTCGGCAGCATGGTGCGAACCTGCGCCGCGGTTTTGCCGGTATCCGTCAGATCGTCGACGACGAGCACGCCTTCGCCACCGTTTTCAGTAAGCTCGGGCGCAATTCCCTTGAGCAGCACCATGTCGCCCTGATTCACATAGTCATGATAGGAGGCGATGCAGACTGTCTCGATCAGCCGGATGTTCAGTTCCCGGGAGATGATCGCGGCCGGCACCAGGCCGCCGCGGGTGATGCAGACGATCGCCTTGAAGGCTTGATCGAGGCCGGCAAGCCGCCAGGCAAGGGCGCGCGCATCGCGGTGGAATTGATCCCAGGAAACGGGAAAGGCTTTATCGGGAAGGGACATCGGGCTGCTCCGCGGCATGAATAGAGACGAAACGCCGTTGACCGGCGACCGGACGGCTTCAGCGGCAAAACGCAAATCGCGCAGCCGGAACTGCGCGAGATCGCGAGCTGCTGCGCGAGGCGTGGCCGGGGCTCGAAGCCTTCATCGGTCGCAGCAATTAGCGGGATTTGCCGGTAAAACGCAAGAGGAGCCGCTCATCGCGACAACAGGGTCAGCGCCGTCATTGATTGCAGCAGGCTCTTCGTCGTGCCGCCGAAGATCGCCTGCCAAAGCCGGGAATGGGTATAGGCGCCCATGACGAGAAGATCGATGCTGCTGTCCGACAGCCGGTTTTCGATGACATGCGAGGTATTCCTGTCGACGCTGTGGCCCGTCGCAAGCGTCGTCTTCACGCCATGGCGTGCAAGTGCGGCGGCGATCTCGGCGCCTGATGTGAGCGGCGACTGCAGAGCGGTATCGGCCGGGTCGACCGAAAAAATCTCCACTTCCTCGGCCGCTTTGAGGAAGGGCAGCGCATCGAAGGTCGCGCGCGCCGCCTCCTTCGAGCCGTTCCAGGCGATCAGCACGCGCTTGATCGGCTTCGGCTGGCGGATGACGCAAGGGATCATCAGCACCGGCCGGCCGGCTTCGAAGAGGAAGCCGTCGACGTCGACATGGCTGTCGGAGGGGTTGGCCGGGTCGGCCTGCGATGCGATCAGAAGATCGGCGCTGCGGGCGCTTTCGATCAGCGGTGCAGAACCGTAGCCGGTGGACGTGGCAAAGCTGCGCCATTCCGAGGAGGCGTCGGCGGCCTGCGCTTTGGCGCGAAAGATGCGTTCCACGGCGACCGTTTCACCATGCGCCATATCCTGCAGCGCCTGGACGGCGACGGGATCGGGAATTTCCATCGGCGCCACCAGCGGCACGGCCGGTATGGTTTCGGCATGCAGGCCGATCACGTGAGCACCGCCTTCGGCGGCAACGGCAAAGGCAAAATCGGCAACGGCGGCGCTATTGTCTGCCGTATCGAGAATGGCGAGAATGGTTTTGTAAGACATATCAATTCTCCTTGCGCTGAAATGACGTGCGCGAGGGACGGAATGCACCAGACCGTTCTCCCGTTCTTCCTTGACGGGGATCAAGTCCGGCTTCTCATGCCTCGGCGGAATGGTTTTCTGCGATCTCCTTGTTCCGGCGGATGGCGTCGATCATCGCGTGGACCTCGGCGCCGGCCGCATCGATTGCCGCCTGCGCGCGGCCGCGCACGACGATCTCGGTCGAGAATTTCTGGCCGATATAACGCGGGTAGGAACCGATGCTGGTATCCGGATGCGCTTTCTGGATCGCGGCAAGGGGCGTGCCGATATCTCCTTCGCCATAAGGGCAGGCGATGGCGAGCGAGAGAACCGGCGTGCCGGTCCGAAGCGTCGGCAGCACATTGTCGACCATCGCCTGAAAGACCTGCGGCACGCCGGCCATGACATAGACATTGCCGATGATGAAGCCGGGTGCCGTCGACACCGGATTGGGGATATGAGCGGCACCCCGCGGCATGCGCGCCATGCGCTGGCGCGCCTCGGTGAATTCCATCTCGCGGCGACGGTACATATCGGCCAGCAGCGTCATCGCCGCTTCGTCATATTCGCAGGGCAGGCCGAAAGCCTTGGCGATCGCATCGGCGGTGATGTCGTCATGCGTCGGCCCGATGCCGCCCGAGGTGAAGACGTAGTCATAGCGAGCGCGAAGCGCATTCAGCGCCTCGACGATCGCCTGCTCGTCGTCGGCGACGATTCGCACTTCCTTGAGATCTATGCCTGACAGGGTGAGCAGATCGGCGAGGTGGCCGATATTCTTGTCCTTGGTGCGGCCGGAAAGGAGTTCGTCGCCGATGGCGAGCATGGCGGCGGTGACGACGGTGTCATGGCTCATAGGATGTTCCGTGATGTGAGGCTGGTCAATAGGTAGCGCCCTCAGGCTGCTTTGCAAACACGCGCGCGTAATGCCGAAAAGGATGAGCGATTTCGGACGATACCATGCTCTTTAGAACGAGCCGATGCGTCACTTTCGCGCCAAATCAGAACCGCAAGCGAATTTTCGTCTACGCACGTTGAACACTGAGTTCTCCCGCGCAGGGCTGCCTTCGGCCCTGGGCGCTGGTAGAAATCCGCCGGTTACGAAATTCCCCGCTGTTTCAAGGAAAATGGAAGATGGCGAAAGTTCTCGTTCTTTATTACTCGGCCTATGGCCATATCGAAACCATGGCCTATGCCGTTGCTGAAGGCGCGAGGTCGGCTGGTGCCGACGTCACCGTCAAGCGCGTCCCGGAACTGGTACCGGAAGAGGTCGCCAAGGCCTCTCACTACAAGATCGACCAGGCCGCGCCGATCGCCACCGTCGATGAACTGACGGATTATGACGCAATCATCGTCGGCGCCGGCACCCGCTTCGGCACGGTCGCCTCGCAGATGCGCAATTTCTGGGACCAGACGGGCGGCCTTTGGTTCACCGGCAAGCTCGTCGGCAAAATCGGTTCGGTCTTCACCTCTTCGGCGACCCAGCATGGCGGCCAGGAATCGACCATCCTCGGCTTCATCCCCACCTTCCTGCACCAGGGCATGGTCGTCGCCGGTCTGCCTTACGCTTTCCAGGGCCAGATGGGCACTGAGGAAGTCAAGGGCGGCTCGCCTTACGGCGCCTCCACCATCACCAACGGCGACGGTTCGCGCCAGCCTTCCGAGATCGAACTCGAAGGCGCCAAATACCAGGGCGCCTATGTCGCCCGGCTCGCTGCCAAGCTCGCTTGATCTCGATGCGTAAATGATGAAGGCGCGATGGGCGTGAGCCCGCCGCGCCTTTTTCAGTTTCTCGGGCCAGACGAAACGAGCGGCGCCGACAGTCACTTTCGCGTTAAAATACCTGCCCATTCATTCCGTGGCGCTGCCGGCAGAGCCAATATTATTTTTACGCCCCACGGCTCTTCCCATCGCCCATGACGCAAGATATTGAAAACGCCGCAAGCGGGCGTGGCGAAACTGGTAGACGCAAGGGACTTAAAATCCCTCGGCCTTAGGCTATACGGGTTCGATCCCCGTCGCCCGCACCAGCCTACGCTCTGTGAGCTTCGGCTCGGCGAGCCGAAGAGAGCAGCCAAGCGAAGGCTGTCGCGCCGTAGTTCCGTCAGGAACGAAGGCGGACCGGTTCGATAATGCCCCGGTTAGCTGCAACAATCGTTATAATCCTGTTGGAATATGCCTGTATCTTGCGCGTAAGAGCGCGTTATTGCTTGACAATGACATTTTCGGTGCAAGGATTGCGCCGCGGCGGTAGAGTAAGTGTTGTCTTGTGGGAGTAAGACGATGGTTTACGATTGGAGCGGGACCAGGGTTCGGCGCGTCCGGATCTTCAGGACGAGCGTCGCATTTGTTCTTGCAACTGTTGTGGCTGCGATACCGCTGTTTTTCTGGGCAACGGATTTGCCGGGTTTCTGATCCGCAATAGTCAGCGTTCTGTGAAAGGCAGGCTGTTTGGAGCTCTGCTCTCGCGCCATCTGTTGATCACCCAGCCGGCAGCGAGGCCGAGGGCAGCGCCCATGGCCTTGATGCCTGCGTCATGCAGGCGCGGATGGCGGGTCGGCGCGAAATACTGCAGATATTCGATGGCGACCGCCCCAATGATCAGCAGCACGGCCACCAGTTTCCACTGCTTCGGATAGGCGAGCGCAAAGGCAAGGCCGAGCAGAACATAGGCGGTGCCGCGGTCCGCATCGACCGTCGTCACCGTATCCGGTCTCAGCCCGATCGGCGAAACCGTGACAAACAGGATGAGGGCGAGCAGCAGCCAGGCGAGCGGTCTTGCGAATTTGAAGATCATCATCGCTCCATATAAGTGGCAGGCCTTTCCATTGACAGTTAAAATCAGTTCATCTGCCGCCGATTTTGCAATTGGCTTAAGAAAGGCTCTATGGGCTGAGCCGGCCGGTCAGTGAACCTTTCCTTTAGCCGCCGGTCTGTGCCATAGCGGCGGTGACCAATCATGAGAATGGACCACGCCCGTGACGAGACTTGACGTCGAAAGCGCCGAAGAGGCAATGCGCAGCCTCTTTCCGGCAACGCCGCTGCAGCTCAATGACCATCTCTCGGCCCGCTACGGTGCCGATATTTGGCTGAAGCGCGAGGATCTGTCGCCGGTGCGCTCCTATAAGATCCGCGGCGCCTTCAATTTTTTCCGCAAGGCGATCGGGCAGGGGGCGGCCGGCAAGACCTTCGTCTGTGCCTCGGCCGGCAACCACGCCCAAGGCTTTGCCTATGTCTGCCGTCATTTCGGCGTGCCGGGCGTCGTCTTCATGCCGGTGACGACGCCGCAGCAGAAAATCGACAAGACCCGCATGTTCGGCGCTGAATTCATCACTATCCGGCTGTTCGGCGACTTTTTCGATCAGTGCTATCAGGCGGCGCGCGAGCATGTCGAGGCGGTCGGCGGCGTCATGGTGCCGCCCTTCGACCATGCCGATATCATCGAGGGGCAGGCGACGGTCGCTGCCGAGATCATGCAGCAGCTGCCCGAGGGAACCGTGCCCGATATGGTGGTTCTGCCCGTCGGCGGCGGTGGACTGGCCGCCGGCATCACCGGTTATCTCGAGGGCATCGTGCCGAAATCGGCCTTCGTCTTCGCCGAACCGGCCGGTGCGCCAAGCCTCAGGCGCAGCATCGAGGCAGGCAAGGTGACGACGCTTGCCAAGGTCGACAATTTCGTTGACGGCGCAGCGGTCGCCCGCATCGGCGACCTGAATTTCGCCGCCCTTCGCGATTTTCCGGCAAGCCAAGTGCAGCTGATGCCGGAAAACGCCATCTGCGTCACCATCCAAGAGATGCTGAACGTCGAGGGCGTCGTGCTGGAGCCGGCGGGCGCCCTGTCGCTGACGGCAATCGCCGCGATGGACGCCCAACCGATCCGCGGCAAGACCATCGTCGCTGTCGTCTCCGGCGGCAATTTCGATTTCGAGCGCCTGCCTGACGTAAAGGAAAGAGCCATGCGTTACGCAGGGCTGAAGAAATACTTTATCCTCAGGCTGGCCCAACGTCCGGGAGCGCTCCGGGATTTCCTCAATCTGCTCGGCCCCGACGACGATATCGCCCGCTTCGAATATCTGAAAAAATCGGCGCGCAACTTCGGCTCGATCCTGATCGGCATCGAAACCAAGGCGCCTGAGAATTTCGCCCGGCTGATTGCAAATTTCGAAGCTTCCGGCATGGGTTACGAGGATATCACCGAAAACGAGATCCTCGCGAACCTGATCATTTGACTTGGCGATCGGAAGGGCGTCGTGCTAGAGACACGACATGGCTTCGTTCATTTCAAATCTCTTTTCGATGTTCTCCGGCGGCGGCAAACCGGCCGGTGAGGCGGCAGCCCCGTCCGGCGAGCCGCAGCTTTATGGCGATTGCACGATCTATGCGGAGCCGCGCAAGGAGGGCAGTCAGTATCGCCTTGCCGGCCGTATCGAAAAGAAGGTCGGCGACGAGGTGCTGGTGCGCAATTTCATCCGCGCCGATATGTTTTCCTCCTTCGACGATGCGATCGAATGCACGGTTCGCAAGGCGCAGCAGATTATCGATCAGCATGGTTCGTCGCTCTTCGGTGACGGCGAGAAGGTTCGTCAGGTCTGAAATCGATCCCGATCAATCGGAATCGGCCGCAGCCCGGAAATCCCGTTGCTTTTCAACACCGTGACTTGCGCTCTAGAAGGAAGCAGGTTTGCATACGTAATCTTAAAGGATTGCGGTGAAAGCTATTGCCTGCAGGATTTGCAGGGCTGCCATCGTGTTCCACTTTTTCAGACGCTCGAGCATTGGATCCGCCGCCGTGCCGGCAGGGTGCCGAAGGCACCGGCCTGAAGCCGAGGTGTTGTCATGGAAGCGCTGAATCTCGCGCTCTTCGTCGTCGAAGCCATCGCCTATTTCGTGCTGATGGTGACGCTTCTGCATTTCCGCCATCGGCTTGGCCTCGGCGTCTTTCTGACGGCGCTCGGCGTCATGCATTTCATGGAGACTTATCTGGCGGCGGTCTTTTACGTCTCGCTTCCGTTCGGCGATGTGTCGCCGGGCTCATCCGTCTTCTTCTCCGGCAAGCTGATGATGATCCTGATGCTGTATCTGTGGGAGGATGCCGCTACGGTGCGCCAGCCGATCTACGGCCTGTTTCTCGGCAATCTGCTGACCGTCGGCATCGCCTGGGTGCTGCAACTGCACCAGCCGCTGCAGCTGTCGTCGAACCACACGCCCGACGTCGATTTCCTGAAAGAGATGGGCTGGCTGATGATTTGGGGCACGGCGCTTCTCTATGTCGATTCGCTCGGCATCATCCTGCTCTACGAAAAGCTCGGCGATTTCTTCCGCAGGCGTGTCGTCCTGCGTTTCATGATCTCCGGCTTTGTGCTGCTGACTTTCGACCAGATCGGCTTCTTTGCCGCACTGCACTATTTCCTCGATGTTCCAGTCGCCGTATTCTGGGGTGGCTGGAAGGCGAAGATGCTCTCCGTCGGCCTCTATGGGGCGATGTTTGCCGTCTATGAATATCGGATCCGCCGCCTTGGCGCTGACGCCGCCGCACGCTCCATCAGCGACGTTTTCAGTGATCTCACCTTTCGCGAGCGCTATAATGACCTTCTGGAGCGCACCGGCCGCGATATGCTTACCGGCGTTTATGACCGCACACGCATGGAACTCGAAGCGCCGGTGATGCTGCGCGAGGCCTTGAGGCAGGGGCTGCTTGCCACCGTCCTCATTATTGACGCAGATCACTTCAAGGATGTCAACGATGGTCATGGCCATCTTCAGGGCGATGAGGTGCTGAGGGCGATAGCCGCCCGTCTCGGCACGACGCTGCGGTCCAGCGACCGCATCTTCCGCTTCGGCGGCGAGGAATTCGTCGCCGTCTGCCCCGGCACAAGCCATGAGGAAGGGTTGCTCCTTGCCGAACGCCTGCGCTGGACGATCGAGACCAGCGTCAAAACACCGGACGATAAGCCGGTCACGGTCAGCATCGGCGTTGCGACCGCTGACGAGGACGGCATCAGCTTTACGACGGTGCTCACCGCCGCCGACGGCAGGCTCTACGCGGCAAAGAAAAGCGGCCGCAATTGCGTCGTCGGCCGCTCCGCCATGGTGCAATCAAGTTAGGCGGCGGGTCGCGTCACCCACCGCAGCGCGGCGTTGCGGTGTTTGGGATGTTGAGAAATCGAAACAGATTCCTTCAAGCCTATGGTTTTGCCACCCTCAATGTGGCAATCGTCCTACTTCGTATTGCTCACCCGCGCCATGCGTAAGAGTTGGGATAAAGTAGCCGTAGCAAGGCTGGCTGCGCAGGGAGCGGGGGCTGGGCAGGTTTTGCCAACCCCTGCTGCAGTCAGGCGGCGCGGAAGATCTTGGCGCCCGACGGCGCGCTCGTCATGCCGCCATCGACGGTGATTTCTATGCCGGTGACGTTGGCGGAATCATCCGAGGCGAGATAGAGCGCTGCCTTGGCGATTTCCTCGGCTTCGCTCATGCGGCCGAGCGGGCTCAGGCCGCCCATGCGAGCCTCCAGCGCCGACATCGCATCTTCCGTTGGTGCCATCGGCGACCAGATCGGTGTCTTCGTGCCGCCTGGAGTCACCTGGTTGACGCGGATGCCGCGCGGCGCAAGTTCCGACGCCATATTGCGCGTCATGGCGCGCACCGCAGCCTTGGTCGCCGCATAGGCCGACCAGCCGGGAGCGCCGAGCACGGCATGCACCGAACCGTTGAGAATGACCGAGCTGCCGTCGCTGAGATGCGGCAGGGCCGCTTGCACGGTGAAGAACACCGCGGTCAGGTTGGTGTTGATGATCCGATTGAACTGCTCCGGCGATGTGTCACCGAGCGGTGTTGCGCCGCCGATGCCGGCGTTGGCGAAGACGATGTCGAACTTACCGACCTTCGCGGCCGCTTCCGCAAAAGCCTTCTCGATGGCGACGGCATCGGTGACATCGACCTTCAGCGCCAGCACACCGGCCCCAAGCGCCTTTTCGGCGGCGGCAAGCGTTTCCGGGTTGCGGCCGGTGATCACCACCTTGGCACCCTCGTCGATGAAGACTTTGGCAGTCGCAAGACCGATACCGCTGTTTCCGCCGGTGATCAGGGCGACCTTGTTTCTTAGACGCATGATTCATGCTCCTCTTGGAAATGACAACGATCTGGATTATGATCGTTATCTATAAGGATTATGATTGAAATCCACATGAGTCAAGAGGCAATACGGGAGAGTCCGATGGGCCGTTCGCAGCTGGAAAAACTGAAGACCCACGAGAAAATCGTCGAGACTGCGTCAAAGCGGTTGCGCGAAGAGGGGTTGCAAGGCATCGGCGTCGCCGACCTGATGAAGGAGGCCGGGCTGACCGTCGGCGGCTTCTACAAGCACTTCGCCTCCCGTGACGATCTCGTCGCCGAAGCGATCGAATCCGCTTTCGATTCATGGGGGCGCAGGCTGGAAGCAGAGGGTGTGGACCCCGCGAAGATGACGGCTGCCGATGTCGCCGATCGCTATGTCAGCGCCTATCATCGCGACAATCCTGGCGAAGGCTGCCCTTTCGCCGCGCTGACCTCCGATATCGCGCGCAGCAGCGAGAAGGCGCGGCGCATTGCCACGGAGCGGCTCGAACGCAATTTCCAGGCTTTGGCCGGCAAGGCCACGGGAGCAAATGAAGGGGAAAGACGGCGAAAGGCAATCATGGCTTTCGCCATGATGGCAGGCGGCGTCGGCCTTGCCAGGGTTTCCTCGGATGAGGCTCTTTCGGGCGAAATCCTGGAGGCGATCCGGGATTTCGTCGCCGATATCGGCAAATGACGAACGGCCAGCAGGTGCCGGCCGTTCAATGGAGGATTCGGAAGCCGATCAGGCTGCGAGTGCGATTTCCTCGACGCGCGACTTGGCGGCGCCAATGGCCTTTTCGGCGGCTTCCGGGCCGAAAGCAAGGCCTTCGACATAGATGGTCTCGATATCGGTGATGCCGAGGAAGCCGAGAACCGATTTCAGGTAAGGCACGGCATGGTTCAGGGGAGCAGCCGGTCCCTGCGAGTAGACGCCGCCGGAAGCAAGCACCACATAAACCTTCTTGCCGGTTACGAGGCCGACCGGGCCGCTTTCCGTGTACTTGAAGGTCACGCCGGCGCGGGCGACATTGTCGATCCACGTCTTCAGCGACGAATAGATGTTGAAGTTGATCAGGCCGGTGCTGATGACGATCGTGTCGGCGGCAAACAGTTCGGCGACCAGTTCGTCGGAGGTCTTGATGGCTGCGATCTCTTCGGCGGTGCGGGCTTCCGCCGGCTTGCGGATCGCGCCGGTGAAGAGGTCGTCGATATGCGGCAGCGGCGCGGCGGCAAGGTCGCGGCGGACGACGACGCTGCCCGGCTTCTGGTTTTTCAGCTTCTCGGCGAGATCGGCGGCGATCGGGGTCGAGAGCGATTCGGCACGCGGGCTGGACGTCAGAAGAAGAATGGACGACATGGATCATTTCCTTTCGAATTGAACGGAACGGCTCGTTGCTGGGAGATGAGCCGCGGTGTCGAACAGGAAAATAAGTCTGGCCTGCTATCGAAAAAACGGAGATAATGTCGATCGAAACTATCGATGGAATGGATGGAAGATGCTTCCGAACCCCACCCTGGATCAATTGCAGGTGTTTTTGACCGTTGCCGAAACCGGCAGCTTTTCGGCCGCTTCGCGGGCACTGAACCGGGCGCAATCGGTTATCAGCTATACGATCGCCAACCTGGAGGCGCAGCTCGAAATGCCGCTTTTTGAGCGTTCCGGCGCGCGCCAGCCGAAGCTGACCGAGGCGGGCAAGGCGATGCTCGAGGATGCCCGCCGCATTCTGGGTGACCTGCAGGTCATGCGGGCTCGTGTCAAAAGCCTGAGGGAAGGTCTCGAAGCGGAAGTTTCCGTAGCCATCAGCGTCATGGTGCCCTCGCGGGCCGTGGTGGACGTGCTGCACGAATTCCGCGAGAGGTTTCCGACCGTTTCATTGAACCTCAACGTCGGCGAGCTCGGAATGGTCATGGATCTCATATTAACGGGCAAGGTGACGATCGGCATCGGCGGCGCTGTCCTCAAGCAAGATGATTCGCTCATCACCGAGCGAATCGGCCACTCCTTCATGTTGCCCGTTGCCGCGCCCAACCATCCGCTTGCCCAAATCAGCCGGCCCTTGACACTCGGCGACGTGCGCGAGGAAGTGCAACTCGTCGTTAGCGACGCCTCAGGCCGCACGAAGGGGCGGGATTTCAACGTCCTGTCCTACAAGACCTGGCGTGTCAGTGATATCGCGACGAAACATCAGCTTATCAAGGCCGGGCTGGGCTGGGGCGGTCTTCCGGCTTCGATCTTGCATGACGACTTGCGGAGCGGCGCGCTCGTCCATCTCGATCTGGATGCCTATGAGCAGGGCGAGTATGCCATCTATTCGATGCGCCAGCTCGCGAACCCGCCCGGACCTGCCGCCGCCTGGATGATCGAGGCGTTCCGCACCCGGCTTTCCTTCTGCCCCAACCAAGCCGATTTCCACGCCCAGATGGCGGAATTGCGCGACACCGTCTCGCCGCTTGCGGCCGAATGACGAAGGCGCGCGGCCGCGCCTTCGCTGTCTGTCTCCGCTTAAAGGACCAGCCGGAACTTCGAGAAGCCGTCGGCACCGTCGCCGGCTTCCTCGATCTTGACGCTCTTGACTGCAGCGAGGAACTGTTTTGCCTTCGGGCCGCTGTCGAAGGTAACGGTCGTGCCCGGCAGCGGCTTGAAGGTCCAGTTCGCATCGGCCGACGGATTGATCGTGCCTTGGTCGTGAACATAACGGACGATGACGTCGCGATTGGTATCAGGCGCCTGGAAGATCACCTTATCCGCTGCAATCTCTGGGAAACTGCCGCCGCCGCCGGCGCGGTAATTGTTGGTGACGACGACGAACTGCTGAGCCGGATCGATCGGCTTGCCGTCGAAGGCGAGATTCTGGATGCGGTTGGCATCCGGATTGATGGCCTTGCCGGAGGAATCATATCTCGGCGGCTGCGAAAGGTCGATCTGATAGGTCACCCCGTCGATGACATCGAAATTATAGGATGGGAAGTCGTTGTTGAGCAGCGGCGCATCCTTCGATCCGGCTTCGATGTGATTGAACATGCCGGCCGACATTTCGAGCCAGTTCTTCACTTGCGCGCCGGTGATGGCGACAGCCTGCACCGTGTTCGGATAGAGGTAGAGGTCGGCGACGTTCTTGATGGCGATATCGCCGGCCGGAACGTCGGTATAATAATCCGCGCCGCCGCGACCGCCGGCCTTGAAGGGAGCCGCAGCCGAAAGCACCGGCAGATCCTTGAATTCGGTGTCGGCGAGCATCTGCTTGATGTACCAGGTCTGAGCCTGGCTGACGACCTGGACGGAAGGATCGTCGGCGACGAGCGCGAAATAGGAATAGAGCGGCGCGGAGGTCTTGCCGACGGGCGTGCGGACATAGGCGAGCGTCGCCTCATGCTCTGATTTGGCGGCCTCGACCACCTCTTTCTTGTCGGCGTAATCGGCGACTACTTTCTTCTTGTCGTCGCGATGATAGATCGGCCGGGCTTCCGAGGTGAAATCGACGATCTTCCAGCTGTTGCCGTCCTTTTCCAAGAGCAGGTCGATAAGGCCGAGATGCGAGCCCCAGAAGCCTGCCATCACGGCGGGCTTGCCATGCAGTGTGCCCTTGACCGGGTCGGCATTGGCGATGCCGTCCCAGTTCTTCGGACCGGGGAAGACGAGATGCTGGTGACCGGTGAAGATCGCGTCAATCCCCTCGACTGCGGCCAGATGCAGCGACGCGTTTTCCATTTTTTCGGACGGCGCGGCTCCGTCGATGCCGGAGTGGGAGAGTGCGATGACGATATCGGCGCCTGCCTCCTTCATCGCCGGGACCCAGGCTTTGGCGGCCTCGACGATGTCGCGCGTCTGCGCCTTACCCTCGAGGTTCTTGATATCCCAGAGCATGATCTGCGGCGGCACGAAGCCGATGAAGCCGATCTTGACCGGGCTCTCCTTGCCGGCGCCGTCCTTGATCTGCTTTTCCACGACGACGTAGGGTTTGAAGAAAAGGTCGTCCTGCTTCGGGTCCGAGGCGAGCTGACCTTTGGTCAGGTTGGCGCAGACGAAGGGGAAGTTGGCGCCCGACAGCACCTTGAACATGAAGTCGAGGCCGTAGTTGAACTCGTGATTTCCGAGCGTGCCGACGGTATAGCCGAGCGTGTTCATCGCCTTGATCACGGGATGGACGTCGCCGTCCTTCATACCGTGCTGATAGGCCATATAGTCGCCCATCGGATTGCCCTGGAGTACGTCGCCATTGTCGACCAGCAGCGAGTTGACGGCCTCGGCGCGGATCGCGTCGATGATCGTTCCGGTGCGCGCCAGACCCATCGTGTCGTTCGGCTTGTCGGCATAATAGTCATAGGGGAAGACGTTGACGTGAATGTCCGTCGTTTCCATCAGCCGGAGATGCGCCTGGTTGGCGCTGGCGCGCGCGCTGAAAGGGTGCAGCAGCACGAGGGCGGAGGTGGCGGCAATGCCGCCAAGCAAGGAACGGCGGCTCATCAAGCCAACGTCGAAAATGGAAGACATGGAAGCTCTCCTTCAAAGATCGTGCATCGTCCGGCTCCTCAGAATTAGGACGATTTGGCGAGGAGTACACTGCGAAAATGACAGGACGGCAAACAATCAGTGGCAAAGGCGCAATGGTTTTGAAACGCAACTTGTAGTCTGAGGCGGTATCCCTTGGGAAGGGGGCGCGAGCAGGGTCGTGATTGCAAAGGACAAAGATTTCGGAGGCAACGCGTCCAGTGCGGACGACAACGCGGAGACGTTTACGGCGGCGATACGGAAAGTCGCTGGCGGCGGCAGATCCTCAATCTCCATCGCCTGCGGGCGGCACCAGCACCAACCGCAGCTCCTGACCGATCTCAGCCGCTCCTCGGCGTAATAGCGGTGCGGCCTTACGCTTTCAGCGTCGACGGCTGAGGTGGGCGGTCGCCGCCGGTCGCGGCTCTCAGCTGACGAACCGCCAGCACAGGCCGTATTTCCTTATGGAAAAAGCGGAAATAGGAGGCGACCTGTGCCCGCGCATTCGAATTCACATCGAACTGCACGCCGATGCGGCCATTGTGCTTCCAGCGGATGATCCCTTCGAGCAGTCCGAGATTTTCGGCTTCGATGCGCACCTTGCTGCCGGAAGCGGCATGGAGCGGCGTCTTCGTCTCCAGGGCGGCGCCGGTCACCGACAGGTTGAGAATGCGGACATCCACTTGGCTGTTCAGATATTTGACGCTGCCGAAGACACGGCAGTTTTGCCGGTCGGCCTTTCTTGCCGTGATTTTCAAGTTGCGGGTCATACTGTCTCCCTTGGATACAGTCGGAGAGCATAGCGCCCGAAAATTGAAATGGTTTTAGTGGCTTGGCTAAAATTGCAGTGAAACTGTCAGTTAGGGTTACTGCATGTCACGGAGATGCGTGCAGCGATTCTGGAAGCCAATCTGTGTAAAACGGGCTAACGCAGGTCGACACTCAATCAAATGCGACGCCGCTGGCTTTGGCAGCCCTGCGTCCCACAACATGTTCGCGCCAGACCGTGAAGATGCCGGCGGCGACCACGATCGCCGAGCCGACGATCGTGTTGAGGCTCAGCGTTTCGCCATAGATCGTCACGCCGATGATCGAAGCGTAGACAAGCGACAGATAGGTCAGCGGCTGGACGGCGGCGGCATCGAGACTATCGTAGGCGCGGATGAGGAAATAATGGCTGGAAATGCTGGTCATGCAGACGAGCGCCATCCAGCCCCAGTCGCCGGATGACATCCAGCTCCAGTAGAACGGCCCGATCAGCGTCATCGCAACGGCGCCGACGACACCGGTATAGAAGAAGCTGGTCGTCGAAGAATCGTCTCGGCTGACGAGCCGTGTAGCGATGACGTAAAAGGCGAAATTGAAGCAGGAGGCGACGGCGAGAAGCAGCTTTACGTCGAAGAAATCGCCTTCCGGCTTCAGGATCAGCAGCACTCCAAAAAGCCCGGCGCCGATTGCCGCCCATCGGCGCCACCCGACCCGCTCGCCGAGGATCGGCATCGCCAGCAGCGCAATCAGGATCGGCGTCGCGGAAAAGATCGCCTGTGAACGGGCAAGGCCGATCACGGCAAAACAGGTGATGGCCAGAACCACCTGAACCGCAAGCAGCAGGCCGCGGGCCACCTGCAGGGCGGGGCGTTTGGTGCGAGCCGTCGCCTTGAGACCGCCGTGCATCTTCGAAGCGAGAATGATTGTGAAAAGCCCGAAGGCCCAGTAGCGGATCATCGTCACGAAGATCGGCGGATAGGCGGATGCCAGGTGTTTGGAGATGGCGTCCTGCAGCGAAAAGATGGTCAGCGCCAGCAGGGCGAAAATGTAACCGTGGGTCTTCGATTTCATGACATGCCAATAAGCGGGAGACGCCCGCGCGCGCCGAAAGTCTGGTCAGGCATTCTGAAAATAAGCAAGGCCTCAAAGCCCCACATTCGGCCTGTCGATGATTTCTCTAAGCGCGAAACTCGAATTGATCTTGACCACATGGGGAAGGGCCGACAGCCAGTCGCGATGGATACGCTCATAGTCTTCGAGATCGCGGGCGGCGACCCTGAGGATGTAGTCATATTCGCCCGACATCAGGTAGCAGACGAGCACGTTCGGGCACAGCTTCACCGCCGACTCGAACTCCGCCAGCGTCTTGGCGAACTGGCCCGAGAGGGAAATATGCACGATGGCGATCATCTTGTAGTCGAGCGCCTTGTGCGAAAGCCGCGCATGGTAGCCGTCGATGACGCCGCTCCTTTCAAGAATGTCGAGCCGGCGCGAACAGGCCGAAGGGGAAAGCCCGATCCTTTCGGCGAGCTCGGCATTGGTGATGCGGGCATTGGCCTGCAAAACCTTCAGAATCGCAAGATCGATGGTATCGAGATCGGCCATTCGAAGAACCTTCGAAGAGAGAGGGCAGAGACGCAATAATCACCGAAAAATCGCGTTTGCGCAAACCGTCTTTGCAAGGACATTTCGCAGCCTTGGTGGTTGGATTGGTCGCAGAGGAGATCCGCGACCGCGGAGACAAAAGGAGAGGAACGCGAAATGCGTGTCGGTTGCCCGAAGGAAATCAAGAATCATGAATATCGCGTCGGGCTGACGCCTGCTTCGGTGCGCGAATATGTGGCGCACGGCCACGAGGTCTGGGTAGAGACCAAGGCGGGAGCCGGCATCGGCGCCGATGATGCCGCCTATGCCGCGGCTGGCGCGAAGATCGCCGCCTCCGCCAAGGATATTTTCGAAAAGTGCGACATGATCGTCAAAGTCAAGGAGCCGCAGCCTTCCGAATGGGCCCAGCTTCGCGATGGTCAGCTGCTCTACACCTATCTGCATCTAGCGCCCGATCCCGATCAGACCAAGGGTCTTCTCGCCTCCGGCGTCACCGCAATCGCCTATGAGACCGTGACCGACGAGCGCGGCGGCCTGCCGCTGCTGGCGCCGATGTCCGAGGTCGCCGGGCGCCTGTCCATTCAGGCCGGGGCGACTGCCCTGCAGAAGGCCAATGGCGGTCTCGGTGTCCTGCTCGGCGGCGTGCCCGGCGTGCTGCCGGCCAAGGTCGCCGTCATCGGCGGCGGCGTCGTCGGCCTGCATGCCGCCAGAATGGCCGCCGGCCTCGGCGCCGATGTCAGCATTCTCGACAAATCCCTGCCGCGCCTGCGTCAGCTCGACGACATCTTCGCTGGCCGTGTCCACACCCGTTATTCCAGCATCCAGGCGCTGGAGGAGGAGGTCTTCTCGGCCGATCTCATCATCGGTGCCGTGTTGATCCCGGGTGCTGCCGCTCCGAAGCTCGTTACCCGCGAGATGCTGTCCGGCATGAAGAAGGGCGCCGTCATCGTCGACGTCGCCATCGACCAGGGCGGCTGCTTCGAAACCTCGCATGCGACGACGCATTCCGACCCGACTTATGAGGTCGAGGGCGTGGTGCATTATTGCGTCGCCAACATGCCCGGTGCAGTACCGGTCACGTCGGCGCATGCGCTGAACAACGCCACGCTGGTTCATGGGCTTGCACTTGCCGACCGCGGCCTGCGCGCCATCGCCGAGGACAAGCACTTGAGGAACGGCCTCAACGTGCACAAGGGTCGTATCACCAACAAGCCGGTCGCCGAGGCGCTCGGTTATGAGGCCTTCGCGCCGGAGAGCGTGCTCAACGTAGCGTAAGCTGCTTGACCCACGGTCAGGTGAGGGCGCCGGTCTCTGCCAGGGCCGGCGCCTTTGCCTTGTCGATCCGACACTGGAAGCAATTGTTGCGCGCCGAACGCACATGCACGTAGGCGATGTCAGCTCGTGCCAGCAGCTTTTCGCCATAGGCCGCAATTTCGCTGACCAGGGTCACCGCGCCGGTACCGTACACGATGCGGTTGTTCTCATTGTAGCCGCGGACGATGAAGTCGCGGCTCGTCGTCAGCACCAGCGGCAGAATCTCTTCGGCGGCGTAACGCCGGCAGGGCTGTTTGTGGAGGAAAATGGGCCCGGTTTCGGCATAGGGCTGCAGCTTCGGGAAGGGCCGGTAGGCGAAAACCAGCATCTCCTCGCCCTCTTCGATATTCTGCAGGCAATGGCGGCAAGGATTGCCGTCACCGTCTGATATCATCGTCTCGGGCGGGTTGTCATAGGCGTCGCGGCCACCATTCCAGAGGGCTTCGGCATCAGCGGTCGGCATGGCAATAAAGCGAATGGCGTTCATGGTAAATCTCCTCTGTGATCGCCACGAAATGCACCCGCGTCATCGTGGAAGCCACCCGTTTCTTGCGACGCTGCATGGTGAAAGCAGAATGCCTTGGTCGAAGTCGATCTTGCGCTGCTGGCGCAGCGCGCTGAAGCCAGCCGCGTCAGCCTTGGGACCGCACAGATCGCTGCGCTCCTATGGCCAGCATGGGAGCTGCTGCAAGCGCCTTGGTCATCGAGAGAGCGGCGACGATAACGGGGACCACCGCCCAATAGGAAAAGCGGATACCGACATATTCGGCAATGAAACCAAGCAGGGGCGGGCCGGCAAAAAACACGAGGAAGGTCGTCTGCCCAAGTGCTGCGACGTTGACCGGAGCCGGTCGGTCCGCACGGCGGGCCGCAGCCGAGATGGCAAGCGGATAGACCGACGAGCAGCCGATACCGGTCAGGCCGAAGCCTACCAGCGCTATGACGGGGTGTGCTGCCGTCGCGACCAGTAGAAGCCCGGCGACGACGATTGCGAGAAGGACTATTGCGACCGGTTGTGGATTGAAACGGTCGATCACAGGATCCATTGCAAGCCGTCCGGTGGCGATGCAGAAGGAGAATATCGTCACGCTGAGGCCGCCGACGAACGGTTCGGCCGCAAAGACGTCACGCATATAGATTGCTGACCAATCGACGCTCGCGCCTTCAGCCAAGAGCGGTGCTGCGCCTATCACGCAAAGGGGTAGCAGCCCGATAGTCGGAAAAGCGATGAGAGGGATTTCTCCGGAGTGCGCGTCCTGCCGCGGAGGTGCAGTCTCGATCTTCGAGAAGACGATCGAGCCTGAAATGAGGACGGTCAGGAGGACGAGGAAGATGTGCAGTTCGATGGAGATGCCGGCCTGTCGCATGCCGGCGGCGACAAGGGCTGTCATGCAAAAGCCGAGGCTCCACATGCCGTGCGCGCGGCTCATAATGCGATATCCAAGCAGGGCCTCGTGACGGTCGGTTTCGATATTGGCGTTGATCTCGAATGCGCCGGTGAATAGACCGGAGATGAAGAAGAATGGCATCGCCGGGAGAGCTGAAGGCATCCAGGTGATTATCGATAGGAACAGGGATGCACCGAACACCGTGACGAAAGCTGTGGTGCGCGCACCAAGCCTCTCAATGATCCTCACCGAAAATGTCAGCCCGCAGAGAACCCCCAAGGACATGATGGCGAGCAAAAGCCCGAGCTCGCCCTCGGTGAGGCCGAATTTGCGCTGGAGATCAGGCAGGCGCGAAAGAAAAGCCCCCACGGAAAGGGCGACGGCAAACTGGATGAAGAAAATACGGTGGTGCGGCTTCATCTCAGGACCTGCTCCGATGGAATATGGACTGAAGCCCAGCGAGCGCCAGCATAGTGAAGCTTTCCGGGTAAGATGGCTCGGTTCAGAAACCGGCGGTTTCCAGATTATCTACACCGCTGCTGACAACTAATGTCAGCATAAACCCCGTCAGCAACAGCCTCAGCTTTTCCGCGCAATTTCCAGGAGCTCCTTGTCACTCAGCGGCCGCACAATGCCGGTGCCCGTCGAGACAGGGGAGAAACCGTACATCTGATAGAGCTGCAGCGCGCGCGGATGGTCGAGATTGTTGGTGGTCGTGGTGACGCGCTTCGGATCGAGCGCCCAGATGGCATAGAGCGCCTGCAGCAGAAACCATTTGCCGATGCCGAGCCCGAGCGCATGTTCGATCAGGCCGAAATGGCTGAGTTCAATCGTCTCCTCGTCCGCGCAGAAATATTCGTAGAAGCCGGCCGGTGCGCCGTTCACGTAGAGGACGCTGATATTGTTGCGCTTGTCGTTCAGCGTTTCTGCCAGTTGCTCGTCGCTCAGGCGCAGCCGGTCCACCCACTGCCAGCGCGCGCCCACCTGTCGATAGAGATAGCGGTAAAAGGGCAGCGGTATGCCTGGCGCACGCATGATCGCAGTCTGGATATTGACGGGCACCGGCATGCTGGCCTTGGGCGCCGCCGTCATTTCGAGACGGGTGATATGAGCTTTGAGCGAAACGGGCGTCTTTGCCATGGCGGTCAGGCTTTGACCGGCGTCGGCGGACCGGTGACGACAGGCGTATCGTCACGACTGCCCCATTCGCTCCATGAGCCGTCGTAAAGCTTGTTGTCGTGATGGCCGAGGGATTCCAGCGCCAGGGTGATGATCGCGGCCGTGATCCCTGAGCCGCAGGAGGTGACGACCGGTTTGGAGAGATCGATTCCGGCCTCTTCGATGGTCTGCCTGAGTTCGGGCAGCGATTTGAACCGGCCCTGGTTGGCGAAGACGCCGGAGGGCAGGCTTCGGGCGCCGGGCATATGGCCGGACCGCATGCCGGCACGCGGCTCGGGTTCGGTAGCGGCGAAGCGGCCGGCGCTACGGGCGTCGGCAATCTGCATCGCGCCGCTCGAGACGATGTCGCGCATGCTGTCCAGCGTGACGACGCGGCTCTCATCGAAGTCAGGCGTAAACGTCGCCGGGGCATAGTTGGGGGCCGCTGTTTCGAGCGGACGGCCCTCAGCCTTCCAGCCGTCGAGACCTCCGTCGAGGACGAAGACGTTCTTTGCCCCCATCACCCGGAACAGCCACCAGACGCGGGGCGAGGCAAACACGCCGATACCGTCATAGACGACGATGCGATGATTCTCGCTGATGCCGAGCTTGCCGACTTCGGCGGCGAAATAATCGGGCGAGGGTATCGTATGCGGCAGCGCCGTCGAGTGGTCGGCGATCTTGTCCTGATCGAAGCGGATGGCCCCGGGAATATGGCCGGCGGCATATTCGGCATCGGCGTCGCGTTTTTGCGCCGGCAGGTAGAAGGAGGCGTCCAGCACGCGCAGATCCGGCTTGCCGAGCTCGGCTTGCAGCCATTCGGCCGAGACAACGAAACGGCTCTTGCTCTCAGTCATTATGGTCTCCCCTTATCAGGCTTCTACGCCGGGCGTGCCGAAGCGGATGCGGAAGCGCCGGTTCTCCTTGCCCTTCTTTTCGATCTTGGCGATGTGGATCTGACCGATTTCCTGCGTCTCCGAGACATGTGTGCCGCCGCAGGGCTGGCTGTCAATCGAGGAGTTCTCGCCGATACAGACGAGGCTGACCCGACCAAGCCCCACCGGCGGGCGCACGTTCTTCGACTTGACGATGTCCGGATTGGCCGCCAGCTCGTCATCGGTGATCCATTGCAGATAGACCGGGTGGTTCTGGCCGACCAGTTCCATCAGCTTGGCCGTGACCTCGTCCTTGTCGATCGTCTCGCTCATGTCGAAGTCGACGCGGCTTTCTTCCTCGCCGACGGCGGCTCCGGTGATCGGATAGGAGCAGATGACCGACAGCAGGTGGCAGGCCGTGTGCATGCGCATCAGCCGGTAGCGGCGCGGCCAATCGACATGCAGCACCAGCGTCTCGCCGACCTCCGGCCGCGGCTCGTTTTCGAGCGGCACGTGGATGATGACATCCTTGCCGGCGCCGTGTTTTGTCTGGCCCAGTGCGATCTTGGTTCCGTCGGCGCGTTCAAGCTGGCCAGTGTCACCGGGCTGGCCACCCGATGTGGCATAAAAGCAGGTCTGGTTGAGCTCGATGCCCCCGTCGTCGTGAACGGCAGTGACGACCGCCTCGCATGTCGAGAGATAGAAGTCGTCGCGATAGAGGGCATTGACGGGCATGAGGTCTCACACGGGCTCGTAGGGAACGTGTATGTCGGACGAACCAGTCATCCAGCCGGGAACGGGTAGTCCCTTCGATCGCAGAAAATCCGGATTGAAGAGCTTCGATTGGTAGCGGTTGCCGTAGTCGCAGAGGATTGTCACCACCGTGTGACCGGGCCCAAGATCGCGGGCGAGATTGACCGCGCCGGCAATGTTGATCGCTGTCGAGCCGCCGAGGCACAGCCCCTCGTTTTCCACGAGGTCGAAAAGATAGGGAAGTGCTTCGGCATCGGAGACGCGATAGGAGAAATCGGGTGTGAAGCCCTCGAGATTGGCCGTGATGCGGCCCTGGCCGATGCCCTCGGTGATCGAGGATCCCTCGGATTTCAGCGTGCCGTTCTGGTAGAATTCATAAAGAGCAGCGCCGTCGGGATCGGCGATGCCGATCTTGACGCCGGGATTAAAAGCCTTGAGGCCGGCGGCGACACCGGCAAGCGTGCCGCCGGAACCGACCGAGCAGATGAAGCCGTCGACCTTGCCGTCGGTATCGTTCCAGATTTCCGGCGCCGTCGTTTCGATATGCGCCTGGCGGTTGGCGACGTTGTCGAACTGGTTCGCCCAGATTGCCCCGTTCGGTTCGCTCTTCGCCATTTGTTCGGCAAGACGCCCGGACACCTTCACATAGTTATTCGGGTTCTTGTAGGGAACGGCCGGCACTTCGACGAGTTCGGCGCCGAGCAATTTCAGCGCGTCCTTCTTTTCCTGGCTCTGGGTTTCCGGGATGACGATGACGGTGCGGTAGCCGAGCGCCTTGGCGACTAGCGTCAGCCCGATGCCGGTATTGCCGGCCGTGCCTTCGACGATGACGCCGCCGGGTCGAAGCAGCCCCTTCCGCTCCGCATCGCGGATGATGTAGAGCGCGGCACGGTCCTTGACCGACTGGCCGGGGTTGAGAAACTCCGCCTTGCCGAGAATGGTGCAGCCGGTTGCAGCGGAGGCGCCCTTGAGTTTGATCAGGGGCGTATTGCCGATGGCTTCGAGGACGGAGGGATGGAAGGTCATGGAATCTGCCTCTTTCGAACTCTTACTTTAGGAACGGTCTTTTCCCTTCACAAGGCTGTGTTGGCAAGAAATGCTATTCCATACCCCTGGTGGTCACGATAAAATTTCGCTTTCCTTATCCGAAATGGCCCGCGACGGCGATCCCACCGTGCCTTGGTGATCCGAAAACTGGCTTTCCCCGTATGGATGACGACAAAGTGACAACGGAACACGGGCGGCGAGCCCGGCCGAAACCGACATGATTCACGATCAGATCGACACGATCAACGCACTGAGGGCGCATTATGTCGCCGGTTCCTTGCCCGAGGGCTACGACGCGCGCCGGCCGGTCGACCATCCGACTCCGTTTAAGCTCCAACCCGAATGATTCAATTTAACCCGGAAAAGCTCTAGACGGGTCTTTCAACGAAGAGCGCAGCCATTTCGGCCCCGGCGACATCTTGATTGCCGACGAAACTGTCGATCACCGGCCGGGTGCCGAAAAGGACAGGCCTTGCATCGCCTTCGCGCTGTCCGACGGACCGATCCGGCTGACCCGGTCCTTTCGTCAGATGATCGGCGACCTGATCGGCTGAAAGCAGCCACAATGGTGTGATAGAGCCGTAAATCCGGGAGGCGCAAAGAACTTCCGGGCCTGTTTCGTGCTGGTCAGTCAGAGCCGGAGGAGCATGTCATGCGTGATTTCATCGCCCGTCCCGAACATGGAATCGTCTGGATCTCGGGCGCGAGCTCAGGTATCGGCCGGGCGCTTGCGCTGAAGCTTGCCGGCGAAGGATACAAGGTCGCCGTCACCGCGAGAAGCCACGAAAATCTGGTCGAGCTGCAGGCCGAAGCCAGCGGTCTTTCCGGGAATATTATCGTCCTCGACGGTGATGTCACCGATGCCGAGGACATGGAACATGTCCTGGCCTCTATCGAATATGAGCACGGCACGCTCGCAATGGCGATCCTCAATGCCGGTATCTACCTGCCGGTCCACGCCGAGGATCTGAACCGCGTCGATTTCGAAAAGAGCTTTGCCGTCAATCTTTCCGGCGTCGTCAACTGTCTGTTGCCGGCGATCCGCCATATGAAGGCGAAAGGGCAGGGGCAGATCGCCATCGTCTCTTCCGTCACCGCCTATGGCGGCCTGCCGACGGGGGCTGCCTATGGCGCCACCAAGGCGGCGTTGATCAACATGGCCGAAAGCCTGAAATTCGATCTCGACAAGGTGGGCATCCGCATTCAGCTCATCAGCCCGGGCTTCGTCGACACGCCGACGGTGGGCAAGAGCGCCTTTCCTATGCCGGCGGCGCGGGTGTCGTCCGAGGAGGCTGCCCGCCAGATTGCCGCCGGGCTGAAGTCGCAGGCTTTCGAGATCGCTTTCCCCAGACGCTTCACCACGATGTTGAAGCTGGCGCGTCTGCTCCCCTATGGCGCTTATTTCCCACTGATGAACTATCTGACTGGCTGGCGGCAGCGGCCGCCGCTAGATGGTCACCATCCGGTGATGCCACACCCTGCGGAATGATCAACGGTGCGGGAAGGCGGGTGGCCGGAACGCGCGGATCAAAAATTGCGAAGGCAGTCTTTATCCGCCGTGACATGAAAAGGCCGGCATAAACCGGCCTTTTCCGAGGTGGTGCGCTTTTGCACGACATGTTTCAAAGCGTGACCGCCTGCTTAGTTGTCGTATTCGCGGCAGGCTTCGCTGATCGATGCGCCGCTCTCACCGCCGCGCGTATCGACACCGGTCCCCTGCTGCGGCATGCCGGCGCATTCCATCGCCTGCGGCGGTCGGATGCTCTGGGTCGTGGTCGGATCGACGGGGGCGACCTGGACAGGGTGCATGCCATTGTCGCTGTTGGTGTAATCGGACGAATAGTTACCCGAACCCGGATCGGTCGAGCCGCCATTCGTCGGTCCGATGGGATCCGGATTCGACTGGGCAAAGGCTGACGATGCCATGCCGATCGCGAGCAGCGAAGCGGCAATGAGGGATTTAGTCATGAGGATATCCTCCTTTGATTTTCATCATGGATGACCTCTGGGTAATCACTTGCAGGATTCATTGTTCCGATTTTTTTGAAAAACCTGCACGCGGGCCTTGTATGGTTGCGGCGCCGAGGAACGCTGCCGGATCGGCTTGCGCCTCTCCGGTGACTTGATCCTCACCTAGTCGCTGTCCTGGCCAGACTTGCAAAACGCTGCGATTTGCCGTTTCATCGCCGCCAGCAACGACCATCCGAAACTCCTCCTTAATGAGATACGCCCTTGTACCAGCCGATGCCCCACGGCTTCGAGAAGCCTTATGCCGCATTCCTCTTCGACATGGACGGCACCATCCTCAATTCGATCCTCGCCGCCGAGCGTGTTTGGAGCGACTGGGCAAGACGCCATGGGCTCGATGTCGCCGCCTTCTTGCCGAAGATGCACGGATCGCGTGGCATTGACACAATCACCCGGCTGAACCTGCCGGGCGTCGATCCGGAATACGAGGCAAGGCTGGTGACCGAGGCCGAAATTGCCGATGTCGGCGATGTCGTTGCCATTTCCGGCGCAGCCGCCTTCTTGGCTTCGCTGCCGCCGGATCGCTGGGCGATCGTCACCTCTTCGCCCTTGCGTCTTGCCCGCCGACGGCTGGAAGCGGCTGACCTGCCTCTGCCGAAATTCATGGTGACGGCGGAGGACGTGACGGTCGGAAAGCCCGATCCGCAATGTTATATTCTCGGCGCCGAACGCCTCGGCGTCAGCACGCGGGATTGTCTGGTGTTTGAGGATGTCGCAGCCGGCATCAAGGCCGGCGAGGCGGCGGGCGCCGATGTCATGGTCGTTACGGCAACCCATCACCAGAAGATGGAGACGCCGCATCCGACCATCTCTTCCTATGACGAGATCGCCGTCAACATCTCAGCCGACCATAAAATGCTTATCGTCCCGAGCGCAGCCTGACATCCGACCTCCAGCATTCGCGCTTGCGCATTCACTCCGCGGCTGCGGCGAGACAGCGATCGATGATCCTGCCGATTTCGCTGCGGCAGGAACCGCAATTGGTTCCGGCGCTCGTTTCCTTGCCTACCTCTTCAACGCTATGGCATCCGCCTCGCACCGCGGCAGCGATCTGGTTGACCCCGACACTGAAGCAGGAGCAGACGGTCGCACCGGGATCCGGTCTGCCGCCGCCGGGACGGCCTGCGACCAGCGCAAAGCGTTTCCTGAGGTCGCCATGCACGACGGAGAGTTGCGAGATTGCCCAGTTGCGAGCAACGGCAACCGGCTCGCGTGCAAGGAACAGAGCGGCAAGCAGGATCTCACCATCGAAGAAGGCGAGCCTCAGGTCGCCGGATTGCCGATCCGCGTACCCCAGCGGTTCGATTGCGGCCGGAATGGCGAAGACCTTCCGGCACCAGGCCATCCAGTCTTCGACAGCCTCGGTGAAGGCAAGCTCAAGCCGCCAACCGCCTGCAGCTTTCGCCACCGCCCAATAGGCCGCGTCGGGTGTGTCCGGTTTGATGGCAGAGACCGCGAATCCGTAATGGGTGGCGCGGAAGGGCCGAACGGCGACGGCAACATTCTTCGACGCCGGCTGGCCGGAAATAGGGTCGGTGATCGGCGCCACCACGGCGTCGATCCGGGCTTTTGCCGCGAACTGATAGTTCCAGTGCATGGGTGCGAAAATGCCGCCGCGCGCCTGGCGGTCGGTCACCAGCGCCCGCACGATCGCTTTGCCCTGGGGGCTCTCGATCTCGACGAGGCCGGCGCTTGATATGCCGGTCTCGATCGCATCGCGCGGATGGATCTCGGCAAAGGGTTCGGCGATATGGGCGGAAAGCCGCGCGCTCTTCCCGGTTCGTGTCATCGTGTGCCACTGATCGCGGATGCGGCCGGTGTTCAGGGTGAAGGAGAAATCGGCATTGGTGCGATCCGTCGCAGGCGGTTTCACCGCGACGAAGCGCGCCTTGCCATCGGGATGAAAAAAGCCACCCTCGGCGAAGAAGCGGGTGACGCCAGGCTCTGTCCCCGCGGGCTGCGGCCATTGAAAGGGCGGCAATTCATCATAAGCGCCACCGCTCGTGCCGGCGTGGGCGCCGATGTCGAAATCGCGGCTGCCGTCATTTTCGAAGGCGGAAAGCGCTGCATGTTCGGCAAAGATTGCATCCGGCGCCTCGAAATCGAAAGCGACGCCAAATCCCATGCGCCGTCCGACCTCCGCAAGCTGCCACCAATCAGCCCTGGCATCGCCGGGGGCATTGAGAAACGGCCGCTGCCTGGAAATGCGACGTTCGGAATTGGTAACGGTACCGTTCTTCTCGCCCCAGCCGAGCGAGGGCAAAACCACATGGGCATGCCGGGTCGTATCCGTGTCTCTCAGAATGTCCGACACGACGACGAAGGGACAGGCGGCGATCGCGCTTTCGACGCTGTCGGCATCCGGCATCGACACAACAGGATTGGTGGCCATGACCCAGAGCGCCTTGATGCGTCCATCGGCCACCGCACGGAACATGTCGACCGCCTTCAAGCCGGGCTTTGCGGCGATGACGGGCGAATTCCAGAAGCGCTGCACGCGGTCGCGGTCATCCGCATTCTCGATCGCCATATGGGCGGCAAGCATATTGGCGAGGCCGCCGACCTCACGCCCGCCCATGGCGTTCGGCTGGCCGGTCAACGAGAACGGTCCCATGCCCGGCCGGCCGATGCGGCCGGTAGCGAGGTGACAGTTTAGGATGGCGTTGACCTTGTCGGTGCCGGAAGAGGATTGGTTGACGCCCTGGCTGTAGCAGGTGACGACCTTCTCGGTCGTCTCGAACAGGCGGAAGAACTCCCTGATCTGCATGGCCGGCAGCCCGGTCCGTTCCAGGAGATCGTTGGTGTCAAGCGCGGCTGCGGCCGCAAAAGCATCGCCGAAACCCTCGGTATGGGCGGCGATATAATTCTGGTCGATCGCCGGGCTTGTCGCAAGATGCGCAAGCAGTCCCATGAACAGCGCGACGTCGCCGTCCGGGCGGATTGCCAGGTGCAGGTCGGCGATATCGCATGTCATCGTCCGGCGCGGATCGATGACTACGATGCGCATGTTGGGCCGTGCCGTCTTTGCGGCGGCAAGCCGCTGGTAGATGACAGGGTGGCACCAGGCGAGGTTGGAGCCGGTCAGGAGCACCAGATCGGCAAGTTCGAGATCCTCATAGGTCCCGGGCACCGTATCGGCGCCGAAAGCACGGCGATGGCCGGCGACGGACGAGGACATGCAGAGCCTGGAATTGGTGTCGATATTGGCTGAGCCGATGAAGCCCTTCATCAGCTTGTTGGCGATGTAATAATCTTCGGTCAGCAGCTGACCCGAGACGTAGAACGCAACCGAATCCGGCCCGTGTTCGGCGATGGTCTCGGAAAAACGCTGTGCGACGAGATCAAGCGCCTCGTCCCAGTCGCTCTTTTCGCCGGATATTTCAGGATGGAGAAGACGGCCGTCGAGATCGATCGTTTCGGCAAGCGCCGAGCCTTTCGAGCAGAGACGGCCGAAATTCGACGGATGCTCGGGATCGCCCTTGATGCTGGCTGCGCCGGCCTCGTCGACCGTGGCAATGACGCCGCAGCCGACGCCGCAATAAGGACAGGTGGTCTTGACCTCTGTCGTCATTTATTCCGCCGCCATCATCAGACTTTCAAGCGCTATGAACAGAGCGCCGTCGTCGTTGCGGACCGGTATGGTCCGCACCGCGCCCTCATCGGCGCCGAGCGCCTTGCCGGTTTCGAGAGAGATCACCCAATTGTGCAGCGGGCAGGTGACGGCCTTGGCGTGCACGATCCCCTGCGACAGCGGCCCGCCCTTGTGCGGGCAGTGATCCTCGATGGCAAAAACCTCGTTTTCCGCCGTGCGGAAGACGGCGATCTTGCCCTGCGGTGTCTTCACGCAGCGCGCGCCGCGCAGGGGGATATCGGAGATGTCACCGATCGGGTGCCAGTTTTCATTGGACCAGGTCATATCAATCTCCTTACTCGGCTGCCTGCGGATAACCGATCGTCGCCATCGGCTTGAATTCATGCTTGTCCTTGCCGGAGACACGCTCAGACCAGGGATCGACCTGGGCGAATTTCTGGGAGAAGACAAAGCGGTCGTAATAGGCTTTACGCTTTTCGGCATCACCCATGATCTGGCGGCGGATTTCCTCCAGGCCGATGCGCTTGGCCCATTTGTAGATGCGTTCGAGGTAGCGGGCCTGCTCGCGATACATCTGCGTCAGGGCCACGATATGCTCCAGCGCCTCGTCTTCGGTCTTTACAAGCCCGAGAACCTCGGTGCCCTTGATGTCGAGACCGGCCGCACCGGCGAAATGGATCTCGAAACCGGAATCGACGCAGATTACGCCGATATCCTTGCAGGTTGCTTCCGCGCAGTTGCGCGGGCAGCCGGAGACAGCCATCTTCAGCTTGGCCGGTGTCCAGGAACCCCACATGAATTTCTCGATACGAATGCCGAGACCGGTGGAATCCTGGGTGCCGAAACGGCACCAGTCCGAACCGACGCAGGTCTTCACGGTACGCAGACCCTTGGCATAGGCCTGGCCGGAGACGAAGCCGGCCTTCCCGAGATCGGCCCAGACGGCTGGAAGGTCTTCCTTCTCCACTCCAAGCAGGTCGATGCGCTGGCCGCCTGTGACCTTCACCATCGGGATGGCAAACTTGTCGACGACATCGGCGATGGCGCGAAGCTCGTTCGACGAGGTGACGCCGCCCCACATGCGCGGAACAACGGAGTAGGTACCGTCCTTTTGAATGTTGGCGTGGACGCGCTCGTTGATGAAGCGTGACTGGTAGTCGTCGGCATATTCGTCCGGCCAGTCGCAGACGAGGTAATAGTTGAGCGCCGGCCGACATTTGGCGCAGCCGCAGGAGGTCTTCCATTCCAGCTCCTGCATGATGGCAGGGATGCTCTTCAAGCCCTTGGCTTTGATCAGGCGGCGGACGTCGTCATGCCCGAGTTCGGTGCAGGTGCACATCGGCTGCACGGCTGCCGGGTTGTAACTGTCGCCGAGCGTCAGCGCCATCAGTTGCTCGACGAGACCGGTGCACGAGCCGCACGAGGCCGATGCCTTCGTATGGGCGCGCACGTCGTCAAGCGACGTCAGTCCCTTGCTCGTGATCGTCGAAGTGATCTTGCCCTTGCATACGCCGTTGCAGCCACAGATTTCCGCGTCATCCGGCAAGGCTGCAACGGCCGCCATAGGGTCCAGCGGTGACCCTCCCTGATAGGCCTGTCCGAAGATCAGCGTCTCGCGCATCTCCGAAATATCGGTCGCCTTCTTCTTCAGGTCGTTGAACCAGGCGCCGTCGGTGGTTTCGCCGTAAAGCACGGTGCCGATGATCTTGTTGTCCTTGAGGACCAGGCGCTTGTAGATGCCGGCGCTGGCATCGCGCAGCACGATCTCTTCGCGATCGTCGCCATCGGCAAAGTCGCCGAGCGAATAAAGCTCGATGCCGGTGACCTTGAGCTTGGTCGGCGTGTCGGCGTGAACGAAGGCAGGCGAGCGATCGCCGGAAAGATGCGCCGCGGCGACACGGGCCATTTCATAAAGCGGGGCGACGAGGCCATAGACCATGCCGCCCACCTCGGCGCATTCGCCAAGCGCAAGGATATCGCCGTCTGAGGTCTGCATGCCGGCATCGACGACGATGCCGCGGTTGACTGCAAGGCCGGCGTCTTTCGCCAGGCCGACATTCGGCCGGATGCCGACGGCCATGACGACGAGCGTCGCCGGGATAATGCGGCCGTCATCGAGCTCGATGCCCTCGACCCTGCCGTTGCCGATGATCGCCTTGGTATTGGCCTTGCAGATGACCTTGATGCCGCGTTCCTCGACCGCCTTCTGCAGGAGATAACCGGCGGCCGGATCGAGCTGGCGCTCCATCAGCGTCGGCATGACGTGCAGGACGGTGACGTCCATGCCGCGCTGGGCAAGGCCAGCGGCCGCTTCGAGGCCGAGCAGGCCGCCGCCGATGACGACGGCCTTTTCGCGCGACTGGGCGGCAAGCAGCATCGCCTGCACGTCATCGAGGTCGCGATATGTGATAACGCCGGGCAGATCCTTGCCGGGAACCGGGATGATGAACGGCACCGAACCGGTTGCGATCACGAGCTTGTCGTAGCTTTCGGTAACGCCGTGGTCTGACGTGACGGTCTTGGCGGCGCGATCGATATTGACGATCCTGTGGCCCTTGTAGAGCGTGATGCCGTGCTTGATATACCAGCCGTCACCATGAATGATGATCTGCTCGTAGTCCTTTTCGCCGGAGAGAACCGGCGACAGCATGATGCGGTCGTAATTGACGCGCGGCTCGGCATTGAAGATCGTCACTTCATAGCGTCCGGGCGCCCGTTCGAAGAGGTGCTCCAGCATGCGCCCGGGCGCCATGCCATTGCCGATGATAACAAGTTTTTCAGTCATATTTCAGGTCCTTGGATCAGGTTGCAGGCACGGGCGCAGAGTGCCCTTGGCGTGACAATTGCTTGACAGACAGGTGCATCCAGATGAGCGAGATCGCCACGATCGCGAAGAGCAGCAGGAAGCAGCTGGACCAAAGGCCGGTCATGTCCTTGAGGAGGCCAAAGGCGATCGGCAGAATGAAGCCGCCGAGCCCGCCCATCATGCCGACGATGCCGCCGACGGCGCCGACGCTGTCGGGATAATAGGCCGGAATGTGCTTGTAGACGGCGGCCTTGCCGAGGCTCATGAAGAAGCCGAGCACGAAGATGACGACGATGAAGATGACCGGCGTGATCGCTGTGGCCGGCAGCGAAAGGATGAGGGTGGCCACAGCCGACACGGCAAACATCGCGTACATGACGCTGCGCGCGCCTTTCTTGTCCGACAGGACGCCGCCGAAGGCGCGGAAGATGCTGCCCGGGATGGAGTAGGCGGCAGCGATCATGCCGGCCGTTTCCAGGTTGAAGCCGTAGACGCCGACGAGATAGCGCGGCAGCCACAAGGACAGGGCGACGAAGCCGCCGAAGGCGAAGAAATAATAGAGCGAGAAGCGCCAGACCTGAACGTTCTGCAGCGGCGCGAATTCCTGGACCAAGCTCTTGGAAGCGGCGCCGCGCTCGCGCCGAAGGCGGAAGGCCGGATCATCTGTCGTGGTGAACCAGAAGACGATGGCCATCAGCGCCAGGCCGACGGCCCAGATCTCGGCAACCGCCTCCCAGCCCCATGCGATGAGCACGAAGGGGGCTGCAAATTTGGTGACGGCCGCGCCGACGTTGCCGGCGCCGAAGATACCGAGCGCCGTTCCCTGTTTCTCCGCCGGGAAGAAAGGCGAGACATAGGCGACGCCGACTGCGAAGGAGCCGCCGGCAAGGCCGACACCGAGGCCGGCGATCAGCATCTGCGTATAAGTGTGGGCGTAGGAGAGAAGGAAGGTCGCCAATGCGGCGGCGAGCATCGTCAGCGTGTAGACGAGACGGCCGCCGTACCGTCCCGTCCAGATGCCGAGAACGATGCGCACGATCGAACCGGTCAGAACGGGGGTGCCAATCAGCAACCCGAACTCAGCCTCGTTCAGGTTGAGCTCTTGCTTGATGCGAATGCCGATGATGGCGAAGATCGTCCAGACGGCAAAACAGAGGGTGAAGGCCACAGTGGAGATCCACAGTGCTTTGGCTGGTTCGCCGGTTGACATGGGCTGCACTTTCTCAATGGCAGACATAGCTTCTCCGTGGCCCGACAAGGTCGTGCCGATCCATTGCTGGGGGTTAAAACAAAAAGCCGCTGGTCAGGACGCGCTAGCACGAGGCGCGCGAATATCCTGATCAGCGGCTTTGCTGGTGGCGCCCGCCGTTGGACGCCCAATCATTGGCCTTCCGGCCTATCTATCTCGATGCAATCCCATCGCGGGTTGCTGAACATTTGATCCACTGCGACTATGGCCGCAACGTAATTCCTGTCTCTTTATGAGCGCCTGCATGTGCCCATTCCGCGCCGATCGCCCTTGATCCGCGCAACATAAGCGATGCAAGCACCGTGCCAATTCTCTCGCGTTTACCCAACCGGTTGAAATACAAGTATCTTCGAGCGATATGCGTCCTGCCTGTTTTTCATGCTGCGAGTGGAGTGTGCAAATCTTTTGGGCTTTGCGGGTAGGACAGGTGCCGATCCTGCTGGCGTTTTGTGCAAACCGGCGACATCAGATTTCGTCGTTGCCGCGGGTGAAGGGAAGGGCGCTCTTGACCGCGAAGCTCGCGACATAAGCCGGCAGTTCCGAGGGATCGAAGACTTGGCCATCCATGAAGCGGTCGCCTTCTTCGCCGCCCTCGACGCGGATGTCGGCGTCAACGGGGGCGTTATCGTCGCCGAGAGCAGCCCGGTAGAGATCCGGTCGGTAGGCGGAGGTCGCGGCCCGCGCCTTGTTGAGGCTGGTCTCTGCCTGCCCCCAGCGGATCATCTGGCTGTAGATCCACAGTGCGTGGCTCGGCCTCGGATAGTTGGCGAAGCCGGAATGGAACTGGAAATAATCCGGAATGACGCGCCAGTTGCCGTTGGCATCGAGGCTGAATTCGCCGGCGAGCACACGGCGGATGATATCGACCGGGGCGGCGATGTAACGGGGGTCGGCAAGCGCGGCCGCCAGCGCGTCGTGATTCTCCGACCGGTCGCACCAGCGGGCGGCCGCATCGAGCGCCACGATCAGCCTGGAAACGGTTTCCGGATGGCTTTCCGCCCAGTCCGGCCGCATGCCGATCACCTTTTCCGGAGCTGAAGGCCAGATATCCTGTTTGGCGGCGACGATACGCCCGAGGCCCCGCTCAGAGGCAACCATGTTCCACGGGGCGCCGACGCAGAATCCGTCGATCGCGCCGGCTGCCAGGGCATCCGACGTCATGGGTGGCGGCACAACGACAAGCTTGACGTCCTTGTCGGGATCGATGCCGCCGGCTGCCAGCCAGTATCGGAATTCATAATTGTGGGAGGAGAAGGGATAAGTAACTCCGAAGGTCGGCATCGGCTCTCCGCGCGCCGTCATTGCCGCCAATACCTTTGCCAGCGCACGGGCATTGTCGAGCGCGCTTGCTGTTTCCGCCAATCCGGCGTCATCCCGCATGCGGGCGAAGAGCCGCGCCGACAACGTGATTGCGTTGCCCCCGCGGCCCAGTGAGAACGGCGTGATCGTCGGCGAGGGGTTGGAGCCGAGGCCGAGCATGGAGGCTACGGGCATCGGCGACAGCATATGGGCGATATCGAACTGACGAAATGCGAGGCGATCGCGCATGTTTGCCCAGGAGACGTCCTTGACGAGGTCGAGCGTCAGGCCCTCCCTCTGGGCAAAACCGAATTCGGCTGCGGCAATCAACACCGATGCATCGACAAGCGGAATGAATCCCGCTCGCAACACCTTCGGTCCTTCGTTTTTCCCACGCAGGGGCGAGGGCAGCCCGCCGCCGCTGAATTTGGCGGTATTTGTCATCATGTCCACTCCGGTTTCCTCCGGATATTCGCGAGTTCCGCCATCACATCAGAAGTCCCGCGGCGGTCACGACGCTCTGGGCGATTTCCGACATCTTCTTTTTTTCGTTCATCGCCGTCTGGCGCAGCAGGGCGAAGGCCTCCTCTTCGGACAGGCCTCGCATCTTCATGAGTATTCCTTTGGCGCGTTCGATGAGCTTGCGTTCCTCAAGCGCCGAGCGGGCATCTGCAAGTTCCCGCTGCAGCCTGCTGAAGGCGTTGAAGCGGCTGACGGCCATGTCGAGGATCGGTTTGACGCGTTCCTTCTTCAGTCCGTCGACGATATAGGCCGAGACGCCGGCATCGACGGCAGCCTCGATCGAGGCCGTATCGGAGCGATCGACGAACATGGCGATCGGGCGGCTGACCGTGCGCGTCAGCTGGAACAGATGTTCCATCATGTCGCGGTTGGGATTCTCGATATCGATGATAATCACGTCGGGCATCAGCGTTTCGATCGTTCGCGCGATGCCGTTGACCTCATGCACCACGGTGACGCGCGCATGTCCTGCCTCGCGCAGTCCTTCCTCGATGATGGAGGCGCGTATGGCATTTTCGTCGATCACCAGAATTGTCAGATCGCGATGCGTCATTCGTATAGTTATGACGCGCTGCAACAATATTGCAAGTGTTCGCCTGAAAAATGTGCGATAGCGTATGTGCATAAAAATTAATCAGATTGCCGTGCTTTCGCGCGGAATCAAGGCATAGCCCAAGTCGATCTGCTCCCCTTTAAAGACGGCGGAGGACGTTAGGGCGGCGAGGACCTTTTCAGCGGCCAGTTTTCCGGTTTCGAAACGCCGGGTCACGACCGAAGAGAGGGAGGGCGCAGCGCAGGCGGCGAATTCCAAATCGTGAAATCCCATGATCGCTATGTCATCCGGCACGCGTATGCCGCGTTTGCGGCACTCCTGCATGGCGCCGAGGGCCAGATTGTCATCCGTGCAGAAGATCGCCTCCGGAATTTCGCCATGGTCACATGTGATGGCGAAGAGATCGGAGCCGAGCGCGACCGAGCTGTGGCGCGGCTTCTCGGCGATGATCTGGAGGCTCGGCAGATCCGCCTGTTGCATCGCCAGTCGGTAGCCGTCGAAACGGGACTGGGCGCGGTGGTCGAGATTGCCGGTCAGGAAGGCAATCCGGCGGAAGCCACGTTCGATCAGATGCCGGGCGGCGGTTTGTCCGGCCTGCTCTTGGGACATGCCAATGTTGAGATCAATGGGATCCGCTGAAAGCTCGAAGGTCTCGACCACGGGGAGATGTGCTTGAGCAAGAAGCTGCCGCGATAGAAGCGTGTGATGCGTGCCGGTGATGATAATCGCCTCCACCCTCTGTCCGAGAAGAGCCTTGATGGCATTTTCCTCCTCGATCTCGGAATAGCGGCTGTTGACGACGATGAGCTGGAATCCTGCGGCGACGAGAACGTCGTGAAGCGCGAACAGATATTCTGCAAAGATCACGTTGTATAGGGTCGGAACAATCACGCCGATCGCATGCGTGCGCGAGGAGGCAAGGCGGCTTGCCGCTATATTCGGAATGTAGCCGAGTTCCTTGACGGCGGCATCGACGCGCAGCCGCAGGGCAGGCGAGACCGCATTGGGCTTGCGCAGTGCTCTTGAAACCGTGATCGGGCTGACCCCGGCGAGATCAGCAACGTCATCAAGGGTTATTCGCCGCATCATGTTCTGCCGCTCGTTTAGAGACATCGGTTGCATATTTTTCAACAGTAAGAATCTGCCAAAACTATAGTTGACAGCGCTAGCAAATGCGATTTGACAGCGCTGTCAACTATGTTAATTTGAAATTGCACCGGAAAATAGGGATGGAATCTTTCCGGGCCAAATATGCACATCAAAAGCATTAGAAGAGGCGGCTAAGTCCGCCTGAGGAGGAGAACATTCATGCATAAGGTGGAGAAAGCTAAATTCGCCCGTCTCGCGGCGTTTTCGGTGTCGGCATTTGCCTTGCTGTGTGGCGCGGCCAGCGCGGAACCGAAGGTCGTGTCCGGCCCGGCCGCCGACCCCGGCTGCATGGTGCCGTGGGCAGCGGACACACAGTTCTTGCAATATCCGAAGAAGGAAGGTCCCTATCGTATCGCACTGGCCAACGGCTACATCGCCAATACTTGGCGTATTCAGATGGTCCAGACGGCTAAGGCCTATGCCGCTCAACCCGATGTCGCCGCCAAGCTCAAAGAATTTAAGGTTGTTTCGACGGGCGAGGACGTGCCGGCCCAGATTTCAGCCATCAACAACTTCATTGATGCCGGTTACGACGCCATTGTGGTCAACGCGCAGAATCCCACCGCCTTCGGCCCGGTGATTAAGCGCGCCAAGCAGGCCGGTGTTATACTCGTCGCGTTCGACAATATCCTCGACACCAAGGACGCGATCAACGTCAACGTCGATCAGAAGGGGCTCGGCGTCCTCTGGGCCGACTGGCTGATCAAACATCTTCCGAACGGCGGCAAGGTGCTTGAGGTGCGCGGCGTCGCCGGCACCTCGGTCGATACGGATCGTCACAATGGTATTCACGAAACCCTGGACGCCTCCGGCAAGAAATTCACAGTCACTGAAGTGGTCGGAAAATGGGACGACGGCGTTGCTCAGAAAGCGACTGCCGATGCGATCGCCACCAACGGTCCGTTCGACGGTATCACCGCCCAGGGCGGCGATACCGGCGTCGTGCAGGCGATGATCGATGCAAAACATCCCTTTGTGCCATTCGGCGGTGAGACGGAAAACGGCTTTCGCAAATTCTGCGCCGCCCATGCCGCCGATGGTTTGAAATGTTCGTCCGCCGGAACGGGACCGGCCCAGGTTGCGGTTGCCATCAAGACCGCGATCGCAGCGCTTGAGGGGCAGGTCGTGCCGCAGGCCATCAAGCTCCCGACTGCGCTGGTTTCTGACCCGGATTTCAAAGAGGGTCAGGACTATTATCCAACCCAATCCGACAACTTCTTCGTCGGCAACTCTTTCCCGACCTGCGGCATTAATTTCACGGCCCAGGAAATCATGGGACAGTCGAAAGAGAACCAATAGCAGCCTTCCGCGGATTTGATTGCGGGTGTTCGCACCCGCAATCTTGGCCGTGACAGAGCAAACGGAGGCTGGACGCATGACTTTGTCCGAACCGATTTTCCGCATGGAAGGCATATCGAAGCGCTATGGCGGAGCCGTCGCGCTTAAGGATGCCGACATCGCCATTCGGCCAGGGGCGATTCATGCCGTCCTTGGCGAGAACGGCGCAGGCAAGTCCACACTGATCAAGATCATGGCGGGCGTCGTGGCGCCGGACGAAGGGCGCATGCTGCTTGATGGGAAGGAGATTACCTTTGCCTCACCTGCAGCGGCCAATGCAGCCGGCATCGTCTGCGTCTTCCAGGAACTGTCGCTCATTCCCGATCTCTCGGTCGCGGACAACATCGCCATCAGCCACCCGCCGCAGAGGTTCGGCATGATAGACCGGCGCGCCCAGCGGCGGATCGCTGAGGAAGCGCTCGCCCGCGCCGGCGCGTCCGACATCCATCCCTCGGTTTTGGTCAAAGACCTGCCGTTGTCTCGACGACAGATGGTAGAGATTGCCAAGGCCCTTGCCCGCAAGCCGCGACTGATGATCCTGGATGAGGCAACATCGGCGCTGACGCAAGCGGATGTCGAGAAAGTGTTTGCCGTGCTCAAGCGCCTGCGCGCCGAAGGGATGGCGCTAATCTACATCTCTCACCGCATGCACGAAATCGCCCAACTGGCCGATGACTGCACAGTCTTCCGCAACGGCCGTAGCATCGAATCCTACCCGGCGGGCACCAAGAGGGACCAGCAGGTAGTCGAACTGATGATCGGTCGTGAATACACCAACGTCTTCCCGCCGAAGCCCGCGCATCGACCGGAGAAAAAACCGATCCTTTCCTGCCGCGATCTTTCCTGGGGCGATCGGCTCTCCGGCATCACTTTCGACATTCGGCCGGGCGAGATCATCGGCCTCGGCGGACTGGACGGGCAGGGGCAGCGTGATTTGCTGCTGGCCTTCTTCGGCGTGCTGCGTGACTTGAAAGGGGAGATCGCGATCGACGGCGTCCCGGTCAGACTGAAGAGTCCCCGTCATGCCAAGTCTGACGGCATATCCATGGCGTTGATCCCCGAGGACAGGAAGACCGAAGGGTTGATGCTGCCGATGACCGTGCGCGAGAACCTCTCGATTGCAGCTCTCGACCGGGTTTCGCGGAATGGCGTCATCGATCGACCAGCCGAGCGTCGCGAAATCGACGACCTGTTCAAGCTTTTGGCAATCAAGGCTGCGACGATCGACATGCCCGTTGCAGGCCTCTCCGGCGGTAACCAGCAGAAGGTGGTCATTGCCAAATGGCTGATGAACCGGCCGCGCATCATCCTTCTCAACGATCCGACGCGCGGCATAGACGTCGGCACCAAGCAGGAAATCTATCTGCTGCTGCGCAAGCTTGCGGATGCCGGAGCGGCGATCATCTTCTACTCCACCGACTATGACGAACTGATCGGCTGCTGCGACCGGGTACTCGTCATGTATGATGGAAGCATTGTCCGCGAGCTCGAAGGCGCCGATATCAACGAGCATGAGCTGATCGGCGCCGCGCTCAATATCGGCGGCGACCACGCACAACAGAGGGCAGCGCCATGACCAGACTGGCTTTCGGCGAACGACGGTTTTGGTATGCGCAACAGAAGGGGACGTTGTTTGCCGCACTGCTCTTCGTCGCCATGTTCGCCCTCTACGTTTCGAACCACCCGGCGGGTTTTACCACCAACGTTGTGCAGACGGCATCGAACAAGGCGACGCTGCTTGCCTTTGTTGCGATGGCCCAGTGCCTGGTTGTCATCACCGCCGGCATTGACCTTTCGGCCGGCATGGTATTGGTCCTCTGCAATTGCCTTGCCTCCTGGCTGGTCGTCGGAACGCCGCTGGAGACGGCGGCGGGCGTCGTCGTGGTGCTGCTTGCCGGCCTCGGTTGCGGCATGCTGAACGGGCTCATCATTATCTTCGGCCGGCTGCAGCCGATCGTCACGACGATTGCGACTAGCGCGATTTTCTACGGCTTAGCGCTATTGCTGCGGCCGACTCCGGGAGGCTCAGTCAACGAGGATCTAGCCGATGCGTTTACCTCAAAGCTTTTCGGGGTCGTTCCGGCAAGCCTCGCCGTCCTTCTCGCAGTTATCATCGTTATCTGGATACCGTTCAGCCGCTCGACCATAGGCAGGGCAGCCTATGCCGTCGGTTCGGCCGAGAATGCCGCCTTCATGTCGGCGATGCCGGTCAAGCGGGCAAAACTTGCCGCCTATGCCTTGGCCGGACTTCTTTCGGCGATCGGCGGGCTCTATCTCACCTTCTTCTCCTATACCGGCGAAGCGGCTCTGGCGAGTGGCAATGCCTACACACTCTATTCGATTGCGGCGGTGGTGCTCGGCGGCGTTTCCCTCGCGGGCGGCAAGGGAAGTGCTGTCGGCGCCGTTTTCGGAGCTTTGGCATTTCGAACGATCGGCGACCTGCTGTTCGTCTTCGATTTCGATCCGCTTTGGCAGCCGCTATTCCAGGGCGTCGTGTTGATGCTGGCGATCAGCATCGGCTGCATCGGCCTTTCCAGGGTTCGCAATCGGCTGGAGTGGTTTCAATGAGCGAGGAAACAACCTTGCGGCAGCTTCGAGTGCCGGCACGGCTGCGTGGCGTCGATCCGGCGGTGGCAACCGCTTTCGGATGCATCATCCTGCTTCTGCTCGCCGGATCGATCTACTCGCGAAATTTCTTGTCGCCCGAGTATCTCCTGCAGCAGCTGAAGGTCGCCTCCTTCCTCGGGGTCATCGCCACCGGCATGATGGCGGTAATCTTGCTCGGCCAGATCGACCTTTCTGTGCCATGGGTGATAACGACAGGCGCAATGATGGCCTGCGCCGCGACGTCATATGGAGCGACCGGTTCGGTTCTGGCGATCCCCTTCGGCATTTTCTGCGGTTGCGCGATCGGTCTCGTCAATGGCTTGGCCGTCGGCTATCTTCGCATTCCCTCGATGATCATCACGTTGGCCAGCAATGCTGTCGCGCAAGGGCTGATGGTCGTTTACACCGGCGGCTTCTCCCCGCAGGATTCCGCCTCGCCGGCCATGCGATTCCTTGCGGCCGGATACACGGTTCCTGGGCTGCCGAACGGTGTTCTGGTCTGGTTCTTGATCGGTCTCCTTGCGGTCTTCATGCTGACGCGCACAACCTTCGGTCGATCGCTTTACGCTATCGGAAACCGCGAGCGCGCTGCTTATATGTCCGGGATCGACACACGCCGTATCACACTTCTCGCATTCGTCATGTCAGGCGGCCTCAGTGCGCTCGGCGGGGTTCTGTTGGCGGGTTATGCATCGAAGGCGTCGCAATCCATGGGCGACGCTTATCTGTTGCCCTCGATTGCAGCCGTCGTCCTCGGGGGTACTCACGTGCTCGGCGGCAAAGGGTCGTACCTCGGGACGGTTGCCGGCGTTATCTTGATCACGCTGCTGCAATCAATTCTTTCCGTGATGCAGATCGAGGAGGCAGGCCGCCAACTCATTTACGGCGCCGTCATCATCAGCATGCTTCTGCTTTACGGCCGCCAGCGGCCGGCCTGACGGGCATAGTCGTGCCGAACTGCAGAGAGCACCGCATCCGGCGCAGGTATGGCGGTCGGTTCTCCACCGACGGAAAAGCAATCGGGTTTTTCATGGTGCGACCTGCGGGAAAAATAATGCCGGCGCAAGCTGTAAATCGAAAGAGCGTGCCTTCGGTTCTCGTGGTATATAGCTTAAGGAGATGCGAGGAAGACCTTGGGATGGAAGGTTTTCTGCCCGCAGTTGCTGGGATCTGAACATTTGCAATCCACGACATCTCCAGCAGGCAGCGTTCATGACCGCGATCCGAGATATTAATACCCCAACACTGGCTTTGGAGGGCCGACCATGAGCTTACGTATCAACGATATTGCCCCCGATTTTACCGCCGACACCACACAGGGACCGATCAGCTTCCATGATTGGATCGGCAACGGCTGGGCCGTGCTGTTCTCGCACCCGAAGAATTTCACGCCTGTCTGCACGACGGAGCTCGGCGCCATGGCCGGCCTCGCCGACGAATTTGCCAAACGCGGCGTCAAGATCATCGGCATTTCCGTCGACCCGGTCGAAAGCCATGCCAAGTGGAAGGGCGACATCAAGACCGCAACCGGCTTTGATGTCGATTACCCCTTGATCGGCGACAAGGATCTGAAGGTTGCCAAGCTCTACGACATGCTGCCGGCCGGTGCCGGCGACAGCTCCGAAGGCCGCACGCCTGCCGACAATGCGACGGTGCGCTCGGTCTTCATCATCGGCCCGGACAAGAAGATCAAGCTGATCCTGACCTATCCGATGACGACGGGCCGCAATTTCAATGAGATCCTGCGCGCCATCGACTCCATCCAGCTGACCGCCAAGCACCAGGTGGCGACGCCGGCAAACTGGAATCAGGGCGAAGATGTCATCATCACCGCTGCCGTTTCCAATGACGATGCGATCGCGCGGTTCGGCTCCTTCGATACCGTCCTGCCCTATCTCAGGAAGACGAAGCAGCCGTCGGTCTGAAAACGGCTTTCAAGTTCGTTCCCGAAGCCGCCGCGGCCATTGCCCGGCGGCTTTTTTCATGCTCGCATTGCGAAATGGGGAAGCTTCGCGCCCTGATCGATGTTATCTAGCATGAACGTCGCGATGGAAGTTAACCTGCTGAGATCCGATGATAGGGCGAAAGCGTCAGTCCGGCATTTTGAGGAATTCGGCGAAGGCCCTGCTTTCGCTTTGTTTTCTGTTTTCCGGCGTCGATACGCCGAAAGCTCAACCGGAAGGGAGTGCTGCCGAGCCGGCCTGTCTCTATTCGGGACCCTCGGCCTTGGGTTCGGGCGAGAGGCTCTGCATCCGCAAGGACAGTTTCAATCGTGACCTCTGCATCGCGATCGAGCATTTCGCCGAGGCCAATCGGTTGCCGCCGGCTTATTTCGCCCGACTCATCTGGCGGGAAAGCACCTTTCGCCCCGACGCAGTCAGCATCAAGGGCGCGCAGGGCATTGCGCAGTTCATGCCTGGAACGGCGAAACTTCGCGGCCTCGAAGACAGCTATCAGGCGCTGGAAGCCTTGAGGAAATCGGCGCAATATCTCGACGAATTGCGAAATCGTTTTGGCAATCTCGGCCTTGCCGCGGCCGCCTACAACGCCGGCGAAAACGGTCTTGCGACTTACCTTACATCAGGCAGGTTACCCTACGAGACGCGCGGCTACGTGACGGCGATCACCGCGCACACGGTCGAGGAGTGGAAGGACAATCCGCCTGAGAATGCGGCCGCCCCGCTCGACAAGGACAAGTCCTTCCTTGACGGCTGCGTGGCGCTGGCCGAAAGCCGGATATTGAAGGACACGCCTTGGCGTCAGGAGGGCATTTGGGCTCCCTGGGGCGTCCAGCTGGCGGCGAATGCCGATGCCGCCGTGGCGCGGCGCATGTTCCGCGACGCCGTGCTGGATCTGCCTGCGCCATTGAACGCGGAGCAGCCCCTGATCCTGCGTCAGCGCGATCGCAGCTTCGGTTTTCGACCGCGTTATGCCGCCCGCATCGCCCGGCAGACACGTATGGAGGCCAACGACGTCTGCAATCAGATCCGCAAGCACGGCGGCACCTGCCTCGTTTTCAGGAACCAATAGAAGGCCTGCTCCATTCGCGACGAAAAGTCTGCTTGCACGATCGCTGGACGGCGCAGCATAGTCGCAGCGGATCATGCCATCGGGAGGAAGACAATGCGCGTTTTGGTCATCGGGGCAACGGGCCACGTCGGAACCTATCTCATTCCTCGTCTGGTGGAGGCGGGTCACGACGTCGTCACCATCAGCCGCGGCGCGGCAAGGCCTTATACGGCAAACCGCGCTTGGGCCTCCGTCGATCAGCGACAGATGGACCGGGTCGAGATGGAGCGGACCGGCGAATTCGGCCCGGCCGTGCGGGCCTTGAACGCCGATATCGTCATCGATATGATCTGCTTCACGCTGGAAAGCGCCGAGCAGCTGGTGACGGCGCTGTCAGGGCATGTCGGCCATTTCCTACATACTGGCACGATCTGGACACATGGATATCCGGTGGCCGTGCCGACACGGGAGGAAGCGCCGAAGTCTCCGTTCGGTGACTATGGCATCCAAAAGGCGGCGATCGAAACCTATCTGCTGCAGCAGGCAAGACTTCGGGGTTTTCCGGCGACCATCATTCATCCCGGCCACCTTGTCGGCCCCGGATGGGCGCCGCTCAATCCGGCCGGCAATTTCAATCTGCAGGTCTTTTCGACCCTTGCCCGCGGAGAGGCTCTGGCGCTGCCCAATTTCGGTCTGGAGACCGTTCATCATGTCCATGCCGACGACGTGGCGGCGATGTTCATGGACGCGATCGCCAATCGGAATGCATCGATCGGCGAAAGTTTCCATGCGGTATCGGAGCAGGCCGTGACGCTTCGCGGCTACGCCGAATTCATGTCGCGGTGGTTTGGGCAGGACCCGAAGCTCACCTTCGCACCATTCGACGCCTGGGCGGAAGGCCAGACGGCCGAGGACGCGGAGGCGACATGGGAGCACATCGCCCGCAGTCCGAACTGCTCGATTGCCAAAGCCCGGCGCCTGTTGGGCTACACCCCGAGGTATACGTCTCTGCAGGCGGTGCAGGAATCGGTCGGCTGGCTGGTCGGGCAGGGACGGATCAAGACCTGATCGCCGGTTAGTCGTCTCTAACGGATGAGGATCGCCCTGAAATCGTTGACATTGGTTCCGGTCGGACCGGTCTCGAAGAGATCGCCGATAGCCTTGAACGCCGAGTAGCTGTCATTGCCGTGGAGCAGCCGGCGCGGATCGAGCCCGGCGGCGCGCAGACGCTTCACCGTGCCGTCATCGGCAAAGGCGCCGGCATTGTCTTCCGAGCCGTCGATCCCGTCGGTGTCGGCAGCCAGCACAGCAATGCCGTCTTGCCCATCGATTGCAAGCGCCATGGCAAGGGTGAATTCGCCATTGCGCCCGCCCTTGCCGCCTTTGGCTTTCAGCGTCACCGTCGTCTCGCCGCCGGACAGGAGGACGACCGGCTTCGAGAATGGCCTGTTCCGCCCGAGGATCTCGCGGGCGATGGCCGCATGCACCAGCGCCACGTCACGCGATTCGCCTTCGATGGCATCCGAAAGGATTGCCGGCGTGATCCCTTGTGATTCCGCCTCGGCAGCGGCGGCCGCCAGCGAAACGCCGGCAGAGGCGATGATGTGATGCTCGTGCCGCAGGAATACCGGATCGTCCGGCCGCGGTGCATCTGCCTTTGGCGAGTTCAAATGGTCGAGCGCGGCCTGCGGCAGCTGCAATCCATACTGCCTGATGATCTCCAGCGCTTCGTGCCGTGTTGAACCGTCGGGCACCGTCGGCCCGGAGGCGACGTGGGCCGGGTTATCGCCGGGAATATCCGAAACGATCAGGCTGACGACTCTCGCTTTCGTCGCTGCCGCCAGTCTTCCGCCCTTGATGGTGGAGAGATGCTTGCGCACCACATTCATCGCCGAGATCGGCGCGCCCGACGCAAGCAGCATTTCGTTGAGCGCAATTTCGTCTTCGAGCGTCAATCCTTCCGGCGGGGCGGGCAGCAGTGCCGAGCCGCCGCCGCAGATCAACGCGATCACGAGATCGTCTTCCGTCAGCCGGTTCACCGTTTCCATCAACCGTCTGGCGGCAGCGAACCCAGCAGCGTCGGGCACCGGATGGGCTGCCTCGATGATCTCGATGAAGCGCGTTTCGCAGCCATAGCCGTATCGCGTGACCACCAACCCCTCGATCGGTCCGGCCCATGCGCTTTCGAGCGCCCGCGCCATCTGCGCCGCGCCCTTGCCGGCGCCAATCACGACAGTTCTTCCTTTCGGTTTCTCCGGCAGGTGCGATTTGATGCCGGTCAGCGGATCGGCCGCGCGAACTGCCGCGTCGAACAGGCTTTTCAGGAAATCGCGAGGGGCGGTTATCGTCATCGTTGGTCTCTGCTGCCTCAAGGTGTCGATTGTGACCGAGACTGTCGGCGTATCGGCGTGGCGGCGTCAAGGCCGAAGATGCGGTGATCTGACGGCAGTGACGCAGAGTCTCGGCATTGAAAGAGGCGAACGAATAGAAAGCATTAACCATCCTCCCGTAGACAACATATAGGATCAAAGGAAACCTGTATTCGATGGCCACTGAAACGACCTGCCGCCCTGCCGCCACCTCTCACGAAGGCAAGGTTATTGCCTTTCCCTCCGCAGCCGGAACTGCCAATATCGAGCGCTGCGCCCGGGAACTCGGCCGCCGGCATGGCGCGGACGCAGTCGAATTCTGGAAGGCCGAGTGCCGCAGGCTTGCCGATCAGCTTCTAGCCGCGGGAATGCCGGAGAGCCTTGTCGGTCAGCGGGTGATGGAGTTTCAACAAGATGTCCAGATCGAACTGGTCCTCAGCCACCAGAAGCAGGCCGTTGCCAAATCACAGAAACGCTGATTCATCGGGTTTGATCCGATGCGTCTGACCAGCAATCTCATGCATTGAGCATGCCGTCCGGATCGACCTCGACGGCATGAGGAACTTCCGCCCGGATGTGGAGTTGATGTTGTCGATTGACAGCATTGATGCTGCGGGAGCCTTCTCGAATGTCGAACAAATCCAACTTCTTCTCTTCCTTCGCAACCGCCGTCGCCGAGCTGTCGGGAAGGCCGTTCACCTTTATCGCAGCTCTGATGCTCGTCCTCGTCTGGGCAGTGTCCGGGCCATATTTCGATTATTCCGAAACGTGGCAGCTCGTGATCAACACGACGACCACCATCATCACCTTTCTGATGGTGTTTGTGTTGCAGAACAGCCAGAACCGTGACGGAAAGGCTTTGCAGGCCAAGCTTGACGAGCTCATTCTGACGAGTCAGGCCGCCAATAAATTTGTCGGCATCGAAAAGCTCGACGAGGGCGAGCTCAGGGAAATGAGCAAGACGCTTGCAGAAAAGGCCGAAAGCGTCGAGGAGAAGGCGGATGAGAAATCGGACGAGAAATCCGGCGCAGAGGCAACGTCCGGTTAGAGGCGCCCATCTCCTCACACTCGCTTCGCCGAAATCTGGTCTTGATGTTGCTGCCGCATCTCTTCAATGGCGTCGGCATCTTTCTTCTCGGCTGCAATCCAATGGTTTCCTGCCTCGCTTGATCGGATTAGTTCGTCGAGCTTGGCATGGAGTGCCTTCATGTCCCGATTTTGGGAGTGCTGCAGCAGCAGCAAAATAAGGAATGTGACGAGCGTGCCCACCATGTTGGTCAGCAGAAACCACTGCCGGGGAAAGGAAAATCTTAAACCGACTGCCGTCCATAGAGTTATGAACCCAATTAGCGCGACAGGAACCACACGGTGCCCTGCCCATGAAACGGCGAGGTCGGAAATCAGTCGAAAGCGCCAGCGCATATGGCTCTCCACAGTCCCATAAAGGAAGATGGAGCAGATCGTAGCCGTTTCCATCACCAGGCGTGTCGCGATTATTCAGATGCGCTTTGGCGTTTCACGTCTACATACGCTCCTCTACCGGCTTCAGCGTGACATGCGTGCTTTTAGTCAGGCTGACTGCCGAGCCGAGGACTGGGGCGCGCCGTTGAGACCGCGCCCCCCTCAGTTAGAGGCGGGATGTGACGACGAGATCTTCCTCTGCGTCGCGTTGCGATCCTCCCAGAGCCGCAGCCGCAGCGGCTATGAAGGCGCCGACCAGAAGCGACAAGGATCCCAGCAATGCCGTGGTCGAGGCGGCTTTTCGTGCCTCGTCGGCAGCCTTCTGCGTGGCGGCCTTAGCGTCGTCGATACGCTTCAGCACCGCATCCACGCGGGCGCGTGCATCGGCTTCGGAGAGACCGGTCCGCGCAGAGACGATGGTGGCAAGATAGGCCTTGTCCTCATCTGGAACTTGCCCTTCGGCAGCGCCATTGAGGAGGATGCGGGAGACTTCCGACGTTGCCGCAGCATCGTTGGATGTCGCTGCCGCACGCGCCTGGTCAGGGCGTAGCAATGCGTCGGTAAAATAGGCGGTGGAAAGATCCAGCGGCGAGGTTGACGACGTTGCTGCTGCCGCACCGGCGGCCGCGGCGGTCGAGCCTACGGCTTGCGCGGCCGATCCTACCGCCTGTGCACCGGCGCCGGCGAGCGACGTCAGCGACGACGCAAGGAATCCGGCGACGAAGATGGTTGCCAGAGCCCAGCTTAGGAAACCATGCGCGGTGTCGCGGAAGAAAACCTCGTCGGTGTGGACGGCGGCCCATTTTGTGCGCAAGCGGCCGGTTACATAGCCTCCGAGCGCGGAGGAGAGCCATTGCACGAGAACAAGCCAGATCGCCGCTGTGATGCCGAGCGTGCCGAGCGAGCTGCTTTGTCCTGACCAGGGCGACACCATCGTCAACCCAAGCCCGGATCCCAGAAGAAGAAGGATGAGGGTTACTCCGATGGCGGCGGCCGCGCCACCGAAGATGGGTCCCCATGTCATGGCGGATTTGGAGGATTCGACCGGAGCAGCAACCTCTCCGGAACCTGTCATTGAAACCGACATGATCCGTTCCTATCGCATAAACAGAGCCAGAAGAATGATGATAGGCAGTGGAACGCCAAGCAGCCAAAGTAGAATACCGCGACCCATGAGAGACCTCCTGTCAAAGGCGACGTTACGTGGTTGATGCCACACAACTTTTAACGATGGCGTTTGTTCCCGCCGGTGGAAGCGGTCGGTTTGAAGCGCGCGGTTGCCTGTCAGTCGCGCGGCAGCATTTGAAGGAGCAGCAGATTGCCGGAGCGGTTGCCGCATCCTTGGCATTGAAGGCGTTTGGCCAGACTGGCGAGAGACAGGTTCTGGCCGCAGCGCCGGGCAATATTCCGCCGCTCGATAAACATCTGGCGGCGACATGCGTGGCAACGGGCATACATGACGAACCACTCCGGCAACGTCGCCAATGTTGCCCTTTCGATTTCGACGGAGTGGCGATCAGGAGGCGCGAGGCCGATACCGCGACGATGTCTCATGGCCTTTCAACGGTCGTTGACCGTTCACAGGCCATGCCGCGGCTCACGCCTTTATCTCTTAGGGCGAGCTGAAGTCTGAGATGACGGCAATCCAGCAGCAGCGTTGTAATGGCGGCACGGACGTCCCCTTGGTGAAAAGCGACAACTGCGTCGACTTCTTCTCTCAACGTTTCTTCTGCTAATTTCTCGGCTGCCTGCGGACGCACGACCTCGATCTCCTTCAGAGCTTCCAATCCGATTTTCATTGGCGCCCCACCGATGTTCCTATAATGTTCTCATCCGCCTTCGAGTCAAGAATGAAGGCGTTTCAGCCGTTCGTTAGGTCATCGGCCGAGGCGGTGAGCGACGCAGGGGCGTTTCCTGTACGTTTTCGGACTGAAACAATCTCCAGAGGCTTTTGTTTGCTGCCTATCGGCAATGAAGCAGCGAGGAGGATATCCAATGCTTCTGAGAATGATGGCAGTAGCAGCAATCACGATTGGCCTGGCAACGTCGGCAATGGCGCAATCAGGTGGAGGCTCGGGATCGGGCAGCGGCAGCGGCGGCGGAGCCTCAGGTTCCGGCAGCGGCGCCATGTCTGGTTCGGACGCCAGCGGTTCCGGCAACACGAACTCCAGCGGTGCCGGCGCAAATACGACTGTCGGCGCCGGTGCGACCGGTGCGAACGGATCCGGCGGCGATCCGAACGACTGTCAGCGCCAGCAGGCCGGCGGCACCGGCAACCCGGCTCCCACCTCCGGCAATAGCTCGACACAACCTGATGCGGCAAATGCATGCCGCTGAAAGCTCGAGCCGCTTCGTCAACTTGCCCCGGAAGTCAGTATCGCTTCCGGGGCGCCATATGCTTTGTGCTATCTTTTAATACCGCGAGGATGGCCGACGATATGAACGTATTGCACTCATAATTTTTAACGACCCGCACGAATTTTCGCGGCTGAAGCTGACGTCCGTTGAGAGTCGCGCCTATATCTTCAGCCGCAGAGTGATTTCGGAGGAGTTCGGGAAATGCTCCCGTGGTTCTGGAAGAAGTGACTCTCGCTTACCGAGCGCAGCGGAAATGGGAGAAGTATTCATGAACAGATTTCGAGCATTCTTAGCGGCCGGAGCAATTGGCCTGTCGGTCATTGCCTCAGCTTGCTCGACGCCGCCAAATTCATATGGCTCGGCATCGGGATACCAGCCTGGCGATTCCATGAACCCGGCCTGCGCCGACGGCTTCCGGCCCGGCGACGGCCGTTCGTGCAGCTATTAGAGAGGGAGCCGCTTCAAATCTGATGTCTGGGGTCGGACGACCAAAATTGCGAGAACAAAGCGCTCGATCCGACATGCTGAACACCCAATCGGAGCCTCCAGCCGCTCGAGGCGGAGTCTTGCCACTCGCTGCCCGTACGAAGAATGTTGATTCTGTACTGGCTGGCCGCCTGCCGAAGCGGAACCCTTATCGCTCATCTCCGTTCCTCTTTCCTACGACAGGAGGAATGAGCCATGGATTGGAACCGCATCGAAGGCAATTGGAAGCAGATGAAAGGCAAGGTCAAGGAGCAGTGGGGCAAGCTGACCGACGATGATCTTGACGTCATCAACGGTAAGCGCGATCAGCTCGAAGGCAAGATCCAGGAGCGCTACGGCTACGAGAAAGACCGTACCCGGCGAGACATTGACGACTGGTATAATCGCCAGACCTGGTAAGTCGCATTATCGGAGCGCGGATCGGTAACTCGGCACGCCCAACTAATGGGCGTGCCATTTTCACATCTTATCGACCTATGCCGGCGGCCAGGCAGCAGTGCGGGGCGCGCTCCCTCGATACCCGGTCGCCGCCGGCTGACTGCCCGTGTGCGCTTGCTCTGAACACCAATGGCCGGCTCGAACACCACCCGCGGCCAAACCAGCGGTGCGTCGTCTGGTGTTTTTGTGAGCGGGCCGTCGTTCATCGGAGGTTAATGCTTGTTAAACCAGAATCGCAGCTTGAAAGGATGCGCCGATGAAGATGCTTTTTTCCTCGCTTGCAGCCATTGTCTTGTCTGCATCTTTCGCCCTGCCGCTTAACGCCGCGCCGATTGTCGTGCCGAAAGCGGTAGCTATACACACCGCCGACGTCGAGCAGGTCAAACACCGTCACCACGGTAATGGACATGCGTATGGCCACTGGAAGAAACACCGGTATGCTTACCGCGACTGCCGGTATTACGGCTCGTGCTATCGTCCGCGTTATTACGGCTACCGCGACTATCACGGCTATCGCGACTATTACGGCTATCGCGACGATTACCCCTATCGCCGTCGGTCAGGTGTGACCGTGTATTTTGACTTTTAGTCGGCAGCACTAACGGCAACTGCCCTCGGCATGAAAACATGGAGTAGGGTAACCTGCGCCGATACCTGTCTGGATCTGACCAGCTGCGGTGCGAGGAAATCACGGTGTCGGACAGGGAAGGGAGCTATCAGCAGTAGCCACTGAACTGTCGCAAAAGAGAAGGATCGGGCGAATGCCAGCGCCGACCCTTCTTTTGCATTAGCACGGCGCCAGTACATCCGTGGTTACCAGCAAAAGCTTCAGATAGACCGAATCCACGCGCCTTGGGAACTTTCGCAAGGTTCAGGCGGGTGCGGATTTAGGACTAGGCGAGAGGAGTGCCTTGCCGCCTACGGTCGGTGTGCCGCCAACGGCGGAATTAACGTTGGGATAAATCAGTAACAGAAAAATTATAGCCCAAGCGACGGCAACATATGACTTCAAAATTGGGGGAAAGCGGGGAAGTAAGTGCCTGCCTTCGGATTGCTCAACAAAACACGCACTTATTTCTAAAATTGGCTCCCCGGGCCGGATTCGAACCGGCGACCTGTCGATTAACAGTCGAATGCTCTACCGCTGAGCTACCAGGGATCACTGCTTGGCGCGGTGTGAGTGGGCTAATACAAATGCTTGCCCGATTTGCCAAGCGGTTTTTTCAAAAAAATGAAATGAACTTGTATTTGGACAGTCTGCGCCCATCTCTGGGAAATGACAAATAGGAATGATCGCCAAGAGACAACGGGCAGCGAAAAGCGCAGAAGGCGGGCAGGGCGCTTCGGTATCGACCACGTAAACCACAGGCTTATGCTCGGCTCCTTCAGCATTGGCATGCCGCACTCACGCATCGGACGGATGGCAATCGGTGCGGCCCTCGTTTTCTGTGGATTGCTGGGCTTCCTGCCGGTCCTCGGTTTCTGGATGCTGCCGCTCGGCCTCCTGGTGCTTTCGCATGATCTTTCCATCGCCCGCCGGCTTCGGCGCCGGCTGGCAGTTTGGTGGCACAGGCGGCGAACGCCGGCCGGCTAACGGCGGTCGCGGGAGACGCCCTGCGGAACGTGGATCGTTTTCGGCATTGGTGGTTTATGGAGCTGAAACGCACCACGATGATCCGGGTGAGGATATGAAGCCATTTTTTATTGCAGTTTTCTCGGTAGCGGCGATGGTCTCAGCCACATCAGCCGAGGCCCAGGCCGTCGACAGCCGGGGTTTTGACGCGAGCGGTATCTGCCGCCGCCCCGAAGGATGCGTCATCGATCAAGGCGAAGGCTGGTATAACGGGCCTCGCAACTATCGCAATTTTAACGGCCGTAATGAGCGCGACGGCAGGAACGACCGCGGTCGGGACGATCGCCGCTACCGCTCCCAGAAGAGGACCTCGCTTGAAAGCGTCGGCATCATCGTCGGCTGATCACACGGGCCCGCCGTCGAGTTCGAGTTGCATGGATCCGGATGATTGCGATTCTAATTTGATCTCAGTTCGCTTTCCTCGAAAATCCCGCCATGGCCCGGATCCAGCTCGGTTGCCATCAACACACTGCAGGCGGCAAGAAGCAGAACGAGCTTCAGTCCGTGGACGACCATCGAGACCGGTTGTCGACGGGCCGGTGAGACGCGCGATGGCGCGATATAATACCGGTAATAGAAGTGCGGATCGTTCGTTTCCAGAAGGTTCTGGTAGACATGTGGCGGAATGTTCGCATGTTTCACCGGCGCGGAACCGGCGAACTTTACGTGGAGATCCCGGGTCTCGGCATCATATGCCGCACGTCCCTGCCTTTCTTTGAGGGCAGCCCATTCCATCGCAGCTCCTATCCCTCCCACGGCGATAAGATGGCGGGCAGGCGCTCTAAGTCAAGTTGGGAATTTGTCCAAATGCCGCCGGTGGTTTTTAATGTCCCGAGTGGCAGGCAATTCACCAGGATCGGCCGGCGTCGAAATCTTCGCACTCTTCCTCTGTCATCTGGCGGTGAACAAACTTGCCGTCGACGACCTTGCGCATCACGTGGCCGGTGATCGGCATCTTCGTGTTGATGTCGGTGACAGTTTCGGTAACGAGGGCATAGCCCCACTCGTCTTCCTTGCCTCCGTTCACATAGATCCTCGAGAGGCGCTTGAGCGTGGCAAGCAGTGAAAAAAAGATGTCTCTGGCAGTCCCGCCGAATGTTGCGTCGTGCATGATTTCTCCCCAGAAAATGGGGATCAACCAAATCGGTTCGCATTGCAATCGTAACTATTTGGGGTGATGCCGAAGGGCTGGACTTTTGTTGGTATGTAGTTAACCCGCTATCATCATCCAAGCGCGGAGCCGGTCACGCAGGATTTTCCGCTAACGCCTGTTCGGAATGAAAAAAGGATCACATTCAGAATGAAAGGTCTTGCGCTCATTCTAGAGCTGGTCTAAATCGCGGCCACCACACGATATTTTTCGATGTCGGTCACAGGTGAGGCCTCGTGGCGGAGTGGTGACGCAGAGGACTGCAAATCCTTGTACCCCGGTTCAATTCCGGGCGAGGCCTCCAATTTCTCCTCATCGCTGCTAAAGGGTTGTGGAACCTCGCTGATTTCGAGGTGATCGCTCGGCCGCACGCTATTTTACGGTCAAGCGCACCCAACCCGCGTCCCCGCCTCGGATGGTCGCGGGCTCCAGGCAAGCTGAGCCGGAGTGTGCCTCGGCGCTCGATCTCCTCAGGTCGTCTCACCGTCCAGCAGCCCGCAGCAAAAGATGCCGACGAGCGCTGCGACGACAAGAAAATCGAACAGCGTGAAATATTCGAAAATCGCAGACATTGGCCTGCTCCTCCTATTCACTCCGCTGCAAATTATAACATGAGGGGGGAGGGCATATCACGCTTGCGTTGCAGCGCCCTGCCTCCTGTGGCGAGAAAGAGCCGCCTGGCGGATTCTTTTCGCCGACCGTTGCCAAGCCTTGAAAGCATCCGTGGCGGAGATTAAGAGACGAGGGACAGGAACCGCTTTTCAAGAGCGAGAGGACATGATGGATTTCGAAGCAGCGCGCGCAAAGATGGTCGACACCCAAATCCGCACGACGGATGTTACCTCGCATTCCGTGCTGACGGCTTTTCTCACCGTGCCGCGCGAGGCTTTCGTGCCGGAGAAATCAAAGCTGCTGGCCTATATCGACAACGACGTCGAAATATCACCCGCCGCGCCGGGCAAGCCGGCCCGCTTCCTGATGGAGGCCTCGCCGCTCGCCAAGCTGCTGCAACTGGCCACCATCGGCAAAGACGATTTCGTGCTCGAGGTCGGGTGCGGCACGGGATATACAACGGCGCTGCTGTCGATCATCGCCGGCTCGGTCATTGCCCTTGAATGCGATGAGGCGCTGGCTGCCGAAGCGAAGGCAAACCTTGCCGGCTATAGCAAGATCGAGGTCGTGACCGGTCCCCTCGAAGAAGGCTATGCCGCCGGCGCTCCCTATGATCTGATCTTCGTCAACGGCGCGGTCGAGGAGGTTCCGGCCGCTCTTCTCGGGCAGTTGCGCGATGGCGGCCGTCTGGTCACGGTCGAAGGCTATGGCAATGCCGCTCGCGCCAAGGTCTTCGTCGCCGAGCGCGGCGCCATCTCGGAAAACGTCTTCTTCAACGCTTCAGTCAAGCCACTGCCGGGTTTTGCCAAGGCGCGCGAATTCGTTTTCTGACGTCGTTCTCCCTGGTGAATTCGAGCGACGGGCGCCATTGGCGCCCGTTTCTGTCAGTGCTGCCGGAAAGCCTTCACAAACATAATTTATCCTGGCGTTGTCGTCCCCGGATGGCGGGCGGCAAACATTGGGTAACAAAACTGTGCATGGCCGCATTCATTTGATTCTCGATGATTTTTTTCGCGTCTGGGGTATTCTAAGGTCGTGGTGATTCGGATGAACGCTCCACACCGTCCGATCGTTGTGTTGGGATAACGGGGATAGATATGGCTCAGCCAAGTGTAGCGCGTGAACCGTCCATGGAAGAAATTCTGGCCTCCATCCGCCAGATCATCGAAAGCAATGAACCCGGCGCCGGCAAGGCGATTTCAGCTTCCGTGCCGCCGGTTTACGGCGCTGACGACGACGACAACGGCTCCGAAATCCATCTGACGGTGGACGACACCTATGCCGGCGTCGAGTTTCCCGAACCGGCCATGCGCTCGTCCGATCCGCGTTTCGTCGCCGCCAATTCGGCCGGCACCGCCCCTGAGACCGAAACTCCTGCCCGCGCGCTGTCGCTTGCCGATGTCGCGGCCCGCGTGCGCGCCGCCTCCGAGCGCAGCGCCGTGCAGGCCGGTCAAGCCTTGCGCGAAATTCCGAGCGGCTTCCGCCAGCCGGAGCCGCAGCCGGCCGTCATGCCGGAGCCGCCGCGCGCTGCAAGTCCGCAGCCGCAGCCGGCACAGCCTGTTTTTACCACTGCCGCAGCACCCGTTTCCTCTGGTCCCGTCCGGCAGCCGCTTGAGCCGGCGCTTGCCGAAACACCGCGGGTCGCCGTCGCCGATCAAGCCGCTGCTGCCGCCGAAACTGCGCCACCGGCTTTGGAGCCCGCTCCTTCGTCGACCGAGCGTTTCCTGCCGAGCGTTGTCGAGGAGGCCCAGCCCGCCCTGCTTTCGGAAGATGCCGGTCTGCAGATCAGCCGCTCCTTCGAGGAGCTTGCCGCGGCGATCGACGGTGCCGAGCGTCGGTCGCTGGACGAGATTGCCGAGGACATGCTGCGCCCGATGCTGCGTGAATGGCTTGATGACAATCTGCCGACTCTGGTCGAACGGCTGGTGCGCGAGGAAATCGAGCGCGTGGCGCGCGGCCCGCGCCGCTGATCGGATTGATTTTTCCTGGAAAAGCCGCTCCGGTCTCCGGGGCGGCTTTTTTATTGACTTGGCCGTGGCCATCCTATTTACAACCCCCCATCCTCGAACCTCGAAATTGGTCAGAAAATGCTCGACAAGACCTATGATTCCGCCGCAGTCGAACCGAAAATCGCCGCGAAATGGGATGAGGCGGACGCCTTCCGCGCCGGCGCGAACGCCAAACCGGGGGCCGAGACCTTCACCATCGTGATCCCGCCGCCAAACGTCACCGGTTCGCTCCATATGGGGCACGCGCTGAACAATACGCTGCAGGACATCATGGTGCGCTTCGAGCGCATGCGCGGCAAGGACGTGCTCTGGCAGCCGGGCATGGATCACGCCGGCATCGCCACCCAGATGGTCGTCGAGCGCAAGCTGATGGAGCAGCAGCTGCCGGGCCGCCGCGAGATGGGCCGCGAAGCCTTCATCGACAAGATCTGGGAGTGGAAGGCGGAATCGGGCGGTCTGATCTTCAACCAGCTGAAGCGCCTCGGCGCGTCCTGCGACTGGTCACGCGAGCGCTTCACCATGGACGAAGGCCTGTCGCAAGCCGTTCTCGAGGTTTTCGTCACGCTCTATAAGGAAGGCCTGATTTACAAGGACAAGCGCCTCGTCAATTGGGACCCAAAACTCCTGACGGCGATTTCCGACATGGAGGTCGAACAACACGAGGTCAAGGGTCATCTCTGGCATCTGCGCTATCCGCTCGAGCCCGGCGTCACCTATCAATATCCGATCGCCTTCGACGAGGAAGGCAAGCCGACTGAGTTCGAGACGCGTGACTATATCGTTGTCGCCACGACGCGGCCGGAGACGATGCTCGGCGATAGCGGCGTTGCCGTGAATCCCGAAGACGAGCGTTACAAGCCGATCATCGGCAAGCATGTGATCCTGCCGATCGTCGGCCGCAGGATACCGATCGTCGCCGATTCCTATGCTGATCCGACGGCCGGCACAGGTGCGGTGAAGATCACGCCTGCCCATGATTTCAACGACTTTGAAGTCGGCAAGCGCGCGAAGCTGCGGGCGATCAACGTCATGAACGTCGATGGCACCATTGCCATCAAGGACAATGAGGATTTCCTTGAAGGTCTCGACAATCCGGCGGCGCTGCATGGCGCCTGGGACCGTCTGGAAGGGCAGGACCGCTTCTATGCACGCAAGGTCATCGTCGAGATCTTCGAAGAGGCCGGCCTTCTCGACAAGATCGAACCGCACAAACATATGGTCCCGCATGGCGACCGTGGCGGCGTGCCGATCGAGCCGCGGCTGACGGAACAATGGTTTGTCGACAACAAGACATTGGGGCAGCCTGCCCTGGAGTCCATTCGCGAGGGAAGGACCAGATTTATTCCCAGGAACTGGGAAAACACCTACTTCAATTGGCTGGAGAACATCGAACCGTGGTGTATCTCCCGCCAGCTCTGGTGGGGCCATCAGATTCCCGCTTGGTACGGCCCCGACGGTCAGGTCTTCGTCGAAAAAACCGAGGAGGAGGCGCTGCAGGCGGCGATCCAGCATTACCTCTCGCATGAGGGGCCGATGAAGGCCTATGTCGAGGACCTGCTCGAAAACTTCAAGCCTGGCGAAATCCTGACGCGGGACGAGGACGTGCTCGACACATGGTTCTCTTCTGCGCTCTGGCCTTTCTCGACGCTCGGCTGGCCCGACGAGACGCCGGAACTTGCGCGTTACTACCCGACGAATGTCCTCGTCACCGGTTTCGATATCATCCCCTTCTGGGTCGTTCGCATGATGCAGATGGGCCTGCATTTCATGAAGGACGAGAATGGCGATTCCGTCGAACCCTTCCATACGATCTATATCCACGCACTGGTGCGCGATAAGAACGGGCAGAAGATGTCGAAGTCGAAGGGCAACGTCATCGACCCGCTGGAACTGATCGACGAATACGGCGCCGACGCGCTGCGCTTCACCCTGGCGATCATGGCCGCACAGGGCCGTGACGTGAAGCTCGATCCGGCCCGCATCGCCGGCTACCGCAATTTCGGCACCAAGCTCTGGAACGCCACGCGTTTTGCCGAGATGAATGGTGCTAAGAGCGATCCGCACTTCGTGCCGGAGGCCGCCGAGCTCACCATCAACCGCTGGATCCTGACGGAGCTTGCCCGTACGGAACGTGACGTAACGGAAGCGCTTGAAGCCTTCCGCTTCAACGATGCCGCCGGCGCGCTCTACCGTTTCGTCTGGAACGAAGTCTGCGACTGGTATCTCGAGCTTCTGAAGCCGGTCTTCAATGGCGATGACGAGGGCGCCAAGGCCGAAGCCCAGGCCTGCAGCGCCTATATTCTCGAAGAGATCTATAAGCTCTTGCATCCCTTCATGCCTTTCATGACCGAAGAGCTTTGGGCGCATACCGCAGGCGAAGGCAAGGAACGCGACACGCTGGTCTGCCATGCCGAATGGCCGGCGCCGTCCTATGCGGATAACGCAGCCGCCGACGAGATCAATTGGCTGATCGACCTCGTTTCCGGCATCCGCTCCGTGCGCGCCGAAATGAACGTGCCACCGTCGGCGACCGCCCCGCTGGTCGTCGTCAAGGCCAACAATCTCACGCGCGAAAGGCTGTTCCGCCACGACGCCGCCATCAAGCGGCTTGCCCGCGTGGAAGCGATATCGCTTTCCGACGATGCGCCGAAGGGCGCGGCTCAGATCGTCGTCGCCGAAGCCACTGTCTGCCTGCCGCTCGGCAATCTGATCGATCTTTCCGCCGAAAAGGCCCGTCTGGAAAAGGCGATTGCCAAGATGGATGGCGAAATCGCTCGCATCAATGGCAAGCTTTCCAACGAGAAGTTCGTCGCGAATGCCAACCCCGAGGTGGTCGAGGCCGAGCGCGAGCGTCTCGATGAGTTGAAGGGGCAGAGCGCCAGCTTGAAAACCGCCCTTTCGAGGGTGAGCGAAGCCGGATAAGTTTTATCGCCGATTTTGGTAATTTATATCAAGGACGCGCCCCCATCGGGCGCGTCTTTTGGTTTTTGGGGCGCTTCTGATTCGGTCTTGAACGCTGCTGATTTCAGGGGCTGAGCCCGTGGATTTTGGCTCTGCGGTTATCCATTTGGTGAAAACTGTGACTGTTGTTGGATTGATACAGCATTTGCGATGTTTGGAATGAAAACCCAAAAGCCAAACTCAAAATTGATAACTCTAGAATAGTATTCTATTAACCAGATTTTTTGACGTGTCCGTCAATTTCTTTACGTAAGTTAGCCGCTGCAATGCCTGGGAGCGACGCCGTGGGGCGCGTTGCCATGTCGAGCGAACGCTTACTAAAGTGGCGTACATCAATTGCTGGAGTGGGGGAGACACAATGGCATCGCGTATGTTTTCCAAGGGCGTAACGTCGCTCGTTTTTCTTTCGTCGCTTGCCTCGCCATCCTTCGCCGGTGGCCTGGAGCGCGGCGGCTATAACATCGATCAGCTGTTCGATACGTCGCCTTTCTCATTTCAGTCGGGCGTGACTTACGTCACGCCGCAGCGTAAGCTGAAGGATGTCCGAGACACGAATACGTCGATATTTACAGGGGGCGGCAATCTGAACAGCCGTCCAGACACGGCCGACGATACCTCAAATTACACCATCCCCTATATTGGTTTTAAGGCCGGTTTCGCCGATACGATCGACTGCCTCGTCGACTATTCGGAGCCCTTTGGTGGGCATACCAACCCCGGTCTGAACTGGGCCGGCGCCAACAATAACATTGAGACGGAGATCAAGACCCGCAACTATGGCGGGACCTGCTCCTATCGTTTTGACGTCGGCCCTGGGCAGCTTCGCTTCATTGGCGGCGCTTTCTATCAGGAAGTCGAAGGTTTCAAGGAACGTCTGGTTTCAACGCTTCCGCTTCTGCTCGGTAACGGAACCGGCGTCGGCCGCTTGGATATCGATGATAGCGGCTGGGGCTGGCGCGCCGGTCTCGCTTACGAGATTCCCGAATACGCGATGCGTGCGAGTCTCGTCTATAACAGCCGCGTCAAGTACGATGACCTGTCCGGGACTGTTGATCTCCGTCAAGTTCCAGTTGTGCCGCTATATGGGGGCCTGGTCACACCTGTTTCCGGTTCCGCTGAAGCGCCGGATTCCCTGGAGCTGAAGCTGCAAAGCGGCATTGCTCCGGATTGGCTTGCATTCGGATCGGTTAAATGGACGAATTGGAGCGTCCTGCAGTCGGTAACATTCTGCCCGACCAACGGCTTGCCTTGCCCCGCCGGTGGTCTAACCTCGCTCGACCTTCTTTATCGTGATGGTTGGACGATCTCCGGCGGTGTCGGCCACAAGTTCAATGAACAATGGGCCGGTGCAGTCAGCCTGACATGGGACCGCGGCACAAGCCAGGGCTATGGCGCACAGACAGACAGCTGGACGCTCGGTCTCGGTGGGGCCTATACGCCGACGGAACATATCGAGTGGCGCTTTGCCGGTGCCGTGGGCGTGTTGACGAGCGGTTCGTCTGGTGCTGTCACCCGAAATGGCGTCACATACGGAGATGATGTCTCCTATTCCTTTGACGATGATCTGGTCGCTGCACTGTCGACAAGCATAAAGATCAAGTTCTAATTCCACGTTCTGAAGAATTGAGGAGCCCGGCACTGCCGGGCTCTTCTTTATGTGCGCCCATTAATCATGTTATTTTCTGGTCTCGTTTTGTGACGATTCAGCAACAGTTTTTTACGACGAATGGCGTATGGTGGCGATGGGGTGAATTTGTCCATTTCCCGCCACAAAGAGAGCGCAGCGGTATTTGCGGGCGAGGTGATGGCAGACTTACGGTGCGTGTAATCAGTAGCATGAGTCGATTTTTTTCCGGTAACAGCGGATCGTACGGCGCAAGTGGCGACAGCCGCATGATTGCGGCCGTTTTTCTTTCCGGACAAGGCTATTGCGACCATAAATTCGGCCTCACGGTTATGCCATCGATCCACCCATTGCCGTCGTTCTCTGCCCGTTCGAACAGGCAGGCGAGCTTAACGGCAGATGTCGATACCGGTTTGGTCACATTTGGCAATTACGAATGCGATAAATGCGGGAAGGCGGATGGCGCGCCCGTCGAAAGAGCGCCGAGAAGGTTGCAGGCGGACCATGCCGGGAGCCGGGTGGTCCTGAATGATGTGCTGAAAATTCGGCCTTTGAGAAAAGGCCTATGGGCTGGATGCGACGCGGGCAAAGGGGCCATGGAGCCCGCCGCGGGATCGCTCGCCTCGAAAGAATACATCCGCGGTATGTCCGGCGTTAGCGCCGGCTGCGCGCGATGAACGAAAGAAATCGGTTGAAATGGTAACGTCCGAGTTCAAACTGTTCAAATTCATGCTGATGAGCATGTGGGTGGCAATATCGCTGTCCGGTCCGGTTCACGCTTTCGACATCAAGAGCGACGTCAGCAAGGAGTCCGGTCCTTTCGATCTGTTCAAGTTCGGCTTCAAGGCCTATAAAAACGGACAGAAGGAGGAGGCGGTAGAAGCCTACAAATACGCCGCCGAAAAGGGTCATACCGGTTCGCGCTGGGCGCTCGCCAACATGTATGCCGATGGTGACGGCGTCACCCAGGACGATTTCGAAGCCTTCAAGATCTATAGTGAGATCGCCCAGCAGGGTGTCGAACCCGGCTCGGAAGACACAGGTTTCTTCGTCAACGCTCTTCTCTCGCTCGCCAATTACTACAAGCACGGTATCGCCGGCAGCCCTGTCAAGATCGATCTCACTCAGGCGCGCCAGCTTTATTTCCAGGTGGCCTCCACCTTTGGCGTTCCCGAAGCACAGTTCCAGCTGGCGCAGATGATGCTGGCCGGCGAGGGCGGTAGTTCCAGCCCGCAGCAGGCGAAAAAGTGGTTGAACCAGGCCCGCAAGAGTGGCCATCCCGGTGCCATGGCCGTTTTCGGAAACATCCTTTTCGACGAAGGCCAGACGGCTCGCGGTCTCGCGCTGATGACCGCCGCTCTCGATCGCTGCAAGCCGAAGGATTGCAGCTGGATGGAAGCGCTGCAGGAGCAGGCCTTCTCGGTTGCCAATGAGGCCGACCGTCGCACGGCAGTTTCGCTGTCGCACGCCATTGCGAGCGGTTCCGACTGACGCTTTCCGTTCAGCGCCACGCTGCATTCAAACCCACGCGTCTCCATCGCGCGCCCTGAAATGATGCGCTGCCATGGGCTCGGAGTGTCAGGCCGCGAAATCGAAATAGGCGATCACCGGTACATGATCGGACGGCTTTTCCCAGGCCCGCACATGTTTTTCGATAGCAGCCGACGTCATCCGGTCGGCTGCTTCGGGTGACAGCAGCAGGTGGTCGATGCGGATGCCGTTGTTCTTCGGCCATGCACCCGCCTGATAATCCCAGAAGGAATAGAGACGCGTCGCGTCCGTCGTCGCGCGCACTGCATCGATCAAGCCGAGATTTTCGAGCCTGCGGAAGGCCTGCCGCGTCTGCGGCAGAAACAGCGCATCGCTTTCCCAGACCTTGGGATCGAAGCAGTCGTGCGGTTCGGGGATGACGTTGTAATCGCCGGCAAGCACCAGCATCTCTTCATAGGCCAGCCGTTCGGCCGCAAAGCTCCTCAGACGCTCCATCCACGCGAGCTTGTAGGGGTATTTCTCTGTGTCGATGGGATTGCCGTTCGGGAGATAGATGCAGCAGACGCGCAGAATGCGGCTGTCGGGCAGCGTGAACACCGCTTCCAGGAAACGCGCCTGTTCGTCTAGCGGGTCGCCGGGCAGGCCGCGGTTGACTTCAAAAGGTGAAGTCTTGGAGAGGATCGCGACACCGTTGAATCCCTTCTGGCCGTGCGTCTCGACATGATAGCCGAGCGCTTCGATCTCCAGCCGGGGAAAGCCTTCGTCGACCGTCTTGATCTCCTGCAGGCAGACGATATCGGGATCGGAATCCTTGAGCCATTGTGTGAGATTGTCGATGCGCGCCTTGACGCCGTTGATGTTCCAGGTCGCGATCTTCATGCTCTGTCCCGTTCGCTAGGGCATGTCACGCAAAAACGTGCGGCGGTTTTGCGATTGACGACATGCGGAAAACCAAAGAGCTAAAGCGTGGGCCAAGCGAATCTGAAAGATCGCGACGCGCTTCAGTGCGCTCCTTTTATCGCGGTCTTTCGCCGCTGGACAAGCCGATAAACCGGCTGGAAGGAATTCTTCCGCCGGTCGTTGGGGACAACGTTCTGCGTTCGGATATTCAGATCGAGAAGCTGGTGCCGCAGCCGCAGCTTGCCACCGCATTCGGGTTCTTGATCTGGAAGGATTGGCCAAGCAGATTGTCGACGAAGTCGATCTCGGATCCTGCCATATAGACGAGCGACAGGCTGTCGATCAGCACCTTCGCGTCGTTCTTTTCGACGACGATGTCGTCATCCCCAGCGCTGTCGGCAAGATCGAACTTGTAGGAAAAGCCCGAACAGCCGCCGCCTTCGACGGAAACGCGCAGCGCGCTCTTGCCGGCCTCAGCACTGACGATCGCGGCGATACGCTTTGCCGCGGCATCCGAAAGAGTTACACTCGTATCCGTCATATTTCCTCCTGCCGGGGTCAAGATCCGGAGAGAATGGATTTTGGCACTCGAATGTTCAAATGCCTGATATCAAAGGAACTTACCATGATCTTCGCAAAAAGGCCATGATGCGCCGAAGCGGTCGGCGAATGCCGCTTTGCCGTTTCGTCGGGCTATAGGTATGAAGAGGGCAAAGCGGCGTCAATGGGCAGATGCGGCAACAGGCAGAATGACGGTGAAGAATGACGATTGACAGGCGGGCTTTAGGTTTCGGCGGCAGCGAGAGGGCGGTCTATGCGGCCGACCCGTGGACGACGCGTGGGCGCCTCTATCCGGAAGACAGCAGTCCGACTCGCTCCGATTTCCAACGCGACCGCGACCGCATTGTTCATACAACCGCCTTCCGCCGGCTGAAGCACAAGACCCAGGTCTTCATCGCCCAGGACGGCGATCACTACCGCACCCGGCTGACGCATACGATCGAGGTGGCGCAGATTGCCCGCGCGCTTGCCCGCGCCCTGAAACTTGACGAGGATTTGGCCGAGGGCGTGGCTCTGGTGCACGATTTCGGCCACACGCCGTTCGGCCATACCGGCGAGGACGCGCTGCACGAGGTGCTGCTGCCCTATGGCGGCTTTGACCATAATGCCCAATCGCTGCGCATCGTGACCAAGCTCGAGAGGCGATATGCCGAATTCGACGGCATCAATCTGACATGGGAAAGCCTCGAAGGCCTGGTCAAGCACAATGGTCCGCTGCTGACGCCGGAAGGGGCAGGCACGCGCGGTCCGGTTCCGCAGCCGATCCTCGATTATTGCGAACTGCACGATCTCGAACTCGCAACCTATGCCAGCCTGGAAGCCCAGGTCGCGGCGATTGCCGACGACATCGCCTACAACACACACGATATCGACGACGGCCTGCGCTCCGGCTATCTGAGTTTCGACATGCTGGAGGAAATCCCCTTTCTTGCGGGATTGATGGCCGAGGTGAGGGGGCGCTATCCGCATCTGGAACCAAGCCGTTTCACCCACGAGATCATGCGCCGCCAGATCACCCGCATGGTCGAGGACGTCATCGGCGTTGCGCAAGAGCGCCTTTCACTTCTTCGTCCCGAGAACGCAGCCGACATTCGCGGCGCCGACCGGGTTATCGCCACTTTTTCCGAAGGCATGGCCGAAACCGACAGGCAGATCAAGGCAATGCTCTTCAAGCGCATCTACCGCAATCCCGATATTATGCGCATCCGCGCCGGTGCTGCCCAGATCGTCACGGACCTCTTTGCCGCCTACATGGCCAGTCCCAAGGAGATGCAGAGCCATTACTGGGTCGATCATATCGCCGGGCTCGCCGACGCGCCCAAGGCTCGCCATGTTGGCGATTACCTCGCCGGCATGACCGACACCTATGCGATCAGTGCCCACAGGCGATTGTTTGACCACACTCCGGATTTGCGATAGGCAGCGGTCGCCCGCCGAAGGCCGATTTGCCCCTTTGGCACAGCCTATGCATGGAAGAGTGCGATGAACCTTTTTACCGACTTCGAAGCCAGGATCAAAACCGCCCTTGAACAGATCGATCTGGTCAGGGAAAAGCGATCTGAGCTCGATTTCGGCCGCATCACGGTCGAACCGCCGCGCGATGTGAGTCATGGCGACGTTGCAACCAATGCCGCGATGGTGCTGGCAAAGCCGCTCGGCACCAATCCTCGCGCCCTTGCGGATGTCCTCATCGCCAAGCTTAAGGAGGACGCCGACGTCGCCGATGTTTCCGTGGCCGGTCCCGGTTTCATCAACATCCGTCTCGCCGTCGGCTATTGGCAGCGGCTGCTGGCTTCCGTCATCGGCGCCGGCACCGACTACGGCCGCTCGACCCTAGGCCAAGGTCGCAAGGTCAACGTCGAATATGTCTCGGCCAATCCGACCGGCCCGATGCATGTCGGCCATTGCCGCGGCGCCGTCGTCGGCGATGCGCTCGCCAACCTGCTCGCCTTTGCCGGTTACGGCGTCGAGAAGGAATATTACATCAACGACGCCGGTTCGCAGATCGACGTGCTCGCCCGGTCGGTCTTCCTGCGTTATCGCGAAGCGCTGGGTGAACGGATCGGCGAAATCCCGTCGGGTCTCTATCCGGGCGACTATCTCGTGCCCGTCGGCCAGTCGCTTGCCGCCGATTACGGTGTCCGGCTGCACAGTATGCCGGAAGAGGAATGGATGCCGATCGTCAAGGATCGCACGATCGATGCGATGATGGCGATGATCCGCGAAGATCTGGCGGCGCTGAACGTCCATCACGATACCTTCTTCTCCGAGCGCGCCTTGCATGCCAATGGCGCAGCGGCGATCCGCACGGCGATCAACGACCTGACCTTCAAGGGGTATGTCTACAAGGGCACGCTGCCGCCGCCGAAGGGTCAGGTTGCCGAGGACTGGGAAGATCGCGAGCAGACGCTGTTCCGCTCGACCGAGGTAGGCGACGACATGGACCGGCCGCTGATCAAGTCGGACGGCTCCTACACCTACTTTGCCGCCGACCTCGCCTACTTCAAGAACAAGTTCGACCGCGGCTTCGAGGAGATGATATATGTGCTCGGCGCCGACCATGGCGGCTACGTCAAGCGCCTGGAAGCGGTTGCACGCGCCGTTTCGGAGGGTAAGGCGAAGCTGACGGTGCTGCTCTGCCAGCTCGTCAAACTCTATCGCAACGGTGAGCCAGTGAAGATGTCGAAACGCTCCGGCGATTTCGTCACGCTGCGGGATGTCGTCGAGGAAGTCGGCCGTGATTCGGTCCGGTTCATGATGCTCTATCGCAAGAATTCCGAACCGCTCGACTTCGATTTCGCCAAAGTGACGGAACAGTCGAAGGATAATCCCGTCTTCTACGTTCAATATGCGCATGCCCGCTGCATGTCGGTCTTCCGGCAGGCGAGGGAGGCTTTTCCCGGCCTCGATGTTTCGCCAGAGGATCTTGCGAAAGCCGTTGCTGGCATTGAAGATCCGGCGGAATTACAGCTCGTCGCCAAGCTTGCCGAATTCCCGCGTGTGGTCGAGGCGGCGGCCCAGGCGCAGGAGCCGCATCGCATCGCTTTTTACCTCTATGACCTCGCCAGTTCCTTCCACGCGCACTGGAACAAAGGTAAAGATCAGCCGGAATTACGATTTGTTAATGATAAAAACCGAGAATCAAGTATTGCCAGACTTGGGCTGGTGTACGCCGTCGCGTCGGTTTTGAAGTCGGGACTTGCCATTACAGGCACTGCCGCACCTGACGAAATGCGATAACGTCACCATTTACCCACAATGCGCTGGCATTTGAGCGTTGGCGTTTGCGAGTGGGATAGGCATGGCTGAGAAACAACTTGCGTATGATACGCGCGGAAAAGAAGATCTGTTTGCCGACGACGATCCGTTGGCCGAACTTGCCCGGATCGTCGGTTTCGAGCCGCGTGTTGCAGCGAATACCATAAGCGACGCCGCCCGGCGCGAACCCGCCTTCGATCTGGAAGACGAGCTCGGGCGGGAGTTCGATCGCTACGATTCACCGCGTCCGCTGGCCGAGCTCGATCGGCCGGCCGAGCCGATCTCCGACGGCTTCGCTTCCGAAGACTATGTCGAGCCCGTTCTCGATGCTTCTCCCGTAAACGCGGATGTTCCGGAGCCCGTCTCCGTTGGTCCCGTCGCCGCGGAAGAAGCTGCGCAACCTCCGGCTAGGAACTGGGACGTAGCCGCCGCCGACCGAGCGGCCGGTCCCCACCAGCTGTCCATCGATCCTGTTTCCGAGGTGCCGACCCAAGCCGCTTTCGGCGGCGCCCGCGATCTGATCGAGGAACTTGAGCTGTCGATCGGTGCGGCGCCGGTCTCTTCACTGTCGCAGCCCGCCAAAGCCCCGCAATGGTCGGCCGCCAGCATCAGGCTGCCGCTCGCCAATTTCCACGCCCTGAAACGTGAGGAGCCGGTGGCAGTGGTCGAACCGGTCGCCGAAGTAGTCGCTGCGCCCGCAGCTGAAGCAGTCGCTGAACCGGCGGCTGAAGCAGCGGTTGCCGATCTCGCCTCCGCCGAGCTGGAGCCCGTTATCGAGCAGCCGGCGCCCGTTGCGGCCGTCGAACCTCCCGAGGAGTTTGTGTCCGCAGCGCCGTCGTTCGGCTTTCCCGCCGAGCTCGATCGCCACGACGAGGCAATTGCACCGCAAGAAACTGCTGAAGCCCGGGAATTCATTGAAGTCGAGGATGATCTGGAAGAGATCGGCTCCGACGCCGGTTTCGATCTCGCGGCCGCCGTCGAGGGCGAGATCCAGGCCGATGCGGCGCTGACCGAGGTCGGACCTGAAGTTCCGCATACCGCCGGCACCTTCGATGTGGACGACCTGCTGGCCGACGTCTCGCGCTATCCCGTGCCCCGCCCGGTATTGCAGCGCGCCAATCTGGCGCCGGCTGCGCCGGAGCCCGCTCCCGTCGAAGTCGCCCCGATCACTGCCGCACCGGTTCAGTCAGAGGAGATCGCTCCGGCACCGGTCCTGTCCGCTCCGATCGAAATGGCGCCTGCCCATGCTGCCGAAGCCGCAAGGCCGGTCGCGCCGCAGCCTGCCGCGGTCATGCCGCCCCAGCCTGTCGCAACGGCCTATTCACGGGCGCCGCAGCCAGCGCCGGAAGCCGATGATCCCTTCGCGGGCCACGATTTCGAACTGGACCTCGCCGGTATCGAGCTGGAACTTGCCGATCTTGATTTTTCCGAAGCAGCCGAGCCTGCGCCGCAGCCAAAGGCGCAGCCGGCGCCCGCCGCGCCCCAGCAGGCAACGCGTGAGTACCCGCAGGCCGCTGTTCCGGCGCAGCCGGCGCCGGCCCTGGTTTCCGAGCAGCCGGCCCCAGCTCCGGCTCCGGCTTTCAACTGGGCACCCGCTGCAGAGGCGTCCGCCGCTGAATCGACCGAAGATCTGCCCTTCGATCCGGCGATGATCTCCGATCCGGAGGATCGTCCCGAGACGGTGGAGGACATGCATGTGCCGGCGCTGCCGCCGGTCGAGCAGCCCGCTCCGGTCGCGAAAACTGCGGATTTCGATTTCGATCTCGATGCGGAGATTGCGAGCTTCTTCGAGCCGGCCAAGCCGCGGGAAACGGCGGCGTCCGCCCGTAATATGGCTGCTGCTGCGGCAACGCCGGTCAAGCCGACGATAGCCGACGGTCTCGATGATTTCGAACGAGCGCTGGAGGAGGATTTCCGCCGCAGCGTGCGCGAGCCGGTCGAGCGCCGGGAAACCTCCGAGGTCCACATCGAGTCGGCAAGCCAGACTGCTGATTTCAGCCGCGCCCGGTCGATGCGCCGGCTGCTGGCCGGGGCCGTGGTATTGGTGGTCTTCGCCGGGGTCGGTTATGGCGTTTATTCTTCCGTCTCGAACGGCGTAGGGCTTGGTATTGTCGCATCCGGCGAGCCGCGTGTGATCACCGCGGACAAGGAGCCGGTCAAGGTCGTTCCGGAAAATCCCGGTGGTAAGACGGTTCCGAACCAGGATAAGGCCGTCTACGACCGCGTTGCGGGTTCCGCCGAGGAGCCGAAGCAGAAGGCGCTCGTCTCTTCGGACGAGGCGCCGGTCGATGTCGTCCAGCGAACCTTGACGCCGGAGGCATTGCCAGAGGATGACGAGAACGCCGGCGCTGACGATCGTGTCACGCCGACGGCGGTTGGCGAGACGGAGGATCCGCGTCTGCTGCCGAACCACGCCAACGCGGACGACAATTCCGCAAGCGACGCTGACAAGGCGCCATCCGTTTCGCCGCGCAAGGTCCGCACGATGATCGTCAAGCCTGACGGCACGCTGGTCGCCCGTGAGGAGTCCGCGCCGGTCGACCAGCCGACGCCGCCTGCTCAGCCGATGCCGTCTGCCCAGACGCCAGTGACGGCGCAGTCCGCCCCGTCTGCGCCGTCGGCCCCGATCGCGCCGCCGGTCGCCGGAACGGCTGCAAGCTTCCCGGCAAGCGCCGAGATTGCTTCCGCCGATGCGCGTTCTGCAGCACCAGTTCAAGCTGCACCGGCGCAGCCGTCGCCTGCCGCAAGTGCCGATGAGGGGGCGGCAAATCCCGCGCCGGTCGATGCGCCGGTACGGCCGGTCAAGACGGCAACGATCGCCGATACGGCCCCGGTTCCGATCGCCCGCCCGGCCGAGCAGCCCGTCAACGTCGTCGGCACGGTTACCGACAAGGGTAACGTCCGCACGCCCGTGCAGCAGCCGAAGCCGACGCAGGTCCCCGCCGCAACGCCGGCCGCCGCCCAGCCGCAGCAAGCCGCATCTGCAGGCGGCTACGGCCTCCAGATAGCATCGCTGCCGTCGGAGGATGAGGCCAATAAATCTTATGCAAACCTGTCGAAGAAATTCGCCGGCGTGCTTGGTGGCCGCGCCCATGAAATCCGCAGGGCAGATATCGCCGGTAAGGGCACTTTCTACCGTGTCCGCATCCCGGTCGGCTCCAAAGATGAAGCCGCAGCGCTTTGCGAAAAGTATCGCGCCGCCGGGGGAAGCTGCTTGATTTCCAAGTAACATTGAGCCATTTGAATTATGAGAGCGGCGAGCCGGATCGGCCCACCGCTCTTTTTTGTGCATCGCGCCCGCGTTTGCTCGCATTTGGCCCGCCGCCGTCTATGATTCCTCCATGACCGAATCAAAAGCGATGATCCTTGGCTGCAGCGGCCTTGCCCTCACATCCGAAGAAAAGGCCTTTTACCGGGACGAACGGCCCTGGGGCTTCATTCTCTTTGGGCGCAATATCTCCGAAGCAGCGCAGATCACTGATCTCGTTGCCGAGCTGCGCGACAGCGTCGGCTGGCACGCACCGGTTCTGATCGACCAGGAGGGTGGTCGCGTTCAGCGCATCCGTCCGCCGGTTTTGCCGCGTTATCCCTCTGGCCAGGCGCTGGGCGATCTCTATCGCCGCGACCGGGCGCTCGGGCTGCGCGCCGCCTGGCTGATGTCGCGCCTGCATGCCTTCGATCTTTCGAAGCTCGGCATCAATGTCGATTGCCTGCCGGTTCTCGACGTGCCGGTCGAAGGCAGCAGCAACGTCATCGGCGACCGCGCCTATGGCGGCGATCCACTGACGGTTATCGCAATGGGACGGGCGGCTGGCGAGGGGCTGAAGGCCGGCGGCCTGCTGCCCGTCATGAAGCATATGCCCGGCCATGGTCGCGGCTTTGCCGATTCACATCTGGAGCTGCCTGTCGTTACCGTATCCCGCGATGAGCTGGAGGCCCATGATTTCCCGCCCTTCACCGCGATGAAAGACGAACTGATGGCAATGACCTGCCATCTCGTCTTCACCTCAATCGACCCGGACAATCCGGCGACGACCTCGCGCAAGGTGATCGACGGCGTCATCCGTCAGCACATCGGCTTTGGCGGTCTGCTGCTTTCCGACGATAGCTCGATGAACGCGCTTTCCGGCACGATCGGCGAAAGGGCGGCGAATATCATTGCGGGCGGATGCGATATCGTGCTGCATTGCAATGGCAAGATGGACGAGATGCTAGATGTCGTGGCAAATGTTCCGCCGCTCGCCGGTCTTTCGCTTGCCCGCGCAAAAGCGGTAGAAGCAGGCTTTGCCGCTCCGGATACTGCCGACGAGGCGGCATTGAGGGCGGAATTCGAGGCAATGTTTGTGTCGGTGTGATCGTAGGAGAGCAGGGTGGTGAGCACTGTCAAGGGCGCGGAACGTCCGCAGGCGGCAACGCCGATGGACAAGCTGTGGCAGGAGAACGGCGCTGAGCGCGCCAGTCACGAACCGGCGCTGGTGATCGACGTGGCCGGATTCGAAGGCCCGCTCGACCTGCTGCTCTATCTCGCCCGCAACCAGAAGGTCGACCTGTCGCGCATATCGGTCTTGGCGCTCGCCGAACAATATTTGCAGTTCGTCGAAAGCGCCCGGCGCATCCGCATCGAGCTTGCCGCCGATTATCTCGTCATGGCGGCCTGGCTTGCCTATCTCAAGTCGCGGCTGCTCATACCCCAGCAAGTCAAGGATGACGGCCCTTCGGGCGAGGAGATGGCGGCAACGCTCGCCTTCCGCCTAAAGCGCCTCGAGGCCATGCGGCAAGCGGCGGAGGGCCTCGTCAACCGCAACCGCCTCGGCCGCGATATCTTCGCCCGCGGTGCACCCGAGCACATTCCCGATCGGCAACAATCGGCTTACGCCGCAAGCCTCTACGATCTCCTGACCGCCTATGCGGCGCTGCGCCAGCGCCATGCCATCACCCAGGTGACGATCGAGAGGCGTAATGTCTGGTCGCTGACCGATGCCCGTGAGCTGCTGACCCAGATGATCGGCGAGGTCGGCGACTGGACGGCGATGGAGCATTATCTGCTGCGTTATCTCGCAGCGCCCGAGGAACGCGTGACGGCGATCGCCAGCGCCTTCGCCGCTTCGCTGGAACTGGTGCGCGAGGGCAAGCTCGAAATCCGTCAGGACGGCGCCTTTCAGCCGATCTACATGCGCCGCGGTCCGAAACATGCGACGCTGCAGGTGGTGGAACAGGAGCGGCCGGTTTGATCGATCTGACGGACGACGAGGATTTTGGGGAGGAGGGCCGCGACCTGCAGGCCGAGATCGAGGCCGAGCGCATCGCCGAGGCGCTGGTCTTCGCGTCCTCACAGCCCGTTTCCGAAGGTTTTATCGCCGAGCGGCTTCCCAGAAACGCTAATGTGCATGCGATCATGCTGCGCCTGAAGGAGCAATATGCGCCGCGCGGCGTCAATCTCGTGCAGGTCGAAGGTGCCTGGGCCTTCCGCACTGCCGCCGATCTGTCCTTCGTCATCCGCCGCGACGACAATGAAGTGAAAAAGCTTTCGCGCGCCGCCTTGGAAGTGCTGGCGATCATCGCCTATCACCAGCCGGTGACGCGCGCCGAGATCGAGGATATTCGCGGCGTTCAGACCTCGCGCGGCACGCTCGACGTGCTGATGGAAGCCGGTTGGGTGCGGTTTCGCGGCCGCCGGCGCACACCGGGCCGCCCGGTGACATTGGGTACGACGCGCGATTTTCTCGACCATTTCGGCCTCGAGGAACTGCGCGATCTGCCGGGTCTCGAAGAGTTGAAGGGAGCGGGTCTGCTATCGGGCCGCATCCCGGCGAATTTCAATATTCCCTCGCCGTCGATGAATGACGAACTGACCGAGGACGAGGATCCGATCACGCAGATGGATCTCGAAGAACTCGGGTTGCTCGCCCCGCGTTCTACCTCCGAAGATTGAAGGACTTCGTCTTGCTTTTGCCATGCAAGACGAAAACAATGGTGCTCACGATTTTTCGACGGGTCAATGACTTGTCATAAAGGGCGATACCGTGACATTAAGCGCAGTTCAAAGGGCTTGATGTTGGAAACGGTGTGGGAAATTCTTACATCGTGGGAACATCGAAACAGGGAGTTAGAGTGATGGGTTCTCTTAGCATGTGGCACTGGCTGATCGTTCTGGTCATCGTGCTGTTGTTGTTCGGGCGCGGCAAGATTCCGGAACTGATGGGCGATGTCGCCAAGGGCATCAAAAGCTTCAAGAAGGGCATGACGGACGAAGACGCGCCGGAAGCGGCGAAGACCGTCGATCACAAGGCCGACGAAACGAAGTAAACAAGTCCGGGAAAAAGCGCAGCCCCCGCGCTTCCCGTCCAGGAGCCTTGCATGTTCGATATTGGCTGGACCGAGCTTTTGGTCATCGCGGTCGTGCTGATCGTCGTTGTCGGTCCCAAGGATTTGCCGCCGATGCTGCGCGCTTTCGGCAAGATGACGCAGCGCGCCCGCAAGGTTGCGGGTGAATTTCGGGCGCAGTTCGACGAAGCGTTGCGCGAAGCCGAGCTTGACGATGTCCGCCAGACGATCAGCGACGCCCAGAAGCTCAACCCGGTCAACAGCCTGCGTGAAGCGATGAACCCGCTTCGCCAGATGGGCAACGAGATCAAGGCCGACTTGCAGAAGACGACTGCTGCTCCGGAAAATAAGACCGAAGTGCCGCCGGCTGCCGTCTCGGCCCCGATGAGCCTGCCGGAAACGCCGCCCCTGGTGCCGGCGCCTGTGCAGCCTGAGCCGGTCGCAGCAGCGATTGCCCAGGCCGATACGGTCGCCGAGAAGCCGAAGGCCGTGCGCAGGCCACGCGTCAAGGCTGCCGACAAGGTCGATGCCGCCGCAGCCGTTGCCGTACCGGTGGAAAAGCCGAAGCGCGCCGCGGCAGTCAGGAAGCCTGCAACACCGAAGAAGCCGACCCAGAAGAAGAAGGACGAGGCATGAGCGGTGATATCGAAGACAAGCCGCAGCCGCTGATCGAGCACCTGATGGAGCTGCGCACGCGGCTGATCTGGTCGATCGGGGCGTTCTTCATCGCCTTCATTGTATGCTTCTTTTTTGCCAAGCATCTCTTCAACTATCTGGTCATCCCCTACAAGACGGCCGTGGAATGGGCGCATCTCGACGTCGAGAAGGCCCAGCTGATTTATACCGCGCCCCAGGAGTTCTTCTTTACCCAGGTCAAGGTGGCGATGTTCGGCGGCCTGGTGGTCGCTTTCCCCATCATTGCCGCCCAGGTCTATAAGTTCGTAGCCCCCGGCCTCTATAAGAACGAGCGCCAGGCCTTCCTGCCGTTCCTGATCGCGTCGCCGGTCCTGTTCCTCATGGGTGCCGCGCTCGTCTATTTCTTCTTCACGCCGATGGTCATGTGGTTCTTCCTGTCGATGCAGCAGGCGCCGGGGCATGACGAGGTGGCGATCTCGCTGATGCCGAAGGTCTCGGAATATCTCAGCCTCATCATGACGCTTGTCTTCTCTTTCGGCCTCGTGTTCCAGCTGCCCGTCATCACGACGCTGCTTGCCCGCGTCGGTCTGCTGACGTCGCAATGGCTCGCCGAGAAGCGCAAGTTTGCCATCGTTCTCGCCTTCGTCGTCGCTGCCGTGCTGACGCCACCGGATCCGATGTCCCAGATCGGCCTTGCGCTGCCGACGATCCTTCTCTACGAGATTTCCATCTACGCGGCACGACTCGTGGAGCGTCAGCGTTCCCGACAGGCACTTGAAGAGGCTTCTGGTTCCTCCGACGTCGCCAAGACGGACAACGTCTGACCGGTTTCCGACATTTTCCCGAGGTCTGCCGTTTCCTGTCCGGTCGGTTTCTCCGACCGGTCACTTCTGTTGCAACGAGTTGGAACGACGATGCTCGATATCAAATGGATCCGTGAGAATCCCGAAGCGCTCGATGCCGCCCTTGCCAAGCGCGGCGCCGAGCCTCTGGCCCAAACTCTGGTCGCCCTCGATGAAAAGCGCCGCTCCGCCGTGCAGAAGGCGCAGGATTTGCTGTCCCGCCGCAACGCCGCCTCGAAGGAGATCGGCGCAGCCATGGCGCAGAAGAATACCGAGCTTGCCGAGAAGCTGAAGGCCGAGGTTGCAGAAATCAAGGTGACGCTGCCAGCAGCTGAGGAGGAGGAGCGTCTGCTTTCCGCCGAGCTCAACGACGCTCTCTCGCGCATTCCGAACGTGCCCTTGGACGACGTTCCTGTCGGCAAGGACGAGCACGACAATGCCGTCAGCCGCATCGTCGGCGAAAAGCCCCGTTGGAACCACACGCCGAAGGAGCATTTCGAAATCGGCGAGGCGCTCGGCTATATGGATTTCGAGCGCGCCGCCAAGCTCTCCGGTTCGCGCTTCACGGTCCTGACCGGGCCGCTCGCCAAGCTCGAACGGGCGCTCGGACAGTTCATGATCGACCTCCACACCAGCGAGCACGGCTACACCGAGGTCAGTTCGCCGCTGATGGTGCGCGCTGAAGCGCTGTTCGGCACCGGCAACCTGCCGAAGTTCGAAGAGGATCTCTTCAAGACGACCGACAGCCGTTATCTCATTCCGACGGCCGAGGTGACCCTGACCAACCTGGTGCGCGAGGAAATCCTCGACCAGGACAAGCTGCCGCTCCGCTTCACCGCGTTGACGCCGTCTTTCCGTTCCGAGGCGGGTTCGGCCGGCCGCGACACCCGCGGCATGCTGCGCCAGCACCAGTTCTGGAAGTGCGAGCTCGTCTCGATCACCGACGCCGAAAGTTCGATCGCCGAGCACGAGCGGATGACCGCCTGCGCCGAGGAAGTGCTGAAGCGTCTTGGCCTGCATTTCCGCACGATGACGTTGTGCACCGGCGACATGGGCTTCGGCTCGCGCAAGACCTACGATCTCGAAGTCTGGCTGCCGGGGCAGAACACTTTCCGCGAAATTTCCTCCTGCTCGGTCTGCGGCGATTTCCAGGCCCGTCGCATGAATGCGCGCTATCGCGGCAAGGACGATAAGAGCAACAAGTTCGTGCACACGCTGAACGGTTCCGGCACCGCTGTCGGCCGCTGCCTGATCGCCATCCTCGAGAATTATCTGAACGAAGATGGTTCCGTCACGATTCCGGACGTTTTGCTGCCCTATATGGGCGGAATGACGAAGATCGAACGGGCGGCCTGAGGCGATGCGCATCCTGCTCACGAATGACGATGGCATCCATGCCGAAGGCCTTGCCGCGCTGGAGCGGATCGCCCGCACACTGTCCGACGACGTCTGGATCGTGGCGCCCGAGACCGACCAGAGCGGCCTGGCCCATTCGCTGAGCCTGTCTGAGCCTTTGCGGCTGCGCAAGATTTCCGACAAGCATTTCGCCTTGCGCGGCACGCCGACGGATTGCGTCATCATGGGCATCCGCCAGGTAATGGACATCAAGCCTGATCTCGTCCTCTCCGGCGTCAATTCGGGTTCGAACGTCGCAGACGACGTGACATATTCCGGCACGATCGCCGGCGCCATCGAAGGCACGATGCAGGGCGTGCGCTCCTTTGCGCTGAGCCAAGCTTATCTTTACGAGGACGGCGCGCGCATCGTGCCCTGGGAGGTCTGCGAAGCACATGCACCGGCTCTTCTGGAAAAACTGATGGTGCTGGACCTGCCGGACGGTACGTTCCTCAATCTCAACTTCCCAAACTGCCGCCCCGACGAGGTCGACGGCGCCGAGGTCACCATGCAGGGCAAGCTTGCCTTCAACCTGCAGGTCGACGCCCGCTCCGATGGCCGGGGTTTTCCCTATTACTGGCTGAAGTTCGGCGAACGTGCTGGCGCATTCATCGAAGGCACCGATATTCACGCCTTGAAGCATAACAAGATTTCGGTAACGCCTTTGAAACTGGATCTGACCGATTATTCCGTGACGGACCGCGTGGCGCGGGCCTTGGGATACGGAGCACAAGTTTGACGGCAAGACTGGCGGAGAAGGAGGGCTTTGCGGCGCTCGTCCTCAGACTGCGTGCCGAAGGCATCTCTGATCTCGATCTGCTGACGGCGGTCGAGCAGACACAGCGCTCGCTGTTCGTGCCGCCGCAATTTTCAGACGACGCCTATTCGAGCCGGACGATACCGATCGAATGCGGCTCTTTCCTTGAAGGCATCGATTTTGTCGTCCGCATCCTGCATCACCTGAAGCTCAAACCGGGGCAGCGCGTCCTGGAAGTCGGCACCGGCAGCGGCTTCACCGCCGCTGTCATGGGCCGTCTGGCCGAGCGTGTTCTGTCGATCGACCGCTACAAGACGCTGACGACGGCTGCACAGCGGCGCATGGAATCGCTCGGTCTGCGCAATGTCGTCATCCGCCACGCCGACGGCAGCGCCGGCATGCAGGGAGAGGGCACCTTCGACCGTATTCTGGTCACCGCCGCATTCAATACCATGCCGCGCTTTTATACCGACCAACTCGTTTCCGGTGGTTCGATGATTGCGCCGCTGATGATTTCCGAGAATGAGTGTCGCATGGTGCGGCTGACGAAAACCGGCACCCGTTTCGAACGCGAGGAACTGTTCGAAGCCCCTTATCTGCCGATTGTTCCGCGTCTTGCATCGCTGCTGTAGAGGCAGCGTCTGAAAGACCGCGCACTTTTCGGGATCACCTTCCAGGCACTGCGATTTTTCACCCGTAAGCTATGGTTATCAACTTCTCAAAAATATCGCACTGATTCCAGCCTCTTAACCGCGTGGTAACACTAACGCGTTTTAATAGACTCACAAATGGTTGCGTTCTCAGTGGGTCGAGTCAATGCGTTTCAGTCTTTCGCCGAAGTTCAGTAAGTCGGCCGGTAATCTCCTGGTTGTTGGCCTGCTGGCGAGTACCGCAACAGGCTGCAGTTCCGATGTGACACGGTTCGGCGGCTTGTTTTCCTCCTCGGGGCGGGATCAGATTACCACCAGTTCCATTCCGCCCAGCGGTCAGCAAGGCGATCCGGTGCCGCGCGCCGATCTCGGCGGTTCCGCCGTTGTCAGTCAGTCCGGTTACGGCGGCGGCAATAATACGCTGTATCAGCCCTATCCGGCGCGTCAGAGTTACGAGCCGGTGCGCACGTCGAGCGCACGCATGGCTTCCTCGCCGGTCTCGATACAGCGTTCCGATCTCGCCGCTCCGACGGCCGCGGCGCCGTCCCGCCAGCGGGAAAAGGAAGTCGCGCTTGCACAGCCGTTCCCCGCTTCGGCGCAGCTTGATAAGCAGCGGCTCGTAGCGCCCGCTGCCCCGAAGCCGACGCCCGATTCTTTGACGACGGGCACGACGCCGAAGGTTTCCGGTTGGTCCGCGACCAACGCACCTTCCGTCACGCTGCGCCCGGGTGAGAGCATTGCGACGTTGTCGCGGCGCTTTGGCGTTCCGGAAAAGGAAATCCTGCGCGTCAATAATCTGAAGATGGCTTCTGCCGCTAAACCTGGCCAGGCAATCCTGATCCCGACTTTGAATGGCGGCAATGCCGCCAAGGCGGCTTCGCAGGCGGCTGATCTTTCCAAGCCCGGCAATATGCCGGACCCGGCCAAGGCGCCGGAACAGAAGGTCGCTGTCGTCCCCGGCGCCAATTCCGCCCGGGACAAGACCATGGCGAGCACCGATCCCACCGGCAAGGTTCCGGTTGGCGCCGGCAAGGACCCGAAGACGCCGGCCGACAGCTATGTCGTCAAGCAGGGCGATTCGCTGGCGAAGATCGCAAAGGCGACAGGCACCAACATCGACGATCTCAAGGCGGCCAACAATCTTTCGGCGAATTCGCTGCGTGTCGGACAGGCCCTGAAGCTTCCGAATGGCAGTGCAGATACTGTCAAGACCGCCTCGATCCCGGCTGAGAAGGTCGAGTCGAAGCCGGCTGATCCGGCGCCCGCCCAACAGACCGCCTCCGTTCAGCCCGCGCCTTACAAGGCGCCGGTCGCCACCCAGTCCGTTGATGATGTCGAGAAGAAGTCCGACGTCAACTCCGACGCACCGGAATCGACCGGCATCGGCAAATATCGCTGGCCGGTCCGCGGTCAGGTGATTGCCGCCTACGGCGCCAACGTCAACGGCAACCGCAATGACGGCATCGATATCTCGGTGCCGCAGGGCACGCCGATCAAAGCCGCGGAAAACGGCGTTGTCATTTATGCCGGTAACGGCCTGAAGGAGCTCGGCAATACGGTACTCGTCCGTCACGACGACGGCACCGTCACCGTCTACGGCAACGCCGACACGCTGAGCGTCACCCGTGGTCAGAAGATTCAGCGCGGGCAGACCGTCGCCGTCTCCGGCATGAGCGGCGACGTCAAGCAGCCGCAGGTCCATTTCGAGGTCCGCAAGGACGCCTCGCCGGTCAATCCGATGACTTTCCTGGAATAGGTATAGCGTACCAGGGAGCGCAAAAGCCCGGCCGCCAGCCGGGCTTTTGTCATTTCTAGATCTCGTCCGTTCCGTTTGGGGAGAGGCGCCTACGCCCGGTCGATATGAACGCGCATACGTCCGGCCAGATCCTGGATATATTGCCAGGCCACGCGGCCGGAGCGCGCACCGCGTGTCGTTGCCCATTCCAGCGCCTCGGCATGCATCTTGTCACGGTCGAGACCGAGCTTGAAGTGATCGGCATAGCCGTCAATCATGCCGAGATAGTCTTCCTGGCTGCATTTGTGAAAGCCGAGCCAAAGACCGAAGCGGTCGGATAGCGAAACCTTTTCCTCGACGGCCTCCGATGGATTGATCGCCGTCGACTGTTCGTTTTCCATCATGTGACGCGGCAGAAGATGGCGCCGATTTGACGTTGCGTAGAATAGCACATTGTCGGGCCGCCCTTCGACCCCGCCATCGAGTGCCGCCTTCAGTGACTTGTAGGCGGTGTCGTCGTGATCGAAGGAGAGGTCGTCGCAGAAGACGATCACACGGTACGGCGTGTCCTTCAGCAGGTCGAGCAGGTTGGGCAGGCTCGCAATATCCTCGCGATGAACCTCGACCAGCTTCAGCGGGACGCCGCTCTCGCGCCTGACATCCTCATGCACGGCCTTGACAAGCGAGGATTTGCCCATGCCGCGCGCGCCCCAGAGAAGCACGTTGTTGGCGGCATAACCCTCGGCGAACCGCACCGTATTCTCATGCAGGATGTCGCGCACGTGATCGACACCGCGGATGAGTTTCAGCGCCACCCGGTTCGGCTTCTTCACCGGCTGCAGATACTGACGCGACGGTGCCCAGACGAAACAGTCGGCCGCATTCCAATCGTTGACGGCAGGTGCCGGTCCGGCCAGCCGCTGCACGGCGTCAGCGAGCCTTTTCAGTTCGGCAAGCAGGGCGGTGTTGATTTCCTCGGTCATCATGGGCCTCCTGATTTCTCGCTGCGGCAAGCCGCTTTGATCTTTCGATGCCGCCTACCATGGCGTTTTGCCAGCGGAAAGGTTATGAGGCAGCGGAATCGGTACTGTTCCCGGCTGTTTCTGTTGCATTCATCCAAGCTGCAACTATAGTCCGGCAACCTGAAAAGCAGGCGGAGTTCCGCCATAGAAGCCTGAGGAGTTTAGCATGTTCATCACCCCGGCATTCGCCCAGACTGCGACCGATACCGCAACAGGATTCGGCGGTTCCGGTTTCGAAATGATCATCCTGTTCGTGCCGCTGATGGTCGTCTGGTATTTTCTGCTGATCCGGCCGCAGCGCGCGCAGGCCAAGAAGCGTGAGGAAACTCTGAAGGCGATCCGCCGTGGCGACCAGATCGTGACCGGCGGTGGTCTCGTCGGCAAGGTGACGAAGGTCGTCGACGATAAGGAAGTCGAGGTCGAGATTGCCGAAGGTGTTCGCGTGCGCATCGTCCGCAGCGGCATTTCTGACGTTCGCGTCAAGGGTGAGCCTGTCAAGGCCGACGCGGCGTAACAAGCGATAACGGCGGAACCGCCGGATCGGAAGATCGTCGAGAGAATGTTGCATTTTTCCCGCTTGAAAACACTTCTGATTTGGCTGGTTGCATTTGCGGCCGTCGTCGTTGCTGCGCCCAATCTCCTGAGCGAGGCGCAGCGCTCTTCTCTGCCGGGATGGTGGCAAAACGACCGCGTGACACTCGGTCTTGACCTGCAGGGCGGTTCGCACATCGTTCTGAAGGTCGAGCGATCCGATATCGTCAAAGACCGGTTGGAAGAGACGGTCGCGAATGTGCGAAAGGCGCTGAGAGGTGCCGGCATCCGCTATACCGGGCTGACCGGCAACGGCCAGACTGTCACTGTCCGGATTACCGATCCGGCAGAGACGAAAAAGGCGGTCGATCTTCTGAAGCCTCTGACATCAGGTGACGAACATTCAGGCACCGGCCTTGCGCTGCGGCAGGGCGAGGAAGGGCAGCTCTCACTGCAGATATCCGATGCCGGCATCACCACCGACGTCGCCTCGGCCCGCAGCCGATCGCTCGATATCGTCGGTCGCCGCATCGCTGGCTTCGGCTATAAAGACTTTCAGGTTCGCCCCGATGGCGACGACCGGATCGTCGTGCAGGTGCTGGGATTCGTCGATGCGGAGCGGCTGAAGAATATTCTGAACCAGCCGGCAAAGCTTTCCTTTCATCTGCTCGACGAAAGCATGTCGGGACAGGAGGCGCTGAACGGCCGCTGGCCGGCCAGCTCGCAGGTGCTCTATTCGATCGACGATCCACCTGTTCCTTATCTCGTCGACCGCACGGCATTCGTCACCGGCAGCAACATGGTCGATATCGAGCCTGTCGTCGATCCGCAGACGCAGGATACCTTGATTGACTATCGCCTCGATGCGGAGGGCACGCAGCGGCTGGCGCAGGCGACAGCGCAAAATATCGGCAAGCACCTTGCCATCGTCTTTGACGATCAGGTGATGGCTGCGCCGGTCATCGATGCGGCGATCACTGGCGGCGAGGGCCGGATTTCGGCGAATTTCTCCGAGGATGGCGTTCGCGAACTTGCGGTAATGCTGCGCGCCGGCGCCATGCCGGCGACGTTGACCAGCGTCGAGGAGCGCAGCGTCAGCCCAAGCTTCGGCGCCGATTCCATATTCTCCGGCCTGGTTGCCGGTCTCGTCGCCGTCGTACTGGTCGCAGCGCTGATGATCGCGCTCTACCGTATTCTCGGCGCCATCGCCGTCGTCTCGATCTTCTTCAATCTGATCTTCATCGTCGCTGCACTCAGCCTTGCCGGCGCCACGCTGACTTTGCCTGGTATTGCCGGCATCGTGCTTATTGTCGGCATGGCGGTCGATTCCAACGTGCTGATCTATGAGCGCATCCGCGAAGAGGAAAGAACCGGCTCCTCCTTTGCACAGGCTGTCGGCCGCGGCTTCTCGCGCGCCTTCGCAACGATCGTCGACGCGAATGTCACGATCTTTATCGCCGCAATCATCCTTCTGTTTCTCGGCAGCGAGTCTATTCGCGGTTTCGCGGTGACGCTGGCGGTCGGCATTCTGACGACAGTCATCATGGCTTTCACGGTGACACGCTCGATCGTTGCCGCCTGGCTGAAAGCGCGCCATCCCAGGCATCTGCCGAAGAGCGTTCTCGCGCAGCTTTTCGAGCACGCCAATGTGCGTTTCATGGGGATCCGCCGTTACGTCTTCACGGCCTCGGCAGTGATCTCGCTGATCGCCATGGCGGCCTTTGCCACCGTTGGCCTGCAGCTCGGGATCGATTTCACGGGCGGCTCTCTCATCGAGGTGACGGCGAAACAGGGCAATGCCGACATCGCTGATCTTAAATCACGCCTTGACGATCTCAATATTGGCGAGGTCAGTGTCGAGCGTACGGGCGGGCCGTCGAACGCGCGCATCCGCATCGCCTCCCAAGGGGGCGGCGAGAACGCCGAGCAATCAGCGGCGACGCTGGTGCGCGGCGAACTCGAGACAGACTATGATTTCCGCCGCGTCGAGGTCGTCGGCCCCGCCATTTCGGGCGAATTGACGACGATGGCGACGCTTGGTGTCGCAGCCGCACTCGCGTCGATCCTGATCTACATATGGATCCGTTTTGAATGGCAGTTCGCCATTGGCGCCATTATTGCCACGCTGCACGACGTCATCATCATGCTCGGGCTTTTCGTGCTGACCGGCATCGAGTTCAACTTGACGAGCATTGCCGCCGTACTGACCATCGTCGGCTACTCCTTGAACGACACGGTCGTCGTCTATGACCGGATGCGCGAGAATCTCGTACGATACAGGAAGATGCCGCTGCCGATCCTGATCGATGCCTCGATCAACCAGACATTGTCGCGCACTGTCTTGACGGCCGCGACGACACTGCTTGCGCTGCTCGCGCTCTATCTGTTCGGCGGCGACGTCATTCGCTCCTTTTCCTTTGCGATGCTCTTCGGAGTCGCGCTCGGCACTTTCTCTTCGATCTATATCGCGGCTCCCGTCTTGATCGTCTTCCGGCTGCGGCCGGAGGTTCCCGACGGCGAAGAGAGCAACAAGACGGATGCTGGTGTAAAATCCGGCACGGTGGTTTGAAAACATGGCAAAAGGCATAGAAATCCGCGCGGCGCATTTTCCTGGCCGGGCTCCGATCGACACCTACGGCAATGGCGGTTTCCGTTTTGCCGACATGTCCCATCGCGGCTCGATCCTTTGCCTGCCCTCCGGCATTTACGGCTGGGACATGGACGTATCGGAGCCGCTGACGCCTGAAAACTTCCGCCGTGTGCTTGATGAGGCCGCCGATATCGAGGTTCTGCTCGTCGGCACCGGAACCGAGCTTCGCCGTCTGCCCGACGAATTGAAACAGGTGCTGAAGGCGCGCGGCATTTCTTCCGATCCGATGAGCACGGGTGCCGCGGTCCGCACCTTCAACATCATGCTGTCGGAGCAGCGCGCCGTCGCTGCGGCATTGATTGCGGTCTGACGATGGCTGATGCGAAACTAGCGACGAACCAGGACATCTGCCTGGCGATGCTGCGCGACAATGATCGCGACCGTTATCTCGCCTGTCTCCTGTCGCCGCAGGAGAAGCGCGGCGCGCTGGCGGCCCTTTACGCGTTCAACGCGGAGCTTGCCCGCATCCGCGATCTGGTGCACGAGCCGCTGCCTGGCGAAGTGCGCATGCAATACTGGCGCGACCTGCTGGAAGGCAGCGCGCATGGCTCGACGGCAGCCAATCCCGTCGCCGCCGCACTTCTGACGGCGATCGAAACCCATCGCCTGCCGCGCAAGACGCTGGTCGACATGATCGACGCCCGCACTTTCGACCTTTATGACGATCCAATGGAGACGCGGGTCTCGCTCGAAGGTTATGCCGGCGAAACGGCCTCCGCGCTGATCCAGCTCGCAAGCCTCGTGCTTTCGCCGGAGGAGGCACCGCGATCGGCGGATGCCGCCGGCCATGCCGGCGTCGCACAGGCGATTGCCGGGCTGTTGCTGCTGATGCCGCTGCATCGCCGCCGCGGCCAGCTCTATATTCCGCTGCAGATCCTTTCCGCCACCGGGCTCGACCGCGACGCCTTCCTCGCCGGCGAAGACCGATCGCGCATCTCCGCCGCCATCGAGGCCTTCGCCGGGCTGGGCCTTGAGCATCTGGCAAAGGCGAGAGGGGCAGGATCGATTGCGTCAGCCGTCTTCCCTGCTTTCCTTCCCGCGACTTTGGCCGAACCGGTGCTCCTCAAGGCGCAGAGGCAGGGTTCTCTCCTGTTCGACCGGCCGCTGCAGCCGCCGCAATGGCGCCGCCAGCTCAGAATGGCGCTGTCAGCGGGCCGTCGGAAAATCTGATATCGTTCAAATTCGCGCAAGTCTCGCGCGCTATAACGCCTTCACCACTATGCTTTGAACGGAGACTCGGCGTGGGCATTATCGTCTGGTGCGTCCTTTTCGCCATCGTCATCTTCTTTGCTTTCGCAGCCACACGCATGGCTGCGCAAAACAAGGAAGACAATCTGCACGACACGGGTCTGGCCATCATCGAGTTCGGCCGCGCCTTTCCCAACGAGGCGATCCGCCAGCTGCAGGCGACGGAAAACGGGCAGGCGATCTTCGTGCGCCTGCACGACAACAAGGCCGGCCTCATGCGCAACATGGCACGCCATTTCTCCTGCCATCTGATTGAGCCCGGCCGTGTGCGTGCCGTGAGCACGGAGACGGGCAGGGGGTTGGCGATCGAATTTCTCGATGCCCCCAGCCACAACGGCAAATTCGAGTTTGCCTCGCCGAAGGAGGCTTCCGAAGTGGCGCTCTGGCTGCTCGGCAATTACATCGCCGAGCCGGATAAGGATCTGCCATCCGACAGTATTTCCGCGGCCAACAAGCAGTAGAACAGCTGCTAGAGCGGATCATTGCTTATCGGAATCGGTTCTGGATTCCCAAATCAGCAGATTTGTGATTCATCATGGATGCTGGAATGGAGGCCAGCATCCATGACGCGACCCTATTCGAATGATCTTCGCGAGCGAGTCGTTGCAGCGGTTGTGGACGGTCAGAGCTGCCGGGTGGTGGCGGAGCGGTTCGACATAGCTGTCTCATCCGTGGTGAAGTGGTCACAGCGTTATCGGGCCACCGGCAGTGTGTCACCGGGCAAGATGGGCGGCCATCGCCGACGTGTGCTGGAGCCGCACCGCGCCTTCATCGTCGAGCAGATCGAGCAGACATCGCATCTGACGCTACATCGGCTGAAGGATGAGTTGGCCGCCCGCGGCGTGAGCGTCTCCCACAATGCCATCTGGCAGTTCATGCGCCGCGAGGGCTTGAGCTTTAAAAAAACACTGTTCGCCCTTGAGCAGGGCCGCGCCGACATTGCCCGGCGCAGAGCCCGCTGGAAAGCCTGGCAAGACCGCTTCGATCCGAAGCGGCTCGTCTTTATCGACGAGACCTGGATCCGCACCAACATGGCGCCGTTACGCGGGTGGGGGCCGAGGGGCAAAAGATTGCGCGGCTTTGCCCCGCATGGCCGCTGGCGCACCCTGACCTTCCTCGGCGCCCTACGCTGCGACAAGCTCACTGCGCCCTGCGTCTTCGACGGTCCCATCAATGGCGAATGCTTTCACGCCTATGTCCGCCAGCAGTTGATCCCGACCCTCAAACCTGGCGACATCGTCATCCTCGATAATCTCGGCTCTCACAAAGCCAAAGCCATCCGCGACGCCATCAGGGCCGTCGGCGCCAAGCTCTGGTTCCTGCCAAAATATTCCCCCGACCTTAATCCGATCGAACAAGCCTTCGCCAAGATCAAGCACTGGATGCGCCAGGCCCAAAAGCGAACCAGCGAGGAAACCTGGCGCCATCTGGGCTTACTCGCCGACACCATCAAGCCAGAGGAATGCGCCAACTACTTCTCAAATGCGGGCTATGCTTCCGTCAAAACATGAAAGGCTCTAGGCACTTTCGGCAAAGGTCGGCGTCTGGCCGAGCCAGGCGGCGCAGTCGGCAAGCGCGCGATGTGCGATCAACTGCCGTTTCATGATCGTTTTGTCCTTGCCGCGAAAGCGCTTGACGCCCTCGGGCTTGACGATCGAGCCCGGCTCGAGTTCGGGAAACAGCCCGAAATTGATATTCATCGGCTGGAACGATCGCTTGCCCGGCTCCTCGTCGGTGACGATATGCCCGCCGATGATATGACCGAGCAGCGAACCAAGTGCCGTCGTCGCCGGCGGTAGCGAGATTGCCTCACCCTTGCGTTCGGCGGCGGCGAAACGCCCGGCCATCAGCCCGACGCTGGCGCTTTCCACATACCCCTCGCAGCCGGTGATCTGGCCGGCAAAACGCAGGCCCGGTCGTGATTTCAGCGTCAGCGACGGATCGAGCAGGGTGGGGGAATTGATGTAGGTATTGCGGTGCAGGCCGCCGAGCCGGGCAAATTCCGCATCTTGAAGACCCGGAATCATCCGGAAGATTTCCGCCTGCGCGCCGTATTTCAGCTTCGTCTGAAAGCCGACCATGTTGTAGAGAGTGCCGAGCGCATTGTCCTGCCGCAGCTGCACGACGGCATAGGCCTTGACGGTCGGATTGTGCGCGTTCGTCAAACCCATCGGCTTCATCGGCCCGTGGCGCAGTGTCTCGCGGCCGCGTTCGGCCATGACCTCGATCGGCAGGCAGCCGTCGAAATAGGGGGTGCCTTCCCATTCCTTGAAACCGACCGTGTCGCCTGCGATCAACGCGTCGACGAAGGCATTGTATTGCGCTTCGTCCATCGGGCAGTTGATGTAATCCTTGCCGGTGCCGCCGGGGCCGATCTTGTCGTAGCGCGACTGATACCAGCAGATATCCATGTCGATGCTGTCGCGGTAGACGATCGGCGCAATGGCGTCGAAGAAAGCAAGCGAATCCTCACCGGTCTCCGCCTGTATCGCGGCTGCGAGCGACGGCGCCGTCAGCGGTCCGGTGGCGACGATGGCTAGATCCCACTCACGCGGCGGCAGGCCGGTGATCTCTTCGCGCACGACGGTGATGAGCGGATGGTCGTGGATTGCCTTGGTGACTGCCTTGGAGAAGCCGTCGCGATCGACGGCGAGCGCGCCGCCGGCCGGTACCTGGTGGCGGTCGGCCGCGGCCATGATCAGCGACCCCGCCATGCGCATTTCCGCATGGATGACGCCGACGGCATTGCTGGTCGCATCGTCGGAACGGAAGGAATTGGAGCAGACGAGTTCGGCAAGACCGTCGGTCTTGTGCGCATCCGTGCCGCGCACGCCGCGCATCTCATGCAGAATGACGGGTACGCCCACACTGGCGATCTGCCACGCGGCTTCCGAACCGGCAAGCCCGCCGCCGACGACGTGGATAGGGGAGTAGGAGGAGATCGTGTTCATTCCGGGCTGATATCATGTCGGCAGGTGCGATCCAACACCCGGAATCAAAAACGGCGCCCATAATGGCGCCGTCTTGAAACATCGTGCCCGTTGCGAGATCCGCGATTAGCGGAAAGAGCGGGATGCGATGTTGCGGATGTCGTAGCGGCTGACACCGATATCAGACAGGGTCTGGTTCGACAGGCTGCCGAGTTCGTTGATTGTACGACGATAGCTGAGCCAGCTTTTTGCGATACGGATCGGGTTCATTGTCTTCTTCCTCGAACAAATATCCGCGGGACGGCGGGATCGCCTGTCTCTCTGCGGTTGATGTTTATATAGGCGATATCGGTCGCATTGTGCAGTGCAAATAAGAGGCGTCTGCCATGCAATTGTGCACGATGATGCTCGCAATTTGAGCGGTGAATATTTTTTAAGCGGACGAAAGAACGGGGAAGGTCGCAACCGGAGCGGAAGTGCATTGTTTGCAAAAGAAAACGCCCGCTGCGGTGCAGCGGGCGTTTCAATCATTTGCGATCTGCTTGGGAGGAAGTAGCGATCGCCTTGAATTAGCGAGAAGAAGCTTCGCGAGCGACGCGATGGATGTCCGAACGGTCAATGCCGAGGTCATGCAATTCGCGGTTGGTCATGCGACCGAGTTCCGTGACGGTCTGACGATACTTGCGCCAGTTGTTGAAAGAGCGAGTGATGTTCATGTTAAGCCCCTTTCCTAGGGTTTGACCTGCCAGCGGCCACCGATCGGCGCTGACCTCTATTTGATGGCCGGAATATATGTTGCGTCGCGAAGAACGAAAACAGCCAAGTTTTCAAGTCACCCATGCGAGCTGTGCAATGCTTTACATAATCTTACCGCATTCTGGTCAACGAATAGGCAAAATAATCGCTGGAGAAATCCGCCTTTTCTCCCGCTCACTCGCCTTGCGATGAAACAAAGCCCACCTTTCTGACGATCAGTCCGGTGGCGTTTCGCGCTGCATCGCCAAGCTGTTCATTCGTCTCAATGCCAATGGCAAAGCGATGGATCGTGATGGGTCCCGCAGTTTCACGCAACCGGGACTTCGACATCTCGCTTTGGCGGCAGCGCCGCAGCTCGGATGCCGTTAAGTGTTTGAATTGTCTAAGTTACAATCTTCAAAAAGAACGCCCGCCGGGGAGGATCCGGCGGGCGCATTATATTGACTGGCAACTGGGAGGAGGAGTGTTGCCAGTCTATCACAGCGCGCTTGGGAGGAGGAGTGCGCGGCTGCGAATCTCATCACGAACAAAGCGTCCGTGGGCATCCGGAAAACCGGGCCGGGGCGCCATCCCCGTGCTTCGATAGAGCGGTAAATAGTATGACTAATGGATATTTTGCAGTGCAATAAATACATGAGGGGTATGCGTAAACCGCATGTCTGTCTTTTATATGCTCATATTAGCAGTTGCGACGTTAGCGCCCGGTTAACATCTGACCCAAATTAGACCACTGAGGAATTTGCATATTTGTCGCCGCGACGGGCGTTTGCGAAGCCGCTTGCTGCGGCTATAACGATGGAAGCCGCAGCGCCGGAGCGAGCGACACGGAAATGAGGGGTGGAGGTATGTATCGCGGCAGATTGGAGCGGGATCTCTCGCTCTGGGTGGGCAAGGGTCTGATTGGACAGGAAACGGCGGCCAAGCTTCTCACCGAATATGACAGCCGTCCGGCAAGTTTCAGCCTGGGTCGAGTGCTGATGGCGCTGGCGGCGGTGCTGCTTGCTGCTGCCGTCCTGCTGGTCGTCGCGTCCAACTGGGAGGCCATTCCGCGGCTGGTGCGGGTCGGCGCCATTCTCGCGCTGATCTGGGCTGTGCACATTGCCGCCGCTTCCATGTTTGCCCGAGGTGCGACAGCGGCAGCAAGCGGGCTGTTGGTCATCGGCGCGATGAGCTTCGGTGGCGCGATTTCGCTGGTCGGGCAGATGTATCATCTCTCCGGCGACGAGCAGACCGTGATGTATCTCTGGTTCGCGATTGCGACGGTCTCGGCGATCTTGTTTCGTTCGGGCGCGGTCGTCGTCGTCGCGGGCTTTCTCTCCTGGGCGTCCTTCGCCGTCTATCTCGAGAACAACGACACGCATTGGATCGGATTTGATCCCTGGATGGCGCCGGTCATGGCGGTGATCACAGTCGCGCTGGTGCGTTACACCGGTGCCGAGCGCGCCCGTCATCTCGCCTATCTGCTGTTGATCGGCTGGCTCGCCTGGCTCTATACTCTTTATGAGGAGATCGCGGTGGCGCTCGCCTTCGCGATCGGCGGCATGGCGGTGTTCGCGCTGACAGCCTTGCCGCACCCCCGTATCACTTCCCTCGTCAGGAGTGCCGGCGCAGCGCCGGCTTTCTACAGCTTCCTCATCGCCGTCATTGGCTTGCTGCTGCTGCATATCGAGATCGAGCAAGGCTGGCGGCTGGTGGTGCTCGGGGTGGCGACGCTCGCCGCTGCCGTGCTGGCGATCGCTCTGCAGGGCAGGGATAACGGCGCGGTGCGTTATCTCGCCTATACGACCTTTGCCGCGGAGATGCTCTATCTCGCCTCCGTCACCGTCGGCTCGATCCTCGGCACGTCGAGCCTCTTCCTTTTCTCCGGTCTCGTGGTGGCGCTTGTCGCCTGGATTGTCATCCGTCTCGAACGGCGCTTTTCACGGGAGGCGCGCGCATGAGCTCGTTGATGGCTTGGCTGCAGTCCGGCAAGGGATATCTCGTTTCGGCGATCATCGTCGCCGGCTTGCAGACCGTGATCCTCGGCACGATCATCCAGAGCCGTGCATCGATCCTCAGCAGCGGCGCTGAGGTCCTGCTGAAAACCGCCCCGGTCGACCCACGGGATTTCCTGCGCGGCGATTATGTCGTCTTGAATTACGACATTTCTACCGTGCCGGTGCAGACGGTCTCCGGCGGTATTCCCGCCCAACCCGGCGAACGCATGCTGTGGGTCCGGTTGAAGAAGCAGGCGGACGGTTTCTGGACGGTGAGCGAATCGTCTTTCCAGGCGCTGCCGCCGCAGCCGGAGACGGTGATCCTGCGCAGCAAGCCTTTCTATAGCGGCGGGATGGCTGCGGGCGACAGCATCCGGGTCGAATACGGCATCGAGCGCTATTATGTTCCGGAAGGTCAGGGCAAACCGATCGAGGAGGCCCGCAACGATGGCAACGTCGCCATAGCGGTGAGGGTCTCGCCGGATGGAAGCGCGCAGATTCGCAGCCTGCTCGTCGACGGCAAGCCGGTCTACGACGAACCGCTTTACTGATCTCCGAAGCCTTCGGGGCAGGGCGGCTTTGGGCCTTGAATAGCCTGTCATTGGACGTTCATTTTTCCTTTGCCTCGACCAAATCGGGTGATATAGAGACGCCGCGCTTCGGAAGGCCTCATGCGCAGGCATAGGCATGCGGTTCTGTGAACGCGGGTATGGTGAAATTGGTAGACACGCCAGATTTAGGTTCTGGTGCCGCAAGGCGTGGGAGTTCAAGTCTCTCTACCCGCACCAGGCTGTTTGCAGGGGGAGACTAAGAATTTAGTCCCCTGATACCCGGAAGCGAGTGCCGTTCCCCCTTGGGCGGAATGATGCAGGAATTGGGAAAAGCCACGCGCGGCACGCTGCCGGCGTCGTGCTCATAGAAACGAACGGCGTCTGGGCACGGCCGCCACGACATGAAGGTAGGAAGACATGCAGGTTATCGAAACGCTCGCTGAAGGGCTGAAGCGCGAAATCAAGGTCGTTATCCCGGCCAAGGACATGGAACACAAGATGAATGAGCGTCTTGCCGATGTGAAGGACAAGGTCCGCATCAACGGCTTCCGTCCGGGCAAGGTCCCCGCTGCTCACCTGAAGAAGGTTTACGGCAAGTCGATCATGGCCGATCTCGTCAACGAGATCGTCCGCGAGCAGCCCGCCGCTATCCTGTCCAGCCGCGGCGAGAAGTCGGCCACGCAGCCGGAAATCGCCATGACCGAGGACAAGGACGAGGCCGACAAGATCCTCACCGCCCAGCAGGATTTCGAATTCACGCTGTCCTACGAAGTGCTGCCGCCGATCGAGCTTAAGTCCGTCAAGGGCATCAAGGTTACGCGCGAAGTCATCGATATCTCGGATGAGGAAGTCAACGAGCAGGTCCTGAAGGTCGCCGAAAGCGCCCGCTCCTACGAGAGCAAGACCGGCAAGGCCGCAAACGGCGACCGCGTCACCATGGATTATGTCGGCAAGGTCGACGGCGAAGCCTTCGAGGGCGGCACCGACCAGGGCGCCGAACTGGTGATCGGCTCCGGCCGCTTCATTCCGGGCTTCGAAGACCAGCTCGTCGGCGTCAAGGCCGGTGAAGAAAAGACCATCACCGTCACCTTCCCAGCCGACTATCCGGCCAAGAACCTCGCCGGCAAGGAAGCGACCTTCGACATCACGGTCAAGGATGTCGCAGCTCCGGGCGCTGTCGAAATCAACGACGAGCTCGCCTCCAAGCTCGGCATCGAATCTGCCGATCGCCTGAAGGAGATCGTCCGTGGCCAGATCGAATCGCAGTACGGCTCGCTGACCCGCCAGAAGCTGAAGCGCCAGATCCTCGATCAGCTCGACGAGATGTACAAGTTCGAGACCCCGGCTTCGCTCGTCGATGCCGAGTACAACGGCATCTGGAGCCAGGTGAACAACGACCTTGCCCAGTCGGGCAAGACCTTCGAGGACGAAGACACGACCGAAGAGAAGGCACGTGAGGAATACAAGACGCTTGCCGAGCGTCGCGTCCGCCTCGGCCTCGTTCTCTCCGAGATCGGCGAAAAGGCCGGCGTCGAAGTCACCGAAGACGAGATGCAGCGCGCGATCTACGATCAGCTGCGCCAATATCCCGGTCAGGAAAAGCAGATCCTCGAATTCTTCCGCAGCCAGCCGGGCGCCGCCGCTTCGATCCGCGCCCCGATCTTCGAAGAGAAGGTCATCGATCACCTGCTGACCGAAATCGACGTCACCGACAAGAAGGTGACGAAGGAAGAACTGCTCGCCGAGGAAGAAGGCGAGACGAAGGCCGAGACCAAGAAGGCCGCGCCGAAGAAGAAGGCTGCCGCCAAGGCCGAAGCTGCCGACGCCGGTGAAGGCGAAGAAGCCGCGCCGAAGAAGAAGGCTGCACCGAAGAAGAAGGCGGCTGACGAAAGCGCCGAATAATCGCCTTTCAGTTCTGAAACTTGGAAAGGCCCCGCCATCGTGCGGGGCTTTTTCTTTTCGGGTCATCCGGACGGGGTACTCGACGCCCTCTCCGTCATGGTGTTATCTTGGCTGGCAACAACAAATAGTTGAGAAAGCTGCAAGCCGGCGCAGATTTTACTGGCGCATGTTGCCCGGGATCAACATGCATAAAAACCGAGAGCGTTGGGTAATGGAGGACCTGGAAATGACCGCAAAAAATGACATGAAGACGCTGGTAGAGGAAATCTATTCTGTGCGTGGTCGTGGCGACATCGAGGGTACGCTTGCGCTGTTCGGCGAGGGTTGTACCTTTCGCATGGTCGGCAATGCACGGCTGGCGCCTTTGACGATCGAATCGGGCGGGCATGACTTTCGCCAAACGATAACGCAGCTTATCACGGCATGGGACCTATCCAAGGTCAGGACGACCGGCATCTATGTGGATGAGGACGAGCAGATGGTCTTTGCCCATCGTGAAGGCGAGGTCAGACACATCCCATCGGGCGTAACCTTCTCAACGGAATTCGTCGACAAGATCCATTTCCAGGATGGCAAACCCGTCAAGATCGTCGAATTCGTCGACACGCTACAAGTGGCCGAGACGAGCCGGATGATCCAAATCGCATAGAGCGTGGCGCGTCTCTGGGAGGTCGCGACGCGCTTTAGCCGAATCAAAGTCGGAGCCTCCAAGCTTCGCCTTGATGTCGCCTGTGATCTCTGGCCGGCGGGGAGTCGGCCGCTATTGCAAGAATTTCCGCTCAATGCCCCGTCAGTTGCGCGACTTTCCTGACATGGCTGACGGCTGCGGCGCCGCCTGATGTCTGGGTGAAGAGGTGGAGCGTTTCTTCTTCGTCGTCGGCGACGGGCGTCAGAGCCTGATCCATATAGGTCTTCGACTTGGCATCCCGTGAAATCAGGAAGGCCGAAATCGTCAGTCCGATAATCGTGCCGGCGAGCGAAGCATGTTTGCGGAAGGTGTCCCAGGCAAAACGGGGCCAAAAGACCAGCGGATGTTCGCGCGGGAGTTCCGGACGCCGCTCCGACGGCGTCTTCAGGCGCAAGAGGCCGCTCTGCAACGGATGCACGTTTTCCAGCGGCACCGTGGTTGCAAAGGAGACGAGAACCTTGACGAGCCTTGCCAGCGGCACTCCGGTCGCAACGGCGCGGCGCAGCAGCGTCTTCATATGATGGGGCGAATAATAGAGCGACCAGGCCTCGTGGTAGATGTCTTCCCATTCCTGCTTGCTCATCTTGGGATGGGACGTGCAGACATGCTCGACATCGTAGATGTTGAGATCATCATTCATCTCGACGCCCTTCTTCCACAGAACCTGATGGTCCTCGGAGCCGGGAAGCGGCGTCAGGATGAAGAACTCGATGACGTCGAGCGGCAGCTCTTCCTGGATGATGGCGATGTCGCGGCGGATCGATTCCGGCGTGTCGGCGGGGAAGCCCAGGATATAGCCGGCGAGCGTCATGATGCCCTGCGCCTTCCAGGCGAGCAGCATCTTGCGATATTCGGTGATCTTGTTCTGGTTTTTCTTGGCGGCAGTCAGATTATCCGGATTGACGTTTTCGAGGCCGATGAAGACACGGGTGACGCCGGCGCGCTTGGATTTTTCAATGAAATTGGGGATCTTGTGGCAGAGCGTATCGACCTGGATCATCAGGCCGAGCGGAATGCCATCCCGCTCCTTGAGGTCGATCAGCCGGTCGAAGATCGCTTCCCAATCCTTGTTTCGGGCGAAATTATCGTCGGTGATGAAGAACTTGTGGATGCCCTGCGCCCAGTTCATCCGCACGAGCTTTTCGACGTCGTCGGCCGAGCGGAAACGCGATTTTCGACCCTGCACGTTGATGATGGTGCAGAACGAGCACTGGTAGGGACAGCCGCGTCCGGCATCGAAGCTGGTGCTGAGGCCGAGCGTGCGCTGGATGTTGTCCTTCGGCAAGAAAGGAACCGGCGTGCCGCCGATGCCTGGAAGGTCGTTCATGAAATTATAGAGGGGCTTCAGCTCGCCGGCGGCGGCATCAAGCAGCACCATGTCGAGCCGCCCCTCGGCCTCGCCGGCGAACATCGAGATGCCCATATCGCGGCAGGCATCGAGCCCAACCGCTGTGCCGTCGAGCATCGACAGGCAGCCGGACACATGAAAGCCGCCCATTGAGACGGGCAGGCCGGCATTGCGAAAGGGGCGGGCAATGTCGAGCGCGCGCGGATATTGGTTCGATTGGACGCCGACCAGCGCCACCATGCCGAAATTGCCGTGGCGCTTGAACTGGGCGAGCAGCCCGGCAAAATCGATCCGTGTATTGGTTTCATCGATCACGGTAATGTCGATCGCGGTATCCGGCCCGAGCACCTTGCGTTCGGCGCATTCGGCAGCGATGCCGTAGAGGGCCGCGAGCGAATTGGACGGGATCATCGCCCGCCACCAGCGGATGACGTAGCCGTCATCGTCATAGTGAGACGGCTTGATCAGGATGAGCTGAAAACGTCTGCGCGCGGTTTCCGAAGCATGGGGCAAGAGTATCTATCTTTCTCTAGAAACGTCTGCCCGGAGGCAAAAGGGAGTTGAAGGCACAAGTCAGGCACGGCGTATCGATGCGATTGATCAGGGTTCAAACCAAGGCGTAAAAACAGGAAACTGCGCGCAGAAGTTTCGCACAGCGCATCCCTCAATATACTACGCGATATCGAGCAGCAATGCGCGGTGGTCGGAGACCTCGGGCGATTCGACCACCTCGAACCTGGCAACCTCCACGTCAGGCGTAACCAGCATGTAGTCCGCGAAGCGGCCCTGCTTCAGATAGTAGGAGGTTCGCGTGTCGACAAGGCCGTTTCCGGTGACGAGATCGGAAAGGCCCGACCGGGCAAGGATGCGAAAGGTCGCGCTGTCGGGCAGCACATTGAAGTCACCGCAGACCACGAGCCCTTCGTCGCCGGGCCAGATCCGCCCGATGAGGTCGGCCAATGCCAGCGCCTGCTGTTCGCGCTGCGCCGTATCGCCCTTGCCGGCGGGATCGCGCAGGCCATGCATATGGGCGATGGTCACCGCGCGGCCGTGCGCATGGCTGAAGAGGCGAATGCAATGGGCGTTGCGCGGTCTGGGATGTTCACCCCAGCCATCGGCGGAAAAACTGCCATGCACGAAGTCCTGCGACTGTGCGATGATGGAATGTGATTTGCGGACGAAGGTCGCCAACCCGAATTCCGCGACAATGGCGGCGTCGCCATTGAAAAGCTCACCTCGCGATGTCGGGCAGAAGAAGGCGTCGTGGGCGGGCAGGGCGGCGCTGATTTCCTGAAACAGATTGACACGTTGCGGCAGTTCCAGCCCCGCATCCCGGTATATCGACCATCCGCTATCCGCATTCGGCGCCCGCAGCACCTCCTGAAGGCACAGCACATCAGGGTCAGCCTGCTTGACATAGGCGATCAGGGCCTCGTGCAGTCGGCCGCCCCATGCATTCAGTGAAATGATGCGCAAGCTCTCGGCTCCATCTTGGCTGGCGGAATCAGATGGGCGCTGCCGTCGGGCCTTCAGAGTTCCGACTTGATGTCACCCATCCGGTTCCAGGCGTCGAGGCCGGCGATCTTGTAGGCTTCGGCGAGCGTCGGATAGTTGAAGGTGTTTTCGACGAAATATTCAACCGTGCCTTTCAGATTGAGCACCGCCTGACCGATGTGCACCAGCTCGGTGGCGCCCTCGCCGACGATATGCACGCCGAGCAGTCGGCGGGTCTTCAGCGAGAAGATCAGCTTCAGAAGCCCGGTATCGAGGCCCATGATATGGCCGCGCGAGGTTTCGCGGAAGCGGGCAATGCCGCATTCATAGGCGATGCCGCGCTCCTTCATTTCCTCTTCGGTCAAACCGCAGGTCGAGATCTCCGGCACCGCATAGATGCCGTATGGGAAATATTTCTGCGGCTCCTTGGCGACCGCGCCGATTGCCACACGCGCGGCGATGCGGCCTTGTTCCATCGAGGTCGAGGCAAGGCTCGGAAAGCCGACGACGTCGCCGGCGGCGTAGACGTTGGCAACCGATGTCTGGAAGGTCTCGGGATTGACCTTCAGGCGGCCACGGCTGTCAGCCTCCAGTCCGATGGCCGGAAGGTTCAGCGCGTCGGTCGCTCCCATGCGTCCGGCGGCAAAGAGCACCATGTCGGTCACAAGATGACGGCCGTTGTCGAGCATCAGCTGGACCTTGCCGCTATCCAGCCGCTCGACCTTCTCGGCCTTCGTGCCAAGCAGCAGCTTCATATTGCGGTCACGCAGCTGATAGGTGAAATCCTCGACGATTTCCTTGTCGATGAAGTCGAGCATCGTCGACTTCGGGTCGATCACCGTCACGGCAGTATCAAGGGCCGAGAAGATCGTCGCATATTCGATGCCAATAACGCCGGCGCCGATGACGACCATGGTGCGCGGCAGCTCTTCGATATCAAGCAGTTCGTCGCTGTCGAGCACTGTCTTGCCATCGAATGGCATGTAATCCGGGCGGAAAGGCTTGGTGCCAACGGCAAGGAGAATGCTGGCGCCGCTCACCGTCAGCGCTTCGCCGTCATCCTTGATGACCTGCAAGGTGGTGGAATCGATAAAACTTGCCTTGCCGCGCATATGGTGGACACGGTTGCGGGCGAACTGATGCTCGAGCACTTCCACTTCATGGTTGAGGGTAATCAGCAGGCGGCGACGCAGGTCTTCCGCACTGATCTCCTGTTTGACGCGGTAGGATCGCCCATAGAAGCCGCGCTCGCGCCAGCCGGAGAGATTGAGCGCGGTCTCGCGCAGCGTCTTCGAAGGGATGGTGCCGGTATGGACGGACACGCCGCCGACGCGCTTGCCCTGTTCGATGACAAGCACTTTCTTGCCGAGTTTCGCAGCCTGGATCGCGCCGCGGCGCCCTGCGGGACCGCTACCCACCACAACGAGATCGTACTGAAACATCCTCTAGCCTCGGACTTGAAATGGAATCATTTGCGACAAAAATGTCGCTCTTCTATCGGTAGCCGGTCAATGTTACAGATTGTTTTACGGCTGCCGTTTCAGGCGGACCTGTGCTTTTCAGATCAGCGTCAGCCCTTTCAAGCTCACATGGCCGTCCTTGCCGATGATGATGTGGTCGTCGAGAGTGATATCAAGTGTCTTCGCCGCGTCGATGATCACCTTCGTCATATCGATGTCAGCGCGCGACGGTTGTTCATACGCGAGTGATGTAGTCGGTGGAAATATCGCTCACCCCAATGACCCCGAGCAGCGCCATGTTGCTATGCAGTTCCGTCTTCAGGATATCCGCCGCCCTGAGCACGCCCGGTAGCCCCGCGACGGCTGCAGCATAAAGGAACGGCCTGCCCACGAACACGAAACAGGCGCCAAGCGCGAGGGCCTTTATGATATCCGTTCCACGCCGGATGCCGCCGTCGATCATGACGGCAATGCTGTCTCCGACACGTGCAGCAACCTCCGGGAGGACCTGAAGGGGAGATGCGGTGCCGTCGAGCTGGCGGCCGCCGTGATTGGAGACGATCACGCCATCCGCTCCGGTATCTGCAGCCCGTGCCGCGTCTTCAGGATGCATGATCCCCTTGACCACGAGCTTGCCGGACCACCGCTTGCGTATCCGCTCCAAGTGGCTCCAATTGAGATGGTCACGCTTGCCGAAATCGCGCGTGACGTTCGAAGAGATGATCGGCGCGCCTCTTGTGGCGTAGGAATTTTCGAAATGCGGAATGCCGTGCCGGACGATCGTGCGCAGGAATGTGCCGGTTGTCCAGCGGGGATGCGAGATGCCCTGCCATGCCAAGCGGATTCCGGGACGCAAAGGTGTCGAAAAGCCCGCCCTTACATTATTTTCCCGATTGGGCAGCGTGGCGGTATCCACGGTCAGCAGAAGGGTGGTGAGGCCGGCCGCGGCGACCCGATCGATGAGAGCGTCGATGCGGTCGGGTTCGCCGGGGAGATAGGCCTGAAACCATGCTTGTGGCGAAACCGCCGCGATCTCTTCCAGGGGGATGAGTGACGAACCGCTTATAATCATCGGGATTCCCGATTGGTCCGCTCCTTGCGCGAGCACAATGTCCCCCCGGTAGGCCATCAGCGCGCTGATCCCCATCGGCGCAATGCCGAACGGTGCGGCATAGGTTTTGCCGAAGAGGGTCGTCTCAGTGCCGCGCCCCGAGACGTCCCGAAGTACACGAGGCCGAAAGGCATAGGCCTTGAAGGCCTCTGCGTTATGCCGCAGCGACGCATTGGTCTCGGTCGCGCCGGCGATATAACCGAACAGAGGCTTCGGCAGATGCCGCCGTGCCCTCATTTCAAAGTCATCGAGGCAGAGCGCATCGCGGCAGAGCCGGGTCGATCGATCAGTGTTACCGCTGGAGATCGTCATGAAGCTTTATCTTCTCGGCATTTGCGGGCGGCTATTATTCAGAGTGGCGGCGCAGGATTGCATAGAATCCGCGCCGGCGACCGCTGTCAACTGAAGCTTTCCGCAGTCTTCGCTTGCCTCAGATGCTTGCCTGCGGCCTCCGGGTCGAACGGCAGAATGAGCGTCAGCAGCTGCCGCCGGGAAGAAGCAGCAGAGCGCCGCTGATCGGACCGCCGGTCCAGCGCGCGCTCGGCCGCGACCTTTCCGTGCAGGAATGTCGCTAATTATCCGTCAATAGAGTAAACCGACGTCTGTCGCTCCGCTCGCGCGCCAACTGCCCCGCCGCTGCGCAGAGATCGGGCGCATAGAGCTGGCAAGTTTTTCGCTTTTCGATTCCCCTATCAATCAGATCCAGAAGTCGTGCAGGTGCGATGTCGGGCGGCGCGGCAATGCGACCGGTGACGACGTGTTTTTCCATTTTCTCATGATCGGCGTGATCGATGTCGGGGTTGCGCCAGCAATTTGCGCACATGCTCCTAAAGTTTTCGGTGTGTGAATAGATAATGGCGTCCTCGTCCAATTCCCCGCTTAGATCGATCAGTTGCCCTGCTGTCTCTTGCGTGCCCGCGAAAGCAAAAAACTGGTAGTTCCGGCGCACAAGCGTTGCCAGATGCGGGAAGACCGGGACCTCTTGTTCACCGTAGGTATGATACGTAATCGGAGCGCCGTCCATGAGGACGACATCGCCATAGTCGACGCCGAGACTGCCGAACAGTACGCTGCGAATAATGCCATGACATGGACTTAGACGCTCGATCCATACGGTCTCCTCCTCCCCTGGATCATCCGAGTCCGCCGTCCGCTCAGCAAGAGGCCGCTGGGCAAGTCTCACCTTGCAGGCCGCATACCCGCCTTCCGGTAACCCGAACCGCCCAAGCTCGATCTTCTGACCCATCCGCTTCCACACGTCCAAAGCGGTCTCGGCGTCCCCTGCGCCCGTGGCGCAGATTCCAAGGTTCCACTCGGTGCTGTCGATAACCTCCCGCTGCAAGCTTGCAGCAGCCAGGCCCGCCGCTACGCCTTCTGCGAATCTGCCCCGCGTCTTGTAGAAAAGGCCCAAATTGTATTGATGCGCGCTGTTCCGTGGATCGATTTCCGTCAGTTTCCGGAGACTGTTCTCGGCGATTGCATCCATCTGGCGTGCCATCATTCGCGCCGACGTGGCGAGCCCGCGCAGTATCTGCTCCTGTTCAGGCCGCCCGTCATGAAGCTTGGCTAAGCGGTCCAGCGTCGCGGCCATCGACTGAAATATCGGGTGTTCCGGCGGTGGCGCGTTCAGATCATCGATGTCGCGGACGGATTCCAGGCATAGTCCGATCGCCGAAAGGATATCGATATTGTCTTCGTGGGCATCTGCGATCTCGGAAAGAACGTCTGTTGCGTCTTCTCTTGTGAGGCTTTGTTGGTCAACAATCCATAACAATGCCATCGCGGCCTCAGTCTGGTGACGCTGGGCTTTTCGAAATGGTTGGATCTTCTGCCATGCCGCCGACGTGCGGCCCGCCTGTCCTTCTGCAACGACGTCACGCGCTATCGCGTCGATCTCATCGGAAGTGAGAACCGCATTGGGACCATTCGACATGTCGTCTCCGTGGAGGGCTTCGGGGCGGGCGATGGTTATGTAGTCACGTCTCAAGGCGGCGGGATTACATCAACTTCAGCCCCTTCAGGCTGACATGGCCGTCCTTGCCGATGATGATGTGGTCGTGGACGGTGATGTCGAGCGCTTTGGCTGCCTCGACGATCACCTTCGTCATGTCGATATCGGCGCGCGAGGGCGTCGGATCGCCGGAGGGGTGGTTGTGCACGAGGATGATCGCCGTCGCCGAAAGCTCAAGCGCGCGTTTGACCACCTCGCGCGGATAGACCGGCGTATGGTCGACCGTGCCGCGGCCCTGCACCTCATCAGCGATCAGCACATTGCGCTTGTCGAGGAAGAGAATGCGGAATTGTTCTCGTGTTTCATGCGCCATGGCGGCATGGCAGTACTGGATGACCGAGGACCAGGAGGAGAGAACCTGCTTGCTTCTGATCTCGCTCTTCAGGGTCCGGTGAGCGACGGTGGCGATCAGTTTCAGGTCGAGGGCGACATTCTCGCCGACGCCCTTCACCTCCGTCAGTAGCGCCGCCGGCGCGCCAAAGACGCCGGCGAGAGAGCCGAATCGTTCGATGAGCGCCTTGGCGATCGGCTTGGTGTCGCGTCGCGGGATCAGCCGGAAAAGTAGGAGTTCGAGGATTTCGTAATCGGCAAGCGCCGTATCGCCCAGTTCGCGGAAGCGGTCACGCAGCCGCTCGCGATGACCATGATAATGTTCCGGCCCGGAAAGCGAGGCGGGTAGGGCGGTCCGGGCGTTCGGCGCGGCTGGTTTTCGCGGCCGGCCGCCGAAGAACGAGCGTTCGTCGACAACAGGCTCTTCAGTCTCGAAAGGCAGCTTGTCGTCGGAAGATGTCGCAACAGGCCGCTTCGCCATCAGATCTTTACCTGGCAAGCGGCGGCAGTCCGGGCCGGTCGAGGCCACCCGGTGACAGCGTAAAGATTTCGCAGCCCTCGGCGGTGACGCCGACCGTGTGTTCATACTGCGCCGAAAGCGAGCGGTCGCGGGTCACGGCCGTCCAGCCGTCGGCAAGCACCTTCACATGCGGCCGGCCGAGATTGATCATCGGCTCGATGGTGAAGATCATGCCTTCGCGCAGCTCCGGTCCTTCATTGGCGCGGCCATAATGCAGGATATTCGGCGAATCGTGGAACAGCCGGCCGACGCCGTGGCCGCAGAAATCACGCACCACCGAACAGCGCTCGGCCTCCGCATAGGTCTGGATCGCCTCGCCGATCGCGCCGGTGCGGGCGCCGGGCCTGACGGCCGATATGCCGCGCATCAGAGATTCATAGGTCACCTCGAGCAGCCGCTCGGCTGCCCGCTTGATCGTGCCGACCGGATACATGCGGCTCGAATCGCCATGCCAGCCGTCGAGCACGAAGGTAACGTCGATATTGACGATATCGCCTTCGCGCAGCGGCTTGTCGTTAGGAATGCCGTGGCAGACGACGTGGTTGATCGAGGTGCAGGTGGATTTGGTGTAGCCGCGATAATTCAGCGTCGCAGGAAAGGCGCCGTGATCCATGCCGAAATCGAATACGAATCGGTCGATCTCGTCGGTAAGGAGGCCGGGCCTGACGATATCGGCGAGTGCATCGAGGCAGCGCGCGGTCAGCTGGCACGCCCTGCGCATGCCTTCAAATGCCTGCGCATCGTAAAGCCGGATGGCGCCCGTATTCTTCGGCGGCGCGGAGGAGGCTTCGATATAATTCACCATTGCAGGGCCTTAGCGGAGATTGTTAGATTTGTTCATAATGCAGCTATGCCGGGTTCGTCTATTGCGATCAACCGTCGGGACGAGATTTCTAGAAGGTTTCGATCCGCCTTCCGCAGCCATTCGGCGCCGAATTCTGAGTGCCGGAGGAAATATCCACAATCATCCCAAGGGGATAGGATTGATCGAATAAGGTCTCCCCGCTACTCACCGATTGGTGACAGTGGGGAAGGGTCGGTCGTGCTGAATGAAGCTGAAAATTTTGATAATTCGCCCGGGGTCGGCGCGGAGCCGGAACGGCGCGTGCGCGATCGCGGCGCCACCGAGCGCGCCATCCTTGCCGCCGCCAAGGGCCTGCTGGCGGAGGAGGGCTTCCAGAATTTCGGCATCAATGCGGTCGCCCGCCGCGCCGGCTGCGACAAGCAGCTGATCTACCGCTACTATGGCGGACTTGACGGTCTGGTCGAGGCGATCGGCGCGGATCTCGGCACGTGGGTGAGGGATCGCATTCCGGAAGATGCCGGCGGCATGTTCATGCTCACCTATGGCGATCTGATGGAGCGGCTGGCGCTTCTCCTGCTCGACGCCTTGAGAAATGATCCGCTGATGCGCCGCATCCTCGCCTGGGAAGTATCGGAACATACCGAGCAGGTGAGGCGGCTGTCCGAGGCCCGTTCGAAGGCTCTCGCCCTTTGGCTGGATCGCATGCGCGGTTCGCTGGCGCCGCCGAAGGGCGTGGATGCGGCAGCCGTCAATGCCGTCGTGATCGCGGCGATTCAGTACCTCGTGCTTTCCGGCGCAGCCGGCGGCCAGTGTGCAGGCCTGTCGCTGAAGACGTCGAAGGACTGGGAGAAGGCCGCGACGGCACTGAAGCGTCTCGTGCGCGGCGTCTACGGCTGACCCCATTCATCCACAGGGAGGCGGCGCGGCGTTAACCTTAACGAATGGTTTACGTTGCGTGGGGCTGGTTAACCGGACAGTGTGGCGGGGAGCAGAGATGATACGAGTGAGAACCTGCGAGTTGACGCCCATGGGAAGCAAGATCGCGAAAGCCGCAATTCTGGTGACGGCAATGATGTTCTTCGCAATCCTGGCGCTCGATATCGCAATTCCCACGCTGGTGCTTTGCATCATGGCGTTGTCGACCTGGCTGGTTTCCCTCGATCTGCCCATCGCCCGCAAGCAGGGAGGAGAAGCCGCATGAAGTGGTTTCTAGTCTTCTGGGCCGGTCCTATCGTCTTTCTGGGCGCATGGTACTGGCTCTCCTATTACGACATGAATTTCGGCATCTTCATGCTGACACGGCAGGTCCATGACCTGACTTTCGCGATTTATGGCGAAGCCCTCGGCATTCCGCCGGAAACCATTCCGCCGCTCGTTGCTCGCGCCATTGCGGTGGACAGTCTCATCGTCTTCGCCATCCTCGGCTTCAGAAAGCGGAAGTTGATCGCCGCCTGGTGGAAGGCGCGTCAGGCGCTGGATTCGTCTCCCGCAGACCTTGCGAGCGAGGACAGCCTGTCGAGGGCCCCCTGAAGGATGAAGCTTGCCGCGGCCGAATCGATCCGTTCGGCTCGCTTGGCGCGTGAGACGTCCATTTCGATGAGCGTCCGTTCGGCCGCGACCGTCGAAAGCCGTTCGTCCCAATAGACGAAGGGCAGCACCGTTTTCTGCTCCATGTTACGCACGAAGGCGCGCGTCGCCTGCACGCGCGGCCCCGCCGATCCGTCCATATTCATCGGCAGGCCGATGATAAAACCGGCAACCTTTTCCACCGCCGCGAAGTCCAGCAGCGCCTGCGCATCGACGGTGAACTTGACGCGGCGGATCACCGGACGTGGCGTGGCGAAACGCCGGCCGAGATCGGACATCGAAAGGCCGATCGTTTTGGTGCCGAGGTCGAGACCGGCGATCGCCTGCCCGGGAGCAAGGATTTCAGCCATTTGCTCGATCGTCAGCACCGTCATTGCCGTTTCATCCCGTCAAAAGAAATTGAAGCCGCCGCCGCTTTCCTTTGCCGGGGCGTGAGATATGTCCTTACCATCGAAATCAGATTTTGCATCACGTAAGGAGAGATTTCATGAAGATCACCTGGCTCGGCCATTCCGCCTTCCGCATTGAGACCTCAAAGGCGAAGATCCTGCTCGATCCCTTCCTCAGCCACAACGCCTCCTTTTCCGGCCAGGACATCAAGGATGTGTCCGCAGGCATCACCCATATCCTGCTGACCCATGGCCATGGCGACCATGTCGGCGACACCGTGGCGCTTGCCAAGGAAACGGGTGCGGTCGTGCTCGCCAATGCCGATCTTGCCGCCTGGCTCGGCTCCAAGGGCGTCGACAGGATCGAGATGGGCAATACCGGCGGCACGGTCACGTTCGGCGGCTTCTCCGCGACCTTCACCAATGCGCTGCATTCCTCGGCCCAGATCACCGAGGACGGCGTCTCGCATGCGCTCGGCAACGCCAATGGTCTGATGCTGCACTTCGACGACGAAGCCTCGATCTTCGCCATGGGCGACACCGACATCTTCTCCGACATGGCGCTGATCAACGAACTGCACCAGCCCGATATCGGCTTCGTGCCGATCGGCGACCGCTTCACCATGGGCGGCGCGGTGGCGGCACTCGCCTGCCAGCGCTATTTCAGCTTCAAGACCGCGATCCCCTGCCATTACGGTACATTCCCGATCATCGACCAGACGGCCGATAAATTCGTCGCCGGCATGGAGGGATCGAAGACTGAGGCGAGGGCGCTGAAGCCTGCCGAGAGCCTGTCGATCTGACGAAACCCCGTTGCACCGGGCGGACATGGCCTTTATAGCGGGTGGGAAAAATCCTATCCGGAGAATGCCATGTCCGTCGATCTTGCCACCGTGAAGCGCGTCGCCAAACTTGCCCGTATTGCCGTCTCCGAAGATGAGGCAAATCGCATGGTCGGCGAGTTGAACGGCATCCTCGGCTTCGTCGAGCAGCTCTCCGAAGTCAATGTCGATGGCGTCGAGGCGATGACGTCGGTGACGCCGATGGCGATGAAAAAGCGGGCCGACGAGGTGACCGACGGCAACAAGGCCGCCGATATCGTCGCCAATGCGCCGGTCACCGACCATAATTTTTTCCTGGTGCCGAAAGTCGTCGAATAAGGCGTCGAAAGCCTCTTTCCGACCCTGTTGCCATTTTCAAGACCTGAAGCGAAAACACGATGAGCGAACTCACCAGCCTGACCATTGCCGAAGCCCGCGAGAAGCTGCGCGCCAAGGAAATCACCGCGCTCGAACTGACCGAAGCCTATATCGCGGCAATCGACGCGGCCAACGACCGGCTGAACGCCTATGTCAAGGTGACGCCGGATCTCGCCCGCCTCATGGCCAGGAAGTCCGACGAGCGGATTGCCGCCGGCACGGCGGGCGAGCTCGAAGGCATTCCGCTCGGCATCAAGGATCTGTTCGCAACCGTTGGCGTCCACACCCAGGCCTGCAGCCATATCCTCGATCGTTTCGAGCCGCGTTATGAATCGACCGTCACGCAGAACCTCTGGGACGATGGCGCCGTCATGCTCGGCAAGCTGAACATGGACGAGTTCGCCATGGGCTCGTCCAACGAGACGTCCTATTACGGCCCGGTGATCAATCCCTGGCGTGCGTCGGGCTCCAACCAGCAACTCGTTCCCGGCGGCTCCTCCGGCGGCTCGGCCGCTGCAGTTGCCGCCCATCTTTGCGCCGGCGCCACCGCGACCGATACCGGCGGCTCGATCCGCCAGCCGGCCGCCTTCACCGGCACCGTCGGCATCAAGCCGACCTATGGCCGCTGCTCGCGCTGGGGCACCGTCGCCTTTGCCTCCTCGCTCGACCAGGCAGGCCCGATCGCCCGTGATGTGCGCGATGCCGCTATCCTGCTGAAGTCGATGGCAAGCGTCGACGCCAAGGACACCACGTCTGTTGATCTGCCGGTGCCTGATTATGAGTCCGTCCTCGGCCAGTCGCTGAAGGGCATGAAGATCGGCATTCCGAATGAATACCGCGTCGACGGCATGCCTGAGGAGATTGAGACCCTCTGGCGCCAGGGCATCGCCTGGCTGAAGGATGCCGGCGCCGAGATCGTCGATATCTCCCTGCCGCACACCAAATACGCGCTTCCGGCCTATTACATCGTCGCGCCTGCCGAGGCGTCCTCGAACCTCGCGCGATACGACGGCGTGCGCTACGGCCTGCGCGTCGACGGCAAGGATATTGTCGATATGTACGAAAAGACGCGCGCCGCCGGCTTCGGCCAGGAAGTCAAGCGCCGCATCATGATCGGCACCTACGTGCTGTCGGCCGGCTATTACGACGCCTATTACATCCGCGCCCAGAAGGTCCGCACGCTGATCAAGCGCGATTTCGAACTGGCCTTCGATGCCGGCGTCGACGCCATCCTCACCCCGGCAACGCCGTCCTCCGCCTTCGGCGTCGCCGACGAAAACCTCGCGGCCGATCCGGTGAAGATGTACCTGAACGACATCTTCACGGTGACGGTCAACATGGCGGGCCTGCCCGGCATCGCCGTGCCTGCCGGCCTCGACCATAAGGGCCTGCCGCTCGGCCTGCAGCTCATCGGCAAGGCCTTCGACGAGGAGACCCTCTTCAAGACCGCCTACGTTATCGAGCAGGCCGCCGGCAAATTTACGCCGGCCAAGTGGTGGTAACGGGTCTCACGATCCGAAAGATGACGTCCGCCGACCACGAAACGGTCGGCGCCGTCGGCTTCGCCGCATGGGCCGCAGCCGACGCCTTCGACGAGAGTTATCGCGACCCCGCTGTGATTGCTAAAATCAGGCAAGAGTTCACTGTTTTTCCGCGAGAGACAAAAGGTGAGATCTTCGTTGCCGAACTCGACGCGGAGATCGTCGGCTGGATTGCTCGTGAAGGCCAACCCAACTATGTGTCCGATCTCTGGGTGCATCCCCATCATCAGGGCAAGGGTGTGGGCGAAGCTCTGCTGTCGTATCTGTGCGAGCTGATGACGGCCGAAGGACTGACGACCGCCCGGATCGACACCCATGCCAGGAACCTGGGCGCGATCCGGCTTTACAAACGCTGCGGTTTCACCATCATCTGGCACGGTATCGAATTCTCCAGGAGCATGGGCGTCCCGCTCGAAAAGGTGCATCTGGAGAAGCAGCTAGGCTGAGCAACAGCCGAAACTGGGAGGGCTTCATGGCAGGCAATGATCTTATGCGCCTGATCGATGCAATCGATCGCCTTGCTGCCGGCGGCTTCGCCATCGGCGCTGATTGGCAGGCGGTTCACGATATCTGTCAGCGCCACGAAGGCGAACAGCCGTTCGACTGGGGCCACGCCCTCTGCCATCGCATCGAGGGCGACGACTGGAACGCCGACTACTGGTATCGCCGCGCCGGTAAGACCCGCAGAACGGGCACGATGGCCGACGAGTGGGCGGCGATGCGGGCGGAACTATCTGCCAAGGCTTGAGGTTTGCCCCGACCGTGCCGGTTTAAGGCGCGGTCAGAGTGAGTTGGTCGCCGACCTATCTATTGTCCAGCTGCGACCTGACAGCCCCGGCCGCGATGGGCTCCTTGTCTCCCGCGTTAAAGGATGCGCTGCAGCCGACAGTCTTCAACCTGCCAAGGCTGTTGTGCAAATTCTTTTGAGAAGTACGGTTTGGCCAGAAATGCTGGATTGACGAACGTGATTAACAGCATCTCAACAGCATATGCTGGAGCAAAGCAACGTGGGCCGATCTGTTGAAACAAGTTGGCTATCCGGGGTACTAAAATGGCGACGCTGAGAATCGGCGATATTATCGAGATCAACACCGCGAGAGGACTAGCTTATCCGCATTAAGCATAAGCAATATGGTGCGTTGCTTCGGGTGTTTAGGAAACTTTTTTGATAGACGGCCGGACAGTTTTGCCGATTTAGTAAACAGCCGGCCAGTGTTTATGTGTTTCTTTCCGCTAAGCGCATCGGTTGATCGAGGTATTGTGTCAACAATGTGCCGCTGCCATCTGAAGCCACGAAATTCCCGACGTTCCGTGCCGGTGTTGTAGACCCGGCTACGCGGAAGGTGGGCGTGTGGTGGCTGTGGGATGGTGAAAAGGAATGGCGGATTGGGCAGTTATCTGCTGAACAGCATCAGCTGTCGATTCGTGGGGTGTGGAACGATACGTTGTTGGTCGAGCGGATTGAATTTGGTTGGACGCCGGAAATAGATTCGGCGTGACATAGAGCTTTCATCCCTGGGGCGCGACTCTTTCGGAAACATTGTCGGTTCGAGGTGAAAACATCAATGTCTGATACGGTGAAGCTTGATCGTAGCCAAGGTTCTGAAAAATATTTCTGTAATACAATTTGGTGGCGCTTCGAAATTCGGCCCAGTTAACAGTGTTGCTTGCAAAACCATGTGTGATGGCTGTGCTCCAGTCGATGCGCCAAGCGCCGTTCTTCGTCCTCTCTTATCTGAGAGCAAGATACTGTTCGACGAGATTGTGAAGTGATGGGAGCAGCGCCTGAATGTTTCTAAAAGAAATCACATCTGCGCTAGACGAAAAAATGGCGCAGATAGGCTTCATCAAAGTGTCAAAATTCTTGTATTGCCATTAGCAATGATGGCGAGGCAGAGAGTTTTGTCGAGTGGAATTTATTTGGGCGACCCGTCAACAATTTCGCATGTGACTTTGGACTGCGGAACATTGCCGCGTTTAGTTTTGCAGAAAAGTGCTTGAAACTCTACGGCGGGAGAAACAGTCGGATGGAGGGCCGATTTAATGAGCGGTGCCAATTGGGACAATACTACTCATGGGGAGAACGGTCATCGCTGCGGTTGAGTGACCACGGGGGGAATTTGAAGTTAGTGCTTGAGAAGGCTCAAGCCGACATTCGCCGCTTCGACCGAGAGGTGGGAGGGTTTTTGATCTCGAAGGACAAGCTTTGCGATCTTCTGATAAGTGATTACAAATGGATGCCGTGGGACTGGTGTAATGGCGCGGCAAGGGCCGCGGAATATGCCTACCTCGCTTCAAGCATCGGCGGCACAAGCGCAGGCGTAATACGTGCTGCTCTTAAGCCGTACGAGAATGTAAACATAAGATCCGGCCTAGATCGCTCTGTTGAAGTTCGCGAGTATTTGGATAACGTATTCCGGGACTTGGGCGCGATATCACGTGATTAAATGGTATCGCGAAGTCTAGTCTTGAATATACTGGCACCCCGCAAGCGGCGCTGATGGAACAAGATAGATATTCGGGTGACTTTGCCCCGTTCGAATTCCAATTCAAAGCTGAGCCCTGAGCGCGCAGGTTTGATGCGCGACCAGGGTTGGTTGCCCGACCTATCTATTGTCCAGCTGCGACCTCACCAGCCTCAACCCTCGTTCGGAAATCCGGTAGGGCTGGCCGCCTGAGGACTTGATCGCCCTCAGCCGCTTCAGTCTGCGGAAGAGATCGAGGTCGACGCCGGGATAGAGCCAGCCGTCGCGGGTGAAACAACTGACGTTTTCGATCTTTCTGTAGTCGTCGCGGGTAATTTCGATGCGGCCGCCTTGGGCCATGAGATGCAGGATGCGCTGCTCCGTGCGGGAAATGTCCATGTTGTGAGATCCGGTATCGCGCCGTAGGGGCGCACAAAAACGATCTGGCGCTCATTCGAACGCCAGGGTTTCGTTTTTTCGGGCCCATGCGCGCAAGACAACTTGCGGGCAGGGCCTTTACAGGGCCTCAGGCAGGCTCAACATAAAACACCTCGATAAGATCTATTATTCAGCCCCGAAAAAGCGGTCAAGAGCATCCCTGTCGGTGAAATCCGGTCGAAAACCTTGGTTTCGGTTGATCCTCCCTTTGCAGCTACTGGTAAATTCCGCGACTCAGTGCTCTAGTTGGAGGGGTAACGCGGAGGTGTCGTTGATCCACATTCGCAATGCCCGCGACGGGGAAGCGGAACTGTTGAGCGAGATCGGGCTCAGGGCCTGGCAAAAGGCGATGGCGTCGATTGGCGAATCGGATGCGATGATCGACGCGGCGCGCAACGCCTTTCGCAACTTCGTGGAGAACGACTGGCTGACAATCACCGTCATCGAGCAGAACGGCCAGGTCGCAGGCTGGGCTGCACGCGAGGGATTGGACGAAACCATCTCGGATTTCTGGATCGATCCCGTCTTCACCCGGCAGGGACTCGGCTCAGCCCTTCTCGAACGCATCGAGAAGGATATCGCCGGCCGAGGCTTCGAGACGGCGGCGGTGCAGACCCATTCCGGCAATAGCGAGGCAATCGGCTTTTTTCGGAAGCATGGTTATGGCGTCCACTGGCTGTCGGTCGCCTATAATCCGAAGCTTGACCGCGACGTGCCCTCTGTCGGGCTGACGAAGCCGCTGGTTTCGGACAGCCAAGGCGGCTATGGGCAGGAATTCTGACGTTTAAAAATCCAGATGAAGGTGAGGGGCCTATAGCGGCGCGAAGGCCAGCATCATGACCAAGGCGCCGTGAAGGATCAGGATCGCCGCCAGGATCGACCGGAACGGCTCCTTTCTCGTCTTGTGGCGCAGGATCCGCTGTGCCGCCACCGCACCGAGGCTGCCGCCGATCATCGCAAGAGTCAGAAGCGTGCGCTCGCTGATGCGCCACCCGCCATTGCGCGCCGCCTGCTTGTCGAGGAAATAGATCGAAAAGACGATGAGGTTCAGCGCCAGAAACAGTGCGGCCATTTTTGTGATGTCGGTCATCGTCATGCGGCTACACTGCCATCCCTCGGTTAACCCGCGGCAAATGTCGCCGCCCTGCGTCAAACCGCGGTGCGCGATGGGGAAAGCCTTGCACCGGAATGCCATTTCCTTTACCTCACCAGTGGAAAAGAACAGCCTGCAAAGAGCATCAGATGACCATTGTCGACGTCCGCACGCCCGATCCGAAACGCTTCATTCCCGGCGCCACCGGCGACTGGGAAGTCATCGTCGGCATGGAAGTCCATGCCCAGGTGCTGTCCAATTCGAAGCTCTTCTCCGGCGCTTCGACGGAATTCGGCAAGCCACAGAATTCGAACGTATCGCTGGTCGATGCCGCCATGCCCGGCATGCTGCCCGTCATCAACGAGGAATGCGTCAAGCAGGCCGTCCGCACCGGTCTCGGCCTCAAAGCTGAGATCAACAAGCGTTCGGTCTTCGACCGCAAGAACTATTTCTACCCCGACCTGCCGCAGGGCTATCAGATCTCGCAGTACAAGGATCCGATCGTCGGCGAGGGCAAGATCGTCATTTCGCTCGGGCCGGATCGTCAGGGCCAGTTCGAGGACATCGAGATCGGCATCGAGCGCCTGCACCTGGAGCAGGATGCCGGCAAGTCGATGCACGACCAGCACGCGACCATGTCCTACGTCGACCTCAACCGGTCCGGCGTGGCGCTGATGGAGATCGTCTCCAAACCCGATATGCGCTCGTCCGACGAAGCCAAGGCCTATATGACCAAGCTGCGTTCGATCGTGCGTTATCTCGGCACCTGCGACGGCAACATGGACGAAGGCTCGATGCGCGCCGACGTCAACGTCTCCGTCCGCCGTCCCGGCGAGCCCTTCGGCACGCGCTGCGAAATCAAGAACGTCAACTCGATCCGTTTCATCGGCCAGGCGATCGAATATGAAGCGCGCCGCCAGATCGGCATTCTGGAAGACGGTGGTACGATCGATCAGGAGACGCGCCTCTTCGATCCGAACAAGGGCGAGACGCGTTCCATGCGATCCAAGGAAGACGCGCATGATTATCGCTACTTCCCCGACCCGGATCTGTTGCCGCTCGAATTCGACGACGCCTTCATCAAGGCGCTCGAAGCCGATCTGCCGGAGCTGCCCGACGACAAGAAGGAGCGCTTCGTGCGTGAACTCGGCCTGTCGGTCTACGATGCTTCGGTGCTCGTTTCCGAAAAGGCGATCGCCGATTATTTCGAGGCCGTGGCCGCCGGCCGCGACGGCAAGACGGCGGCAAACTGGGTGATCAACGACCTGCTCGGCGCGCTCAACCGTACCGGCAAGGACATCGAACAGACGCCGGTGTCGCCGGCCCAGCTCGGCGCCATCATCGACCTCATCAAGGCTGGGACCATCTCCGGCAAGATCGCCAAGGATCTCTTCGAGATCGTGCTGACTGAAGGCGGCGATCCCGCCGAGATCGTCGAATCACGCGGCATGAAGCAGGTGACGGATACCGGCGCCATCGAAAAGGCCGTGGACGAGATCATCGCCGCCAATCCCGAACAGGTCGAAAAGGTCAAGGCGAAGCCGACCATGGCGGCATGGTTCGTCGGCCAGGTGATGAAGGCGACCGGCGGCAAGGCCAATCCGCAGGCGGTCCAGGCGCTCGTCAAGGCGAAGCTCGGAATCGAGGAATAAGCGGTGTATTTCGTCCGCACCGCCGGCGAGCGCGACCTCGAGAAGGTCCGCGCTCTTCTGGTGGAGAGCTTTCACGCCACCTATGACAAGCTCCACGGCACAACAAAGGTGAACGATCTGATCGCCCATCTCTTTACGCCGGCAGCGCTCAAGGCGCGGCTGGTGCGCAGGGATGCCGAGTTCCTCGTCGCCGATAATGGCAGCAACATCGGCGGCGTGGGTTATGCAGCGATGTCGCAGGCGCTGACGAAGACGGTCATGTTGCATCTCCTCTACGTCAGCCCGTCGCTGAAGCGCCAGGGCATCGGCCGCGATATCTTCGCCGAGCTCGAATCCTGCTTTCCGGATGCCGAGATCATGCGTCTGGAAGTCGAGCCGCAGAATGCGGCGGCGATCGCCTTCTACCAGGCGCATGGTTTCACCGAAGCCGGCCGCAATGAGAACAGCGCGCCCGGACAATCCGGCATTCCCTCGCTGATTTTCGAAAAACCGCTCGAAGGGCATTGAGACCGTGGCGGCCGAATTGTCCGATACTCTCATTCGCGAAGCGCGCAGGGACGATCTGTCGGCGCTTGTGGCGCTGTTTGCTGCCGATGCTCTCGGCGGTCACGGCGATACAACGGATGCCGAGGCTTTTGCCGATTATGCCAGGGCCTTCGCGGTCATCGACGCTTCGCCCGACCAGACGCTTTATGTCGCAGAGCGCGGCCGCGAAATCGTCGGCACGTTCCAGACGATGCTCACCACCTCGCTGACGGGCCGCGGTTCTTCGACGATGATCATCGAGGCGGTGCAGACGCGGCCGACATGCGCGGGCAGGGCATCGGCACTGGAATGATCGAATTCGCCGTTGCCGAGGCAAAAAGCCGCGGCGTGCGGCTGGTACAGCTGACCTCGAACGCCATACGCAAGGATGCCCATCGTTTCTATGAAAGGCTTGGCTTCAAGCCTTCGCATATCGGCTTCAAGATGGCCTTGAAATGACCCCTGCCTCTCGTGGAATCGCTGGACAATTCGGCTTGGCGACGGCATAAGCGGGGAGCTAAATTCTGGTTTGGCCCGCACTGGCGGGCACAAGGAAAAGACATGCGGAATCTTCTGGTTCAAATCTTCACCTGGTGGAACAGTCAGACGATAGGCACGCGTTTTGCGACCTGGCGTTTTGGCAAGCGCGTCGGCGAGGATGAATTCGGCAACGTCTATTATGAAGGCGGCATGTCTTCCTATGGCCTGCCGAAGCGCTGGGTGATCTACAAGGGTTATGCCGAAGCCTCCGCCATTCCGCCGGGCTGGCATGGTTGGATGCATCATCGCACCGATGTTCCGCCGTCCAAGGAAAACTATGTCGCCAAGGAATGGCAGAAGGCGCATCGTCCGAACCTCACCGGTTCGCCGCAGGCTTACCGTCCGCCGGGCTCGCTCGCGGTTCCCGGCGAGCGGCCGCGCGTCACCGGCGATTACGACGCCTGGACGCCCGGCAACTGAGACGGCTCGACCGGGCGATCGCAAGCCCGGCTTTTGGCCACAATTGACCTTTACCCGCAGGTTGGCCGCGCTGGATCGCGGCCGTGAACCGAAAATGTCTGGAGACGGGTGCATATGAAGCTCTTCACGCGGAACATGGTCCTGCGTGGCGCCGGATCGCTGCTGGCGCTCTCGGCTCTGCTTCCACCGGGTGCGGCGCATGCCGCACGCATCGACAATCCGGTTGCCGTGTTCTCCGGCCTCGACAAGATCACCGGCCGCATCACGACGTTCGATGTCTATGTCAATGAGACGGTACAGTTCGGCGCCCTGCAGGTGACGCCGAAAGCCTGCTATTCGCGCGACCAGGCTGAAGCGCAGAAGATCGACGGTTTCGTCGAGGTCGACGAAATTACCCTGGACCGCAAGATCCGCCGCATCTTCACCGGCTGGATGTTCGCCGACAGTCCCGGCCTCAACGCCGTAGAGCACCCGATCTACGACGTCTGGCTGAAGGACTGCAAGACAAGCTCAGACGTCCCGGCACCTGACAGCGCCAAGGCGCCGGCCCGCTGATTGATATCAGCTGGGACAGACGCCGAAAAAGCTTCACAATTTCGGCGCCGTCCCCTGGTTAGGCGGCGAGCCTATGCCGTGGGTGTCTTGTTTCGCGTGAAAAGACCTTTGGCAAACCGAAGCGCACCGCCAAGCACGACGACAATAAGGATGCCGGCTTTTTTGAGGAAGGCGGCGGCAAGCGCCAGTAGCCCTACCTTTGCGGCGATCTTGGCGCCAGCACCCGCAGCGATCATCCCGGCCATTCCGTAGGCGGCGATCTTGTCGCCTTCGACGAAGTCGGTATAGGCCATTCCCTTGTCGAACTGCACGAGCGTCGTGACGGTCGGAATGACCTGCTCGATCTCCTTCAACTGATTCAGGCCGGCAACGAAATCGAACTCGAATACGCCCTGGCGACCAAGAACGCGTACCGAATAGTTAAGGGTATGCGGGGCTTGCGCATCATCGCCGAACAGCAAATCGCGCGCCCAATGCATCGCATGCGCAGATTTGTCGTAATGCGGCGTCGAGGCCCAGCCGACAAGCGTAATCTTTTTAAAACCCTGCTTTTCGCGCTCGACGTTATTTTCCCTGATCGAATCCTTGATGTTCTGCAGCAATTCATCGTAATCGGTCGTGGCGGCGTCGGCGTCTGAGACATAACCGTCGGCGCTGTATTCGACGATGGAACCCCGGGCCCCGATATCGGTCGGCGCGTATTTCGCCGGGAAGATCATTCCCATCGTTCCCTCCGCCGCCTGCGGCGGATTTCCCCAATATCGACCAGCACCTTCTTCGTGTCTGCGGAATTGAGATAGTAGAAGCCTTCGGGCATGTTCAGCGTCGCCTTTGCAGCGGGCAGCTTGATCGCACCCTGCTGAAAATCGAGCTTTTGCAGCAGTGGTTTTTCTGCATCCGAAAAAGCCCTGCCAGGAAACATCTCCTGGTACGGGCGTGCTTCGGCCTGACCCGCAAACAAGGCAAAAAGGAGTGTGGCCGCATAATATCGTTTCAAAATTCTATCCCCCGTTTTATGGCCGAACCTATTTGAATCGGCTCGAAGATCAACGCTGGGATGAAACGATCACGCTTAAAACTCCAGGTGTGGCGATTCCATCGCGCTGGCGAGCAACAGCGCATATTCGGCCTTCGGCACGTCGATCGCTCCGAACGTTTTCAGATGTTCGGTGGTGAATTGCGTGTCGAGCAGCGTGAAACCCTTTTCCCTCAGCCGGTCGACCAGGTATACAAGGCAGATTTTCGAGGCGTCCGTCCGGCGTGAAAACATGCTTTCGCCGAAAAAGGCCGAACCCAGCGAGACACCGTAGAGGCCGCCGACCAGTTGATCGCCTTCCCAGGCTTCAACGGTATGGGCATGACCAATTTCGAACAGCGTGGAATAAAGCGACCGGATCGTCTGGTTGATCCAGGTGCTCGGGCGTCCCGATGTTTCCTCCGCGCAAGCCGCGATCACCTGGTCGAAATCGTGATCGAAGCGGATTTCGAAGGGTTTCCTGCGCACACGTTTGGCGAGGCTTTTCGATATGTGGAAATCACCGAGCGGCAGAACGCCGCGCAATTCCGGTTCGACCCAGAAGATCTCCGGGTCATCGGCAGACTCGGCCATCGGAAAGAGGCCGATGGAATAGGCGCGCAGGAGGATGTCAGGGGTTATGCCTGGTGACTTCCTGCGCGATCCTGCCATTCCTGTCCTATGCCGCTGGCGTGTTGGCGAGGTAATGTTCAAGCCAGTGGATATCGTAGTCGCCGTTGGCGATATCCTGGTTGGAGACGAGATCCTGGAACAACGGCAGCGTCGTCTTGATGCCGTCGACGACGAATTCGTCGAGCGCGCGGCGCAGGCGCATCATGCATTCGACGCGCGTGCGGCCGTGCACGATCAGCTTGCCGATGAGGCTGTCGTAATAGGGCGGGATCTTGTAACCTTGGTAGGCGCCGGAGTCGATGCGCACGCCAAGGCCGCCCGGCGCATGGAAATGCGTGATCGTGCCGGGGGAGGGCACGAAGGTGCGCGCATCCTCGGCATTGATCCGGCATTCGATGGCATGGCCGGAGAAATGCACCTCGTCCTGCGTCACAGACAGGCCGCCGCCGGAGGCGACGCGGATCTGCTCATGCACCAGGTCGATGCCGGTGATCGCTTCCGTGATCGGATGCTCCACCTGCAAACGGGTGTTCATTTCGATGAAATAGAATTCGCCGTTCTCGTAGAGGAATTCGATCGTGCCGGCGCCGCGATATTTCAGCTTCTTCATGGCATCGGCGCAGATCTGGCCGATCTTCATGCGCTGCTCAACATTGAGCGCAGGCGAATTCGCTTCTTCCCAGACCTTCTGGTGGCGGCGTTGCAGCGAGCAGTCGCGTTCGCCGAGATGAATGGCATTGCCTTCACCGTCACCGAAGACCTGGATTTCGATGTGGCGTGGCTTGCCGAGGTATTTTTCCATGTAAACGGCATCGTTGCCGAAGGCCGCTGCCGCCTCCGTGCGCGCCGTCGACCAGGCCTCGATGAGATCGGCCTCGCTCTTGGCAACCTTCATGCCGCGCCCACCGCCGCCGGCCGTTGCCTTGATCAGCACGGGATAGCCGATTTCGGCGGCCGTCCGCAGCGCATCCTCTTCTGTCTTCACTTCGCCGTCCGAGCCGGGAACGACGGGAATGCCGAGTTCCAGCGCCGTCGTCTTGGCGGTGATCTTGTCGCCCATGATACGGATGTGATCCGCCGTCGGCCCGATGAAGGTGATGCCGTGCGCTTCCAGGATATCGGCAAACTTGGCGTTCTCCGACAGAAAGCCATAACCCGGGTGCACGGCATCGGCGCCGGTGATCTCGCAGGCGGCGACGATCTGATGGATGTTGAGGTAGCTCTCGCGCGAGGAGGGCGGACCGATGCACACGCTTTCGTCGGCAAGGCGCACGTGCATGGCATCGGCGTCGGCGGTGGAATGCACCACGACGCAGGCAATGCCGAGCTCCTTGCAGGCCCGAAGCACGCGAAGGGCGATTTCCCCGCGATTGGCGATAAGGATTTTCGAAATCATGGGCTTGGGCCTATTCGATGACGACGAGAGCTTGGCCGTATTCGACGGGATGTCCGTCGTCGACGAGGATCTCGGTCACCTTGCCCGACTTCGGCGAAGGAATCTGGTTCATCGTCTTCATCGCTTCGATGATGATGAGCGTCTGGCCTTCCTTGACGGTGGCGCCGATTTCGATGAACGGACGTGCGCCCGGAGCCGGCGCCATATAGACAGTGCCGACCATCGGCGCATTGACGACATTCGCCGGGTTGCGGCCGGGGGCTGCGGCAGGCGCGGCAGCGGCGGCTGCCGGAGCGGCGGCTGCTGCCGGAGCAGCGGCAAAGGCCGGTGCAGCGATCGGTGCCTGGACGTATTGCGGCGTGCCGCCGCGGGAAACGCGGATACGCAAGTCGTCCTGCTCGACCTCGATCTCCGTCAGATCCGTCTCGTTGAGGATGTTGGCGAGATCGCGGATCAGTGCCTGATCGATACCCGATTTCTTTTCAGCCATGGTGTTGCCCTGTCTTCTTCTTATGCCGTGATGTTCTTCAGCGCTTGCAGCGCCAGGATGTAACTATGAGGCCCGAAGCCGCAGATCACGCCCTTGCATGCCGGTGCGATCATCGACTCGTGGCGGAATTCTTCCCGCGTATGGACGTTGGATATGTGGAGCTCGACGACGGGAATAGAAATAGCGCGGATCGCGTCGTGCAGCGCAACTGACGTATGCGTGTAGGCGCCTGCATTGATGGCGACGCCGGCGGCCTTTTCGTCGGCCGCGTGGATCCAGTCCACAAGCGTGCCTTCGTGGTTGCTCTGACGGAAATCGATATCAAAGCCGAGTTCGCGCCCGGCTGCCTTGCAGTCTGCCTCGATGTCCTTGAGCGTCTTGCCGCCATAAATGCCGGGCTCTCGTTTGCCCAGCATGTTCAGGTTTGGGCCGTTCAGGACAAAAATCGTTTGCGTCATCGAATGTTCCGTAAATGCACGACGGCAACCTATAGACTCCGCGAGGGCTGAATGAAAGCCCTTACGGGTTGGCCGGCAGGAATCGCGCCACATTTGTCCACATGGCTGAAACGCTTCGATTCTGGCGATTTGATGAGCGGCCGGTCGGCTGCCTGCTTCCTCAGCAGGCGGTCTTGCCGCAGCTGCGCATGTTCTTGACCTTGGCTTCGAGATCGTCGAGCCCGACTGCGCCCGGGACCAGCTCGTTGCCGATTACGTAAGAGGGGGTGCCGCTGATGCCGAGGCTGGAGGCAAGCTGATAGGTCGCCTGAACGATCCCGTCATTCGGGCTCTTAGCCATCTCGGCACGAATCTTGTCCTCGCTGACGCCGAGAGAGCCTGCGACGGCAATCGCACTGTCTTCGGAGGCGCGGCCTTCGCTGCTGAGAAGGGCGACATGAAAGTCGGCATATTTCGCAGGCGCCAGCCTGCGGAAGGCGTCGGCCACTTTGTGGGCGGCAACCGAATCCGGCCCGAGGATCGGGAATTCCTTGAGCACGAAGCGAACGTTCGTGTCCTTCTTCAACATCGCCTGCATGTCGGGAAGCGCGTGACGGCAGTAGGTGCAATTATAATCGAAGAATTCGACGACCGTCACATCGCCCTTGGGATTGCCGAGTGCGACGTCATCCTTCGAATTGAAGATATTCGCGGTGTTCTCCTCAATCGCCATATTGGCTTTCACCAGCCGCGCGGCTTCCTGCTTCTTCTGCAGCGCCTCCTGGACATCAAGCATGATCTCCGGGTTCTCGATCAGATATTGCTTGATGAATTCGCCGAACTCCTTCTTCTGCTGATCGTCGAGCGCTGCCGCCGGAAAGGGAAGAGCGATCGATGCGGCAAGCGCCAGTGCGGTGAAGCTTTTCGGGAAGAAGGCCATGATATCCTCGTCATCGGCGATGTGGTCTTGGTCGAGAAACCGTCGCCGGGTTATGGACTTGAACGCGTCGCGTCAAGGTACGGTGCGTCGAGTTCTGCTCAAACAGGAATTTTCATCCCTGCGCCGCCCTCGCGGGATTGTGATGAGCCGATTAATGCGGCAATTGTCTGGCCAACAGCCAAGAAGCCGAGCGAGAAGCGATCTTGTTTTCCATATCGAAACGCAGCGAAGTCGAGCCTTTTCATGCCATGGACGTGTTGGCGGAGGCCACGAAGCGGCGGGCGGCCGGCCATCCCGTCATCTCGATGGCGGTCGGCCAACCTTCGCATCCCGCGCCTCGAGCTGCCCTCGAAGCGGCAAACGCCGCCCTCGTCGAAGGCCGGATCGGTTATACGGATGCGCTGGGGACGGCGCGGCTGAAATCCGCACTTGCTTGGCACTACAGTGACCGTCACGGCCTGGAGATCGATCCCAAGCGCATCGCCATAACCACAGGCTCCTCGGCAGGGTTCAATCTCGCCTTTCTGTCGCTTTTCGATGCCGGCGATGCCGTGGCGATCGCGAGACCGGGTTATCCCGCTTATCGCAACATTCTCGGCGCGCTGGGGCTGAAGGTCCTCGAAGTGCCGGTGACGGCCGAGACCCATTTTACCCTGACACCCGAGAGCCTCGAGGCGGCACAGCAGCAAAGCGGCGTCAGGCTCAAAGGCGTACTGCTTGCAAGTCCCGCAAATCCGACCGGCACGGTGACCGGCCGTAACGGGTTGAAGGCGCTTGCGGACTACTGCGCGGCCCAATCCATCGCCTTCATCTCCGATGAGATTTATCACGGACTGACCTTCGCCGGCGAGGAGGCGAGCGCGCTCGAGCTGACCGACGAGGCGATCGTCATCAACTCCTTCTCCAAATATTACTGCATGACCGGCTGGCGAATCGGTTGGATGGTGCTGCCGGAGCACCTGGTGCGGCCGATCGAGCGCGTGGCGCAGAGCCTCTATATCTCGCCGCCCGAGCTCTCCCAGATCGCAGCGGTGGCCGCACTTGGCGCAAGCGAAGAGCTTGATCACGTCAAGGCGAGCTATGCCGCAAACCGAGCGCTGCTGCTCGACCGCCTGCCCAGGATCGGCCTTGCGCCCGCTTCGCCGATGGACGGTGCCTTCTACGCCTATATCGATGTCTCGCGCTTCACCAATGACAGCATGGGTTTTGCCAAACGCATGCTTGCAGAAATCAACGTCGCGGCGACGCCGGGGCTGGATTTCGATCCGCTGGAGGGACATCGAACCTTGCGTCTCTCCTATGCGGGTTCGCAAGGAGAGATCGCCGAGGCGGTGGAGCGGATAGCAGTCTGGCTGAAGTAGGGCTGCGGGGGGCAAGCGGCTGCTTGCCCCCTGCTCTAAATCAGCTACGCGACGAAAACAGCGAAGCTAGCGTCGAAGCCGGCTTGTTGTTCAGCCGCGGCACCACCACGAGCTGCTTGATCTCGCCACGTTTGTAAGCGGCCAGGAAGCGCTTATAATCCTTGAAGGAAACGCAGCCATTGGAATCGCCGTTCTTGCCGAGCATATAGGTGTGGGCAAGCAGGCCGACGCGGTCAAAGATGGCATCCGAGCCCTCCACCGGTGTCAAGCGCAGCGCTTCGACACCGTGAAAGAGGGCCTCGCGCATCGTGAGGACATAGGTATGCGGCGGCGTCGGTCCGCGCATCTTCTTGTCGACGTAGCGCGGGTTGTCGCGCATCTTGCCGAGACCGGAATGAGCCTCCAACCGTTCGCCGCTCGGCAGGTAAACGGTGCTGTTTTCGATATCATAGATCGCGACACCTGCCCGCAGTTTCGGCGAGAAGACCGGCTTGTCGTAGCGCGGCACGGCATCGTCCTCATCGTCCTCGATCGGCGAGTTCGGCTGGGCATAGGCCAGGACAGGCCCGGCAGAGCGCTGCGCACCCTTGGCGGCCGGCGCCGGTTTGCCGACGAGTCCGTCCGGACGCGCCATCGGCAACGGCACGGAACCTGTATCGGGTGACAGGACGAGATCGAAGGGTTGATCCTCTGCCGCTGCGACCTCCACCCGAGCGGATTCTGTTGCAGGAACCGAGGCGGTCCTGACGGGAGAGGCGACTGGCTCGATCGGGGCGGGTGCGATCTGCCGGGGGTCGGCATCGGCAAGCGCGAGCATCGCCTGGAGTTGGGCCGCTGCGACGGCCTCCTTCGACGGAACGATGATGCGGTTGCCGTCGTCTTCTTCAATCTCTGCCGAGGCGAGTTCGACCGGCGGCGGCGCGATCGCATCATCCTTGCGGAACTTGGCGCTGTCGGAAATCGCGGCGACGACCGGTTGCTCGGCAGTCACGGTCAGCCGATTGTTCTTCGCCAGAGCCGCCAATGCAGTTGCGGCGGCGGCGGTCTTTTCGGCGTGAGACTGGATGAGGCTTGCCGTCAGCGGCATCTTCGGCTTCGCGTTGAAGGCAGTCAGCCGGTCACCCTTGCCGACATGGATCAACCTTTCAAGGCGAGTCGACGACGCCACTGTCGGGGTGGCGCCGATCTGTGCCAGGCTACCTGCTGGAGAGAAGGGCGCGGCGACCGAATGCATCGTTGCCAAGGTCGCGATCAGCCATGTTGAGGTTAAAAGCCCGGCGCCGACGACACCGTAAAGAAAACCGCGAGATCTGTGCGAACGCAAAGCAGATCCGCCAAGAGGGGCGACGTTATCCAACGTCCCTACCGCAAACGCCATACTACACTCGTCTTTCAAACTCGCTACGCAGGCCGGCGGCACTGACTGACTAAAACTTCGCCGGGGCCGGTAAGGGCGCAAAGGGGCCGAATTTAGGCCGCCTGCGACTTCCGACTGTTTTGAGAGGATGACGAATTATGGTTTCTAATTTGTTTACGCGATATCGCTGTTTCTTGGGATGTCTCAAAAAGAGATGCCTGCTGGCGTCTCAGGTGCGTTCCATCACATAACTTCCCGGTGCTTCTTCGATCGCGTTCAGCGCATCGCCGCCGGGTTTGCGCGCCGCAACGCGTCTACTGTCCTGCGACTCGATCCAGGCCTGCCAATGCGGCCACCACGATCCCGGCGTCTCGCTGGCTCGCTCGAGCCAGGTCTCATAGTCGCCCTTCGCCGGGCCGCCCGTCCAGAATTGGTATTTCTTCTTGTCGGGCGGGTTGACGACGCCGGCGATATGTCCCGAGCCGGTGACGACGAATTCGACCTTGCCGCCGAAGAACTGGCTGCCGAGGAAGACCGATTTTGCAGGCGCGATGTGGTCCTCGCGCGTTGCGAGATTATAGATCGGGATCTTCACATCTTTCAGCGATACGCGCTTGCCGTCGAGGATCATCTCGTTCTGCGTCAACGCATTGCGGAGATAGCAGTTTCGCAGGTAGAAGGCGTGGTTTGCCGCCGCCATGCGCGTCGAATCGGCGTTCCAGAACAAGAGGTCGAAGGGCAGGGGCTCCTGACCCTTGAGGTAGCTGTTGACGAAATAAGGCCAGATCAGCTCGGAGGCGCGCAGCATGTTGAAGGCCATCGACATCTTCGTGCCGTCGAGATAGCCGGCCGCCTTCATATGCTCTTCGAGCGCGGCAAGCTGCTCCTCGTCGACGAAGACTTTGAGGTCGCCGGCATGGGTGAAGTCGACCTGAGTGGTGAAGAGAGTCGCGGTCTTTATGCGCCGGTTCTTCTCCTTGGCGTGCAGCGCCAGTGTCGCGGCCAGCAGCGTGCCGCCGACGCAGTAGCCGACGGCATTGACGTCCTTCTCGCCGGTCGCCTTCTCGATCGTCTCGAGCGCGAAATCGATGCCTTCCCGGGCATAGGCGCCCCAGTCCTTCTCGGCGTGACTCGCATCCGGGTTGACCCAGGATATGACGAAGACGGTCTGGCCCTGGTCTACGCACCATTTGATGAAGGATTTCTGAGGGTTGAGGTCGAGAATATAGAACTTGTTGATCCAGGGCGGGCAGATCAGCAGCGGCCGCTTCAGCACTGTTTCGGTCGAGGCTTCGTACTGGATGATCTGGCAGATATCGTTCTGGGCGATGACTTTGCCCGGTGTCAGCGCCATGTCACGGCCGACAGCGAATTTCGTCATGTCGGTCTGTCGAAGGCGAAGCTCGCCGTTTCCGGCAGCGATGTCCTCGGCGAGCATCTTCATGCCGCGCACGAGGTTTTCGCCGTTGGTTGCGATGGTCTCGCGGTAAAGCTGCGGGTTGGTAACGATGAAGTTGCTCGGCGAAAGAGCCGCCGTGATCTGCTTCACGTAAAATTCTGCCTTGTGCTTGGTGTGTTCGTCGAGGCCGTCGGTCTCCGACACCAGCTTGTCCACCCAATCGCTCGTGACGAGATAGACCTGGCGGAGGAAATCGAAGAACGGATTTTTCTGCCAATCCTCGTCGGAAAAGCGCTTGTCCTTGCGGGTGTCGGGCTCGGGCGGCAGGGGCTCGCCCTGCATCCCACGCGTGCCCTGCAAGCGCTGCATCGAGCGCATCCAGATGCCGAAGAACGAGGACATCAGCTGGGTCTGCGCCTCGAAGGTGCGGCGGGGATCGGAAATCCAGTATTCGCTGACCTTCGAAAGCGTCTTGACCATGTCGGTCATCGGATCGATGGAGCTTTCGGTGATCTCACCGCGTTCGCGCGGCGCAAGCCAAGCCGAGGCGGCCTGGCCGAGATTTTCGAGCGCCCGGGCGAAATTCATCGCCATGGTCTCGGGATCCTTCAGCAGATAGGGTTCGAGATCGGTTGCGTCGAAACCGGTCTTGTCGCCATTCTTCTGGGCGCCACTCTCCTGCTTGCTGTCGGTCACCATTTCCTCCGGCGGCAGCACTCTTTTTATCCGTTTGTTGTACATCGTGACCGAACGAGAAAACAAGTTCCACCCGCATCGGCTCGTGCTATTGCTTTGTGGCTGCGACAAATTTAACAGTCGAGGCAATCAGAACTGGATTTTGAGGCATGATCAAGAACGGCATTCGGCGCATCGCAACCTTCAACCGCACCGCATTAATCTGCGCCGCGGCGGCGATGACCCTTGCCGGATGCAATCTGACGGCGGAGGAAAAAGCCGCAGCTGCCGCCAAGCGAGCGGCGCCGACCGCCGTCGTCATGCCGGCAACCAAGGGTGAGGCGGTTGAAGGCGGTCTGACGAAATCACCGGACGGCTATCCGAATTTCGGTGCGCCGCTGACGGCGGCCAACGTCCAGATGAGCGATGAGCAGGCGGCCGAACTGCAGCATCAGTTGACCGCGCTTGCCGGCCGGCGCAAGGCCGGCACGATCTCGGAAGCCGAATATCAGGCCAAGGTCGCCGAAATGCGCCGCCTCGCCGCCGAGCATGGTCCGCAGACGCTCTCCGAAATATCCAAATAAGCCTTGCCTTTCAGGCAATTTGGACGCAAAGCCTTCCGGATGGATCGGAAGATGCGATTTTCCCGATAATGCAAGGTTGTGCGGCCTTTCCGTCAAAGATTTGCCGCTTGGCTTGGGTCTGATGAATACGGCGCTGCGATTGTGAAGTTCGTGTCGCAGCCGCCGGGAGACGGAACGAACTTCGACCGCGGCCCGAAATGCCGCCTTTCCACGGGGAATGAAATGGAAGAGTTTCACAAAGTCCGGCGTTTGCCGCCTTATGTTTTCGAACAGGTCAACCGTTTGAAAGCAAGCGCGCGAGCGGGCGGCGCCGATATCATCGATCTCGGCATGGGAAACCCTGACCTTCCCACCCCCCAGGCGATCGTCGATAAGCTCTGCGAGGTCGTGCAGGATCCGCGCACGCACCGTTATTCCTCCTCCAAGGGCATTCCCGGTCTGCGCCGCGCCCAGGCCGCCTATTATGCCCGCCGCTTCGGCGTCAAACTCAACCCGGATACGCAGGTGGTCGCCACCCTCGGCTCCAAGGAAGGCTTCGCCAATATGGCGCAGGCGATCACCGCGCCCGGCGACGTGATCCTCTGCCCGAATCCAACCTATCCGATTCACGCCTTCGGCTTCCTGATGGCCGGCGGCGTGATCCGCTCGATGTCGGTGGAGCCGGACGAGACCTTCTTCCCGCCGCTTGAGCGCGCGGTCCGGCATTCGATCCCGAAGCCCCTGGCGCTGATCCTCAACTATCCCTCGAACCCGACGGCCTTTGTCGCGACGCTCGATTTCTACAAGGACGTCGTCGCCTTCGCCAAGAAGCACGACATCATCGTGCTGTCCGATCTTGCCTATTCGGAGATCTATTTCGACGGCGCTCCGCCGCCTTCGGTCCTCGAAGTGCCGGGCGCAATGGATGTGACGGTCGAGTTCACCTCGATGTCGAAGACCTTTTCCATGCCCGGCTGGCGCATGGGCTTTGCCGTCGGAAATGAGCGGCTGATCGCTGCGCTCACCCGCGTCAAGTCCTACCTCGACTACGGCGCCTTCACGCCAATCCAGGTGGCGGCGACGCATGCGCTGAATGGCGACGGCTCCGATATTGCCGAAGTGCGCAATGTCTATAAGCGCCGCCGCGACGTCATGGTCGAAAGCTTCGGCAAGGCAGGCTTTGAAGTGCCGCCGCCGGCAGCCACCATGTTCGCCTGGGCGAAAATTCCGGAAAAGTTCCGTCATCTCGGTTCGCTGGAGTTTTCCAAGCTGCTGGTCGAGAAGGCCGACGTCGCCGTTGCTCCCGGCATCGGATTCGGCGAGATGGGCGACGACTATGTCCGTCTGGCGCTTGTCGAGAATGAACACCGCATCCGTCAGGCTGCGCGCAATATCAAAAAGTTCATGTCGACGGCAGACGAGACGATGCATAACGTCATCTCGCTGAACGCCCACCGTTAATTCCAACTCTTGGGCAGCCGCATTCGGCGGCTGCCGCCACACAGACATTTCAGGATCGATCCATGGCAGATGCCCTCAAAATCGGCATTGCGGGCTTAGGCACCGTTGGCGCCTCGCTTGTCCGCATCATTCAGCAGAAAAGCAACGAGCTTGCCGTCACCTGCGGACGTCCGATTACGATCACCGCGGTTTCCGCCCGCGACAAAACGCGAGACCGGGGCGTCGATCTTTCTGCCGTCACCTGGTTCGATCGGCCTGAGGATCTGGCCGAAAAGGGTGATATCGACGTCTTCGTCGAACTGATGGGCGGTGCCGAAGGGGCTGCCAACGTCTCGGTGCGCGCCGCGCTGCAGCGCGGTCTCCATGTGGTGACAGCCAACAAGGCGCTGCTCGCCTATCACGGCGTCGAGTTTGCGACGATCGCGGAAGAGAAGGGCTCGCTGTTGAATTTCGAGGCGGCGGTCGCCGGCGGCATCCCCGTCATCAAGGCGCTGCGCGAATCGCTGACGGGTAACGCCGTCTCGCGCATCTACGGCATCATGAACGGCACCTGCAACTACATCCTGACCAAGATGGAGAAGGAGGGGCTTTCCTTCGCCGAATGCCTCAAGGAAGCGCAGCGGCTGGGTTATGCCGAAGCCGATCCCGCCTTCGATATCGAGGGCAACGATACCGCCCACAAGCTCGCCATCCTGACGACGCTTGCCTTCGGCAATCGCATCGCAGCCGACGATATCTATCTCGAAGGCATCACCAATATCTCGATCGAGGACATCCACGCCGCGGCCGAACTCGGTTACCGCATCAAGCTGCTCGGCGTTGCCCAGCGCACCGAGACCGGCATCGAACAGCGTGTACACCCGACCATGGTCCCGATCGATTCCGTCATCGCCCAAGTCGACGGCGTTACCAATGCGGTGGCAATTGAGTCCGACGTCCTCGGCGAACTGCTGATGGTCGGTCCAGGCGCTGGCGGCAACGCGACGGCCTCGTCCGTGCTTGGCGATATCGCCGATATCGCCAAGAGCCAGCCGGGCGCTCAGCGCGTCCCGGTGCTCGGTCATCCCGCAAAGGCGCTGGAGCCTTACCGCAAGGCACAGATGCAGAGCCACGAGGGCGGATATTTCATCCGCCTGACTGTGCTCGACCGCACCGGCGTCTTTGCAAGCGTCGCCACCCGCATGGCGGAAAACCACATCTCGCTCGAATCGATCGTTCAGCGCTCCACGCAGCACCTGGCGCCATCGCATCACCAGACGATCATTCTCGTCACCCATGCGACGATGGAGGAGTCCGTGCGCAGGGCGGTCGCTTCGATAAAGTCGGAAGGCTATCTCTTCGGCGAGCCGCAGGTAATCCGTATCGAACGGCCGAAAGAAGAAGCCTAGCGCGTCGGCCCGAAAATCGGATTCGATTTTCGGAAAGCACGATGCGCAGCTTCAGAGTGTTAAAGCGTTTTCCGAAGTATGAACCGCCCTGTCTCTGGCAGGGCGGATTTTTTGTTAATCGTTCAGCCTCCCCTTGCGGAAGTCTATATTACCAAATGCCGAAATACTGCTATAAATAAAACCACAGATGGTGAGTCGTCGGCGTGGAGCATTTCATGAGCAAGGACAGCCACGCCGGAAAAGAGCATGGCAGTCCGAGCAAGGTGCCGCCAGCCCGCCCTGCGATGTTTGCGGACATCCTCAAGCCGCTGCACAGTGACATTCGTGAAGTGAGCCATGACGAGGCTTTTGACGACGAACATACGGAAGGCCGCAACTGGGCCATTCTGCTGACGCTGTTTTCGGTCTTGTTGGTGCAGATCGGCGGCATCGCCGTGATCGTCTGGCTGATCTTCTGGTAAAAATCGTGTCTGGAAATCCGTCACTGTGTTATCTCCGCTGCTCCTGTAGAAAGAACAGATAAAGTTAGCGGAGTTTGGCATGGCAGATCTCGTCGATCCGGTACAGCGCGCGTTTCTCGGCGTGGAGAAATCCGCACTCGACAATCGCTGGGTTGCAAGACTCGACCAGGCCGGCCAGAACCGGGCGCTCGCCATGGCGCAGGTTCACGGGCTGCCGGATCTGATCGCCCGCGTTCTCGCAGGACGCGGCGTCCCGGTTGACGAAGCGGTCGAATTCCTCGACCCGACGATCCGCAGCCTGATGCCCGATCCCCACACGCTGACCGATTGCGAGAAGGCGGCAACCCGTCTCTTGCTTGCAATCGAGCGCGGCGAGAGCGTGGCGATTTTCGGCGACTACGACGTCGACGGCGCGGCTTCCTCGGCGCTGATGTTCCGCTTTCTAAGCCATTTCGGCGTCAAGGCGAACATCTACATTCCCGACCGCATCTTTGAAGGTTATGGCCCCAATCCGGCGGCGATCAACCAGCTGATCGACAATGGCGCCGGGCTGATCGTCACCGTCGATTGCGGCTCCACCAGTCACGACGCGCTTGCGGCCGCTGCCGCGCGCAACATCGATGTCGTCGTCATCGATCACCACCAGGTGACACATGAGCTGCCGCCCTGCCATGCGCTCGTCAATCCGAACCGTGAAGACGATCTGTCGGGGCAGGGGCATCTTTGCGCAGCCGGCGTCGTCTTCATGGTGCTGGTCGCGACATTGCGGCTGTTGCGCGCGGCCGGCAACAAACGCATCCTGGCGCTCGATCTGCTGCAATGGCTTGACATCGTGGCGCTTGCGACGGTCTGCGATGTCGTGCCGCTGAAGGGGCTCAACCGCGCCTATGTGGTGAAGGGGCTGGTTGCTGCCCGGCACCAGAGCAATGCCGGGCTTGCCGCGCTCTTCCGCAAGGCGGGGCTCGCGGGCCCCGTGACCCCCTATCATTTCGGCTTTCTGATCGGCCCGCGCATCAATGCCGGTGGACGGATCGGCGATGCCGCGCTCGGAAGCCGCCTGCTGACGCTCGATGATGCCGGTGAGGCGGAAATGATCGCACAGCGCCTCGACGAGCTCAACCGTGAACGTCAGGCGATGGAGGCGATGATGCTGCAGGAGGCGGAAGCCGAGGCGCTGGCCGAATATGGCGACGGCGAGGGCGCCTCCGTCATCGTCACCGCCCATGAGAAGTGGCATCCGGGCATCGTTGGGTTGATCGCCGCGCGGCTGAAGGAGAAATTCAAGCGGCCCGCCTTCGCGATCGCTTTCGATCCCTCCGGCCGCGGCACCGGCTCAGGCCGCTCCATCAATGGTTTCGACATGGGCAGGATGGTGCGGGCTGCGGTCGAGGAGGGCATCCTCATCAAGGGTGGCGGCCATGCCATGGCGGCGGGGCTGACGGTCGAGCGCGCCGATCTCGGCAGGTTGAGGACCTTCTTTACCGAGAAGGCCGCAAGGACGGTGGCGAGCCTCGTCGCCAACGAGACATTGAAGATCGATGGCGCAATCGGCGCAAGCGGCGCCACGCTTGAACTCATTGACCGCCTGGAAGCCGCCGGTCCCTATGGCTCCGGCCACGCTCAGCCGCTCTTTGCCGTACCGGCGCATCGGGTGCGAGACGCGCGCCTCGTCGGCGAGAAACATGTGAAGGTGACGCTGGAGGCGATGGACGGGTCGCGGCTCGATGGAATCGCCTTTCGCGCCGCCGATACCGGCCTCGGCAATCTTCTCATCAATTCACGCGGCGCGAGCCTCCATGTCGCAGGCTCGCTCGGCGCCGAACATTATCAAGGCGCACGCCGCGTCCAGCTGCGCGTCTGCGACGCAGCGCCAGCGAAATAGAACGGTCACGAAAAAGAGTCTCGGATGAGAAAATTAAAGGAAGAAAGTGGCACGCCCTAGGGGAGTCGAACCCCTCTTCCCAGAATGAAAATCTGGTGTCCTAACCGATAGACGAAGGGCGCTTCCTTCGTGGTGGCGCCCTTATAGTCAGCACCTTCGAAAGCCGCAAGCGCCAAGGCGCGAAAAAATCACAGTTTTCGCCGATTTTTTTGAGCTGTGGAAAACCACGGCGCTACGGGCGGTGGATGGCTGGAATATCAAACCGATGGGTGGTTGGCGGCAATCATAATTTCGATGGTACGCCCTAGGGGAGTCGAACCCCTCTTTACAGAATGAGAATCTGTCGTCCTAACCGATAGACGAAGGGCGCAGGCCAGTCTCGATAAAATAGGCGTGCGCGCGAGCTTCTGCAAGCGGATGCGATGGCTTCTGTATGAAGAGAAAGTGGCACGCCCTAGGGGAGTCGAACCCCTCTTCCCAGAATGAAAATCTGGTGTCCTAACCGATAGACGAAGGGCGCTTCCTTCGTGGTGGCGCCCTTATAGTCAGCACCTTCGAAAGCCGCAAGCGGCAAATTCGATTTTTTTCAAAAAAATGACAGATATTCCAGTGGCAGTACTATTTAAAATTACCACTGGCGAATCAAAGGCTTGTACAGCCTTCCAGAAGCAGGTGAAATTCAGCTGACGTGGGGTGAGGGAACTTCGCGTCGACGATGTCAGATCGCTCTTGCGGTGGTTAAGGGTGCCCGTTTGCCGCCGCAGCCCCAGTTCCAGTCCCGGGTCTTGCCGGTGTCGATGTGGACCGAGTCGGTGTGGCAATAGGTGCCGACCCCGCCGCGATCCGGCAAGGATCTTATATACGCGGCGATATCCCACTTGGAGACGCCGTCGATCTGAATGTCCGCGGCCTCACAGCTCTTGTGCATCGATTCGTCAGCCCCACCGACCAGGCGGTTATGTTCTTCGTCGCGATAGCCTGACGTGATGATGACAGGCCGGCCGAAATGGTTTTCGACCGTCTTGATCACTTTCAGCAGGTCCGGTTTGAAGCAGCCGACCTCGACATTGTCGTTCTGGACGTGCAGCCCGTTCGGCGCAACACGCGTCATGCCGGGCAGGGCCACTTTGTGCAAAAGGCCGGAAAGACTGCCGAGCAGGTTCTGCTTCGGAGCGCTGTAAAGCGCGTTTGTCGTCGAGGCGGGCATACCGCCTATCGCCAGCGAGGCTGTTTGTACGGGCGCAGGCTGCGTGCCGGAATTTTCGGACGATTGCTGCGGCAGCACCGGGGCGGCCGGCTGTGAGGGCATGATCGGCTGGCTGTAGACGCTGCTTTTTGTAGGGTCCACTCCTTCCGTGGGCGCATAGGCCTGCGGCTGAATGACGGTGGACGTGCTGTTGTTCTGTGGCGGCGGCTGGTGATCCGAAAAGATGCTCATCGCCTGCGCATTAATCCGTGTCGACTGCATGACGAGCCCGCCTATATTGGCAGGCGCCACCATTGCCGGATCGGCCGGCGGGACGGCGGCATTCGCATCGCCTGCCACGACCTGTGGCGCGGCCTCGGCGCCGGAGACATTGACGAGGCGGGGGTCGGTATAGACTGAGCGCGGGGCAGATTTCACGGGCGCCGTTGCGCCAAGCTGTGGCGCTGCGGCCGCCGTCGCCGGAACAGCTGCGGCCGAATCGAGCGTCTTCTTGTTCGATACGCAGCCGGAAAGCGCCAGCATCGAGGTGGCGATCAGCAATGCGCCCGTAATGGGCATCCGCATCTCAAAGTCACGCAAGCAATCGGTCTCCGGTTGATGCGAAAACGGCGAGATATCGCCATCTTCCGCTTCGAGTCACCGGGAGATTGCCTGCGGGGCCGGATCGCGGCAAGCGTCAAGGCGCCGGCCGGACCCGAAATCGCAAAAGCCGCAAGCTTCGCAAAAGCCTTGCGGCCAAAACCATTACCAGGCGCCGGTATTGCCCATGGAAGCCCAGGGTTCGGCGGCCGGAAGCGGGCTTCCCTTCTGCAGGATTTCGATCGAAATGCCGTCGGGCGAGCGCACGAAGGCCATGTTGCCGTCGCGCGGCGGTCGGTTGATGGTAATGCCGTTATCCATCAGCTTTTGGCAGATCGCGTAAATATCATCCACCTCATAGGCGAGGTGGCCGAAATTGCGTCCGCCGCTATAATCCTCCGTATCCCAGTTGTAAGTGAGCTCGAGGCAGGGGGCCTTTTCGCTGCGCGCACGGTCGAGATCGTCGCGAGCGGCCAGGAAAACCAGGGTAAAGCGGCCCTTCTCGTTTTCGTGGCGGCGAATCTCCTCCAGTCCAAACAGCGTGGTATAGAAGGCAAGCGAAGCGTCCAGATCTTTGACGCGAACCATCGTATGAAGATAACGCATTCTATCTACTCCTTTATAGGGGCTGGCCTTTTTGGCGAGCCGAGGTCAGCTTCGGGCAAGTCATCTTTATAAAATGTGCAGCTGGGAATAACCGAAAACTAGGACTTGCGCTTATCCGTTACCAAGATGTTAATCTTGATTTCAAGAATCAGTTAACCGTAACAGTGTGACGCGTATTCGAGGGGCTGGCGATAATGGCTGATAGGATTTCATCGAACGCATACACCGATGTCGACGAGCTGTCGTCGGAAGCGGTCGATCTTGTTGAAATCACCGGTGTCGTCAAGTGGTTCGACGTCGCCAAGGGCTTCGGCTTCATCGTGCCTGATAACGGCATGCAGGATGTTCTCCTGCACGTGACTTGCCTGCGTCGCGACGGCTATCAGACGATCCTCGAGGGGACGCGCATCGTCGCTCTCGTCCAGCGCCGCGAGCGCGGCTACCAGGCTTTCAAGATCCTCTCGATGGATCAGTCGACCGCCATTCATCCTTCGCAGCTGCCGCCGGTGCGCACCCATGTGCAGGTTACCGCCACGAGCGGGCTCGAGCGGGCGCTTGTCAAGTGGTTCAACCGTACCAAGGGCTTCGGCTTCCTGACGCGCGGTGAGGGCACCGAAGACATTTTTGTGCACATGGAGACGCTGCGCCGCTTCGGGCTGACGGAGCTGCGCCCCGGCCAGGTGGTCCTCGTCCGCTTCGGCGATGGCGAAAAGGGCCTGATGGCCGCAGAGATCCATCCCGACGTTCCGAGCCCGGCAAGCCGGTCGCACTGACATGCGCGGCATCGTCCCGTTTCATGCGATCAGAAGCGCCGTCATGGCGCTTTTTTTCTTGGTCGCCCTGCCGGCTTTGGCTGAGGAGGAGATGCGGTTCGAAAGGGAGCCGCTGCTCATCCAGACAGCCGCCGGCAAGATGCTGCATTTTACCGTCGAGGTCGCCGCCACCGGTGATCAGCGCGCCCGCGGGCTGATGTTTCGCAAGTCGATGGCTGATGACGCCGGCATGATTTTCGATTTCGGGCAAACACGGCGCGTTGCCATGTGGATGGAGAACACCATCCTGCCGCTCGACATGCTCTTTGCCGACGACACCGGCACGATCCGCCACATCAAGGAAAACGCAAAACCCTATTCACGCGAGATCATCGATTCGATGAGCCCGGTGAAATACGTCGTCGAACTCAATGCCGGCATCGTCGGCAAATTCGGAATCAAGCCGGGCGACAGAATCTTGAGCGCCACGACGACGAAGGCGAAGTGACGGCGCACCAGCTCGCGAGGTGCGATGTGGCCAACAAGAAATCCAAGAAATCAGAATATTGAATGGTCGGAGTGGAGAGATTCGAACTCCCGACCCTCTGGTCCCAAACCAGATGCGCTACCAGACTGCGCTACACTCCGTGCCGTGATTGGCAGCGGGAATACACGGTTCACTTCGTCGTCGCAACCCATAAATCCAGCTGTGGCCGGAGATTTCTCACCAGGCCTGTGGACGCAAGAGGAAAATCCCGGTCGGCCTTCAATTTACCTGTGAGGCGCAATTGGACGTCAGGGCGATCAGCCTTAGCCGCGGGCGATCAGGCCGATATATTGGGCATAGCTGATAGCGACATAGAAGAAAGCGGTGATGCCAGCTCCTATCATAATGGCATTGAACTCTGTCGAACGTCTCATCATGCGCGCATCCACTGAAGCCGATTGAGCCGCAAACTAGTGCCCGCGGCCGGCTGCGGCAATCACCCTGTGATCACAACATGAGACAATTGGTAATATTGCGCAATCGCCTGGAATGCCTGCGGATTTAGGTGGAATGGCAATCGACATGAGCGATGAATGTGCTGAGCCGCCCCAGTTAACGATAAGCCTTGCTCCCCAATACATTGGCGGATTGTGGCTGTGGCAGCGGCGTCGCGATCCGCTTTTTTCTTGAAAAAACGGGGATTCGCGGATAAGCAAAATTCAACTCTTCGCGTTATCGCAAACGACGAAGCAAGGGCCCGGCAACGGGATTGAGACCATGAAAGGCGGGGCGCTCTGTCCCCGCATATTCGGAGATGCCGCAGTCATGTCTGCCAAGATCTATCGTCCTGCTAAGACCGCCATGCAGTCCGGCAAGGCCAAGACCCATCTCTGGGTGCTTGAATTCGATCAGGAATCGCCGCGCAAGATCGATCCGATCATGGGCTACACCTCCTCGGGCGACATGCGCCAGCAGGTAAAGCTCACCTTCGAAACGCAGGCGCTTGCCGAATCCTACGCCCAGCGCAACGGCATCGAATACCGCGTCATCGCGCCGAAGGATCCGGCCCGCCAGGTTGTGGCCTATCCGGATAATTTCCGCTATACCCGCACGCAGCCCTGGACGCATTGAGATTTCTCGTCCACATATGGCGCATTCGGTCGCGCTCTTTGAACGTGACCGCCGGACGGCCCCTTAGCTCAGCTGGATAGAGCACCTGCCTTCTAAGCAGGTTGTCGCAGGTTCGATTCCTGCAGGGGTCGCCACCTGCTTTTCAAGTGTTTGTTTTTATTGTTTTTCTGGACGCTCACCCCTCATTGGGGAATGGTTTAGGGGCGGTATTCGGTCAAAAAAACCCCGCCGAAGCGGGGCAAGTCGTGACAACGGATCGCACAGGAGGAACCCCCGTGCTTTCCTACTGCTTTAACGAAAGAGCGATCGACTAGGTTCCGTACGGTGTTGGACCGACGGTATCGCTAATCGCACCAGTCATTGCGCTGCTTCGAGCTCCAGCTGCGAGGCAAGGCGTTAGGCTTCGGCCAACTCTTCTTGGCCGCGCGAAAAATCAGCCTCGGCTTTGTCCTTCTTCTTTGATTCTGTCGGGCCTTGCCAGCGATATGGGTCAGGAACCAGCAGGCACTCCTAAGAAAATGGGATCCATGATAGAGGTGGGCAGACGTTCGTTGCAAATCAAACGGCTGACCGATCCAAGAAGCTTTTTGGTGTGAATTGATGCAAATTGCCGGGCGAGCGCCCGACCGCATAACCCACCACATCAACATCGTCGAGACGAATGGCAACAGCTCGCGCAAAGCCGCGCCCGAAAGGCCGGCTGACGCTGTCGAAAAATCGCAGCGCGCGGATGGGCCCCATCCACGCGCCGAAGTAGCCTGACTTTTGCGCGCCGCGTGGCGGGTTTTGCTCCGCCGTTGGCACGATTGCTGCGGCGATCGGACGACCGCCGCAACGGGTATTGTTACAGGAGAAAATCGCCTGCTCCCAGCTGGACGTGGCCCTGCAGCTGAATCTCGAAGTCATGAACACCGTCGCCGTTCAAATCGGCCTGGATAACGGTATGGTCGTCCTCGTAGTGCCACGCGAGCGCGCCAGCCTTCTTGTCGAACAAGGCATTCTCCTGCGCCTGGAAATGGAAGGCTGCATCGCCCTGCGCAGAGCCATTCGCATCGATCGCCGAGAGGTCGATCTTATCCACGCCGTGCTGGAAGTCGCTGATGACGTCACGGTTCGAGCCGGACCCAGTTTCCGTCGCAGTCTTGAAGACAAATGTATCCGAGCTGGTGCCACCGGTCATGATGTCCTTTCCGGCACCGCCAATGATGACGTCCGCGCCGGCGCCGCCGTCAAGCTTGTCCGCGCCGGCCCCGCCATTGAGAACGTTGCCGCCGTTATTGCCGCCGGCCAGCACGTCGTCATAGCTGGAGCCGGTCACGTTTTCGATGCTGACGAGCTTGTCACCGGTGGCGTGCCCGCCCGATGCGGTCCAAGTCGCCAAGCTGACATGGACCCCCGCGTCGGAACCCGCATAGCTGGCCGTGTCGTTGCCATTACCGCCATCGAGCACGTCCGCGCCGGCACCGCCCTTCAACACGTCATTGCCGGCGAGACCCTTGAAGATTTCGTTGCCGCCGTTGGACTGACCGGTATGTGGCATGATGTCGTTGCCATTGGTGCCGGTATATTCCTTCGTGGTGGTCGGCGAAGTCGGTTGCGTCGGCGAAGTCGGTTGCGTCGGCGAAGTCGGTGAGGTTGGCGACGTCGGCGCGGTCGGCGCGGTCGGCGCGGTCGGCGCTGTCGGCGCTGTCGGCGAAGTTGGCGCTGTTGGCGAAGTCGGCGTGGTTGGCGTTCCCGATGTCGGGCTGGAGCCGGATTCATAGGCACCCATGTCGACAGTTCCAACGACGCGATGGTCGCCGTCCAGATCGACGGAGCTGACGCCGTACTTGCTGGTCCCGTGGTCGATCGCCGTCGAGCTGGAGCTGAGGTGGAAGTTGTCGCTCGATGCCCCTAAGAATTTAGGGTCAACGCCGAGCTGGTTGCCGTTCGCCGTGCTCGGCATCGCGTTGCCGCCGTCCGTCTTGACCGAGGCCTGGCCGGCCGTGCCGTTATAGGTGATGTTGTTGGCCCAGACGACATTGTTGTTGGTGCCGCCGCTTGACGTGTTATCGATCGCAGTGTTGTTCTGGTTCACCGACGGGTCGGCTACGCCAATGTTATTGACCCAGGTGTTGTTGCTCGATGCCGAGTTGCTGAGCTCGCCCCGCCAAGTGCCGGAGTTCAGCGGGTCCTGATTGTTGTGGTATGCGGTGTTGTTCGACACAGTGACGGAGTCGCTCCAGGTAACCTGAATGCCTTTGCCGCCGTTCCCGTAGACGAGGTTGTTGTCGACCAGGGTCTTGAAAGTGTAGTTCGGGTTACCGCTCGCCTGGGTGCTCTGGAAATCGTCGATGATGATGCCGTTGCCGTCGGTGTGCTCACCAGACTTTGTGACGTTGTCGTGCGAAATGTTGTTGCGCACGATGTTCCGGTATCCGTCCGTCGAGGTATCACCGGTGATGTTCCGGTTCTGGTAGATGGAGATGCCCGAGAACCAGCCTGTCGAAGCGTTATTGTAAGTCTCGTTGCCTTCGATGTGGACGAAGTCCGACTGGTTGAACTGGATGCCCGACTCCCCGCTGCCGTGGACCTTGTTGTTGAGGATCTGGACGTGGTGGACGTTGTTCGCTTCGATGCCGTCGCCTTGGGCGCCGCCGATATCAAAGCCGTCGATTACCACGTGGTTGGCGTTGACACTGATCGCGTTCCACGAGCCCGCGGGCGGCCGGATCAGCGCCCCGCCGGGCACTTCCGAGCGGAGCGTGATGTCGCCTGCCGCCGAGCCGTCCTTATCGATGTTGATGCTCTCGTTGTATGTCCCCGGTTTCACCACGACCTCGTCGCCAGGCTTAAGGTCCGAAGCCATCGCCTCACTGATCGTGCGAAAAGGGGAGGTGGCACTGCCGTTACCGCCGCTGCTGCTCGAAGCTACGTAGTATGTTGTCATGGTTTTGTTCCTCAACTTCAGCGTTGTCTAATATTTTGTGGTTAATCATCTGTTGCGGCGGGGGTTATAGGACGACGTTTTGAAGGGCGCAACAGCTTAGAAACAGTAAGTACTTGAGAAACATAGCCATATTGCTGCCACAATATCCAGATCACTCCCAAGTTTCATTTTGAAATATTTGCGGAAATCCGATTCGCCCAAATTGGGACAAACTATATATCTCGCAGACCGCGAATTATTCTTTCTACAACCATGGCGACACCCACCCATTGAAAAGATTAGGAAAACCTGATGGACGTGACTGGAATCCTGCCGCCAAGGCGGGATCAACATTTTTTGTGAATTTTTCAATTTTTGGCAGCTTCGCCTTCACGATTGGGGCTAATTGAGATTGGCCGTGGCAAGGCCAACACCCTCTCCGGGGTGCTCGATTCGATCATGAGTCGCTTTCAAGACTGATTAGAGAATGGGCACACCGCTCCTCCGCCGACACATGCTGGCACGTGAAATTCGCCTTCGAAGCGCAGGCTGTGGCGGAAGCCTATAACTCAGCGCCACGGCATCGAATGCGTATGATCGCGCCGAAAGACACTCCTCAGCTAGTGGCATATCCTGAACAATCCTGAACTCGAACCCCGCCAATTTAGAGAGCGTGGGCAGGGCGATTCCTCCATAGTTCGGGGTCCAATCGCCAGATTATAAGGGAAATTTGTTCGGACCCCTCATCTGGCTTGGAGGCGGCTGATCCCATTTGGGCGCGGTTCCTTCGGCTGCACATCGAGCGCCATGGCGAATGTTCAGACGCTCTCGGCGTCGCAGTTGTTCTATAGGGAGAGAAATATTGCTCTTCTTCGTGGCTGGTCTTTCCGATACCGGAGCCATGACGATTTCGGCTGGCTGACATGTCGTCACGCAGGCGGCAAGCAGTTCCATGGAGATCATCTTTGATACATCGCGGACGCGAATAATATTACCCAAGACTGTCCAGTAATCGTCGCAACAGGTCTATTTCATGTAGTGTGACGCAGCCGAGACAAAGACAGAAATTCTGCGGATGTCGCCGAAAAGTTGAAATGTCGCAGAATTATATATGTTTCAACCTGCGCCAATCTCTTCCTAGCACAATAGGTGGGATGCTGCCGCCGAAAACGGCGTGTACCCTCCCTGCCAATTCTTGGGGGGCGAGTATGAGAACGATTTGTTTGAGCATCGGCGCCGCTGCATTTCTATATGCAATGAATTGCCTACGCCGTTGATCTTCCTGCGGGGGCCAAAAAGGCTACTGGACGAGTTCAAAGCTTTTGCAGACGGCAAGCCGGTGAAAGTAGAAATTCTCGATCTGGAAAAGCCTGTGTCCGCCGAACTCGTTTGGAGTTGGAAGAAGGGCACCATTACCGGTAAAGCCGATGTCGGCGGCAAAACGATCGACGTGAAAACGAAACTCACTTTCAAGGGCGATAAGGCCTGTTCTGCCGGCAAAGGCGAAAAGCCAAGCTGCCACTTTATCTTATATTGACGGCGACAAATTCTACGAAGTTCGAGATGACATGAAACTGCACGCAGTTTCGACGGTCGATTGAGGTTCGCAGTCTATCCCGTAGCTCCCGACCTCCGCACTTGTGGAGCTCGATCGATCCCGCTGCTCCCGTTGCCCTGAAAGCCGCGTTGCAGCTTCCATCATCCCTGTGGTAATTGCCGCACGGCAAGGGCCGGCCATCCGACAGCGGCCAAAGCTGATATGCGGTCGCCGTCGACAAGCCACGCCGATGCAGCCGGCCTGTGTTCCTGACTTTTGAAGTCCTATGGGAGACTAGAACCGTTCGGTTCTTCTCAGCGGTCCAGGAAATGCTCGAAGTAAACTTCTGGAATGGGGTAGGCGTAGACGCCTCGGTCGACGAAGCCGCGTCGATAGAGGCAATTTCTGAGCGCCGCGTTATAATCGAGGCTTCTCTGGTCCGGCGAGCCGCGTCGCCACGAACCTGCTTCCGGCACGCACCGCTGGAGCGCCTTGTCATACCGGGAGAGGAGGACCGGGTCGGTATCGACCCGAATGCCGCTGTAGGATTGATAGTTAGAAGGAGATTCTGCGGCTGATATACAGCCGAAGCTAAGCACAAGACCAACAACTGCCATCAATCGCATTGGATTAAGCGCTCCCCAGATCGATTTTCGAAGTCATCTGCCGGAACGTTATTGATTCCAGCGCCTGTGGGCAAGGGGTTTGGAAGGTGCCGGGATGGCTGCCGCCGCTGAATGGCGGCAGCTTTTGTCAGCAACCGAGATCAATCGAGGAGATCGGCCGGCACCTTGCCGCCATTTTCTGAAAGCCGCTTCATCAGCGCCTTGTGCAGCCACATGTTCATTTTCGCGGAATCGTTTGTATCGCCGGTATAACCGAGTTCGGCGGCGAGTTCCTTGCGCTCAGTCAAACTGGCATCCATCCCGACTGACTTCATCAGGTCGACGATCGAATGGCGCCAATCGAGTTTCTGGCCGCTCTTCTTCACAGCCGCGTCGAGGATCGGAACAATATCGACTGTCGCTGTCGCCGGGGCCGAGGCCGGCTTAGTTTGCGCAGGAGAGGACGCAGGCGTCGGACTGGGGGCTGACGGGGGTGAGACGGGAGCCTGGGCTGGCGCTGTCTTTGCTGCGCCGCTGGCGACAGGTTCGGCTGCTTTTGCTTCTCCAAAGATTGCATGTTTGATCTTGTCGAAAATGCCCATTCTTGAACCTCCGGCTTCGTAAAATAGGAACATGCTGAACATGGAGGCCGGGCCGGGCATATCCAGACGAACGAAGATCTTTTTTGCTCCTGCACTAGAGGAGCGAGAAACCGGAGCAGGCGCTGCGAGGGCGATCGAGTTGGCCGGCCGCCGTGTCGACAGCTGCAACTAAGCAGCCACTTAATTACTGCGTACTCCTTCGGAATTTAGATACAGCGGCTAAATTGGGGAGAAATTCTCGCTCATGCCTGTTTTTGGCACAGTAGCTTTCGTAACGCTTACTCAGTGATAACTACGCGCCGTCATTCTCAGCCGCCGCGCAGGTTCATGACGGGCTGGAATGAAACCTTGGCAAGTCCTTCTCGTTGGTTGGCATGGATGTCGGGGTACTCGGCGTCCAATCGATCGAAGGCACGCGCGTTCCTCGATTTTCGCAGGTCGGACGAACCGTCCGGCATATGAAAACGGAGGAAGATGATGACTCAAATGCACAGTAGACTGCCAATTGCCCTGTTCGCATCCGCCTGCGCCGTTCTTGCCATGCCGGCAGACCATGCACACGCGACTGACATTGGCGTGTCGGTAAATGCAGGCAATGCCACCAGCGCCGACGTCGGAGCTTCGCTTGGCCGCGGAAACGGGGTTGATGCGACGGCCGACGCATCCATTGGCGGCTCGAGCGGCGCTGACGCAAATGCGTCGGCCAGTGCTCGCGGCCGCGGCGGTATCGATGCCAATGTCAATGCCATTGTCGGGGGCAGTGATGGTCTCGCGACTGGCGCTAATGCCAGGCTCGGCGGCGATCGCGGCGTCAACGCCCGGACTGCCGGCTCCCGGGAGGTCGATGACAAGGCCACGGCTTCCATTGGCGGTAGTAGCGGAGCAGGCACAAAGCTTGCCATTGGTGACGCGAACGACAGGGGCGGGATGACAGCTGCTCGTAACGGCACCCTCAGCGCATCGCAGGCTCGCACGATTGCGGCGTTTCGAGAGAGACCCGTGGACGAGCAACGCAAGATGCTTGTTCGTTGCGCCGATATCTCCGCCGCCGGCAGCGGCGATGCCGGGCTTTCCGGTCTCTGCAGTCTGTTGCAGGCGTCGGTCTCCCACTGAACGTGAAAGACCCGCCGGTGCGGAAGGCACGGCGGGTCTTTTCACGAACTAAGCTTCTCGGACTTAGTGCAGGATCTGGCTGAGGAACAGTTTGGTGCGCTCGTGTTGCGGGTTGTCGAAGAACTCGGCCGGTGAGTTCTGCTCGACGATCTGGCCCTGATCCATGAAGATGACGCGGTTGGCGACCTGGCGGGCAAAGCCCATTTCGTGGGTGACGCAGAGCATGGTCATGCCTTCCTCGGCGAGACCCACCATCGTGTCGAGCACTTCCTTGATCATTTCAGGATCGAGTGCCGAAGTCGGCTCGTCGAACAGCATGATCTTCGGGTTCATGCAGAGCGATCGGGCGATCGCCACGCGCTGCTGCTGGCCGCCGGAAAGCTGACCCGGATATTTGTTGGCCTGTTCCGGGATCTTGACCCGCTTCAGGAAGTGCATGGCGATTTCTTCAGCTTGCTTCTTCGGCATCTTGCGCACCCAGATCGGCGCCAGCGTGCAGTTTTCTAGGATCGTCAGATGCGGAAAGAGGTTGAAATGCTGGAATACCATGCCCACCTCGCGGCGCACCTCGTCGATCTTCTTCAGATCGTTGGTGAGCTCGGTGCCGTCGACGATGATCTGGCCCTTCTGGTGCTCTTCAAGACGGTTGATGCAGCGGATCATCGTCGATTTGCCCGAACCGGACGGGCCGGCGATGACGATGCGTTCGCCGCGCATGACCTTCAGATTGATGTCGCGCAGCACGTGGAAATCGCCGTACCACTTGTTCATGTTGACGATTTCGATCGCCACTTCCGTTGCGGAAACGGTGAGCTTCTTAGCTGGAGCTTCAGCCATATTGTTTTCCCTCATTTTTATCGTTTGTGGCCGGTGTCGAGGTGACGTTCGATGAATGCTGAATAGCGCGACATGCCGAAGCAGAAAAGCCAAAAGGCGAAGCCTGCGAATATCAACCCCGTTAGCGGCGTTACTGCGGTCGCCCAGTTCGGATCGACGAAGTTGAGGCGAACGATGCCGAGCAGGTCGAACATGCTGATGATCGACACCAGCGAGGTGTCCTTGAACATGCCGATGAAGGTGTTGACGATGCCAGGGATCACCAGCTTGATTGCCTGCGGCATGATCACCAATCGCATCTTCTGCCAGTACCCGAGGCCGAGAGAATCCGCCCCTTCGAACTGGCCTTTGGGAATAGCCTGAAGGCCGCCACGAATGACTTCCGCCATATAGGCGGAAGCGAAGATCGATACGCCGATGATCGCGCGCAAGAGCTTGTCCACCGTCCAGCCGGCCGGCAGGAAAAGCGGCAGCATGACGCTCGCCATGAACAGGACCGTAATCAGCGGCACGCCGCGGACCACTTCGATGAAAACGACGCTGAACGTACGGATGACCGGCATCCGCGAGCGCCTTCCAAGCGCCAGGATGATGCCGAGCGGGAAGGAGACCGCGATGCCGACAAAAGAGAGCACCAGCGTCACCAGCAGCCCGCCCCAGAGTGGCGTCTCGACGATTTCCAGGCCAAATCCGCCGTAAAGCAGAAAGAAGGAAATGATCGGCAGCACGCCGAACAGCAGCAGGGCGTTGACCCCCTTGCGCGGTGCCGAAGGAATGAGCATCGGCACCAACAGGAGTACGAAAAGAATGCCGACCAGGGTCGGGCGCCAGCGCTCGTCGAGCGGATAACGCCCAAAGATGAACTGGTCGAATTTGGCGTTGACGAAGGCCCAGCATGCACCGCTCCAGCCATCCGGCTGAATGCCGCCTTGCACGGCAGTGGCGCAGAAGGTGCGGTCAGGGCCGCTCCAAACCGCCTGCACGAAGAGCCAGTCGAGCGCGTGCAGGAGGGCCCAAACGACACAGACCAGCGCTAGGATGGTAAGGACGATGTCCTTCGGCGTCGCAAGGAGGTTGCGGCGAATCCAAGCGACAGGGCCCTTCTCTGCTGAGGGCGGCGGCTCCGGCGCCAGTATGGCGGTTCTGACGAAAGCGTTGCTCATCTTACCTCTCCACCAGCGCCATTTTGGCATTGAACCAGTTCATCAACAGCGAGGTCACCACACTGAGGCTGAGGTAAATGACCATCCAGATGAGGATCACCTCGACAGCCTGACCGGTCTGGTTCAGCGTTGTGCTGCCGACGGCGACGAGATCGGCAAAACCGATTGCGATCGCCAGCGATGAGTTCTTGGTGAGATTGAGGTACTGACTGCTCAGCGGCGGAATGATGATGCGGAAGGCCTGCGGAATGACGACCAGCCGGGTGATCGACGAGGGGTGAAGCCCGAGTGCGCCTGCAGCTTCCGTCTGTCCCTTCGGCACACCGCGAATGCCTGCGCGCACGATCTCGGCTATGAAGGCAGCGGTGTAGAAGGAAAGTGCCAGGAAGAGCGACATGAACTCCGGCCCGACAACGGAACCCCCGGTGAGGTTGAACTTGCCTGCGATCGGATAATCGAAGGAAAGTGGCGCGCCTGCGACTAGGAAGGCGATAAGCGGCAGGCCGATCAGCAGGCCGATCGAAGCCCAGATCGTATGGAACTGCTGACCCGTCGCCGCCTGCCGGCGATGCGCCCATCGGGCCGTGGCGATGACGGCGATGATCGCGACGACGAAGGCGACGCCGACGAGCCAGAAAGTCTCGCCGAAAATCGGCTTGGGAAAGGAAAGGCCACGGTTGTTCAGATAGGCGCCGAGCGGCAGATGCAGTGACTCGCGCGCATTCGGCAGAACTGCCAGAACGCCCGAATACCAGAAGAAGATGACAAGCAGCGGCGGGATGTTGCGGAAGACCTCGACATAAACCGTGCACAGCTTGGCTATCAGCCAGTTCCTCGACAGGCGGCCGATGCCGATAATGAAGCCGATGATCGTGGCGGTGATGATGCCCGTAACGGCGATCAGGATCGTATTCAGAAGGCCGACGACCAGCGCGCGGCCATAGGTCGAATCGCTTGAATAGGCGATCAGCGACTGACCGACCTCGAAGCCGGCGCGGCCGTTCAGAAAGCCGAAGCCGGACGCGATGTTGGCGCGCGCCAGATTGACGGCAGTATTGTGCGCAACCCACCAGACGAAGACGACCAGCAGGACGATGGTGAGAACCTGGAAGAAGATACCCCGAACTGTCGGGTCGTAGAGGGCGGACTGAAAACTCCAGCCGCTTCTGGATAGACGTGTTGATTCCAAAGCCTGATGCGTCATGCTTGGCCAATTCCCCATTATGCTCCTTTTCGGAGCTTTTTATTGGAGGGGGAAAGGCGGTCGCCCGCCTTTCCGGCTTCATGCGTGATGCCGCTCAGCGAACCGGCGGAGCGTACTGAATGCCGCCCTTGCTCCACAGCGCGTTAAGGCCGCGCGCGATCTTGAGCGGGCTGCCCTGGCCGATGTTGCGCTCGAAGACTTCGCCGTAATTGCCGACGTTCTTGACGATGTTGTAAGCCCAGTCGTTGGTCAGGCCGAGATCGGTGCCGATCTTGGTATCCGCCTCGACGCCGAGGAAGCGCTTGATATCGGGATTCGGCGAGTTCTTCATCTCGTCGACATTGGCCTGAGTGATGCCGAATTCTTCGGCATTGATCATCGCATAGCCGACCCAGCTGACGATATCGAACCACTGGTCGTCACCCTGACGTACGGCCGGGGCGAGCGGTTCCTTGGAGATGATTTCCGGCAGAATCGTATGTTCGTCCGGATTCTTCAGCGTCAGGCGCAGCGAATAGAGGCCGGACTGGTCGGTGGTGTAGACGTCGCAACGGCCGGCGTCATAGGCCGCATTGACCTCGTCCAGCTTTTCAAAGACCACCGGATTGTACTGGAGATTGTTCGCCTTGAAATAATCGGCGAGATTGAGCTCGGTGGTCGTGCCCGACTGGACGCAGACAGACGCGCCGGAAAGTTCCAGCGCCGACTTCACGTTGAGGCTCTTGCGGACCATGAAGCCCTGGCCGTCATAATAGTTGACGAAACGGAAGTTCAGGCCAAGCGCCGTATCGCGGTTGATCGACCAGGTCGTATTGCGGGCGAGGACATCGATTTCGCCGGACTGAAGCGCCGGGAAGCGGTTGGCGGCGCTGAGGGGGGTGAATTTCACCTTCGTCGGATCGCCGAAGACGGCCGACGCGACGGCCTTGCAGAAGTCGACGTCGAAGCCTGCCCAATTGCCGGAAGCGTCAGGCGCGGCAAAGCCAGCGAGCCCGGTGTTGACGCCGCACTGAATGAAACCCTTTGCCTTTACATCACCGAGAGTCGTGGCCGAAGCAGCCGAGGCGCCAAGAGCGAAAACTGCTGCGCCAATCGCGGCGGACAGAAGCTTGTTCTTCATTTTTTTCCCAACCTTTTCCGTTGTATTATCTTTTCTTGTGGGGCGTTCCGGCGGAAAACTCTGCCACCCCCATCGTCTCGACACCCTCCCGGCGCGAGTACCCTATCACAGTCGCAAATGTCACTATGGTCAAGTGTCGCCATGCATAATTGCGGCAAAATTCAGAATTTTGCCGCATTGCGCTGCATTCGAAGGCGGTTGGCTAGGAAATGAGCGCCCGCTTGCGGAAAAATAACGCTAATTTGAAAAACCGAGACGACAGGGTGTCCCCCTGGTCAAGGGGTTGACCGGATCGGGCGAGGCGTCCAAAAGTCTGGCTTTGCGCCCCTCGCCAAAGGCTATTTCCGACATGAAAGACAAAGACAGCTTGCTGCAGACCGCCGGCATCAATACCCGCCTGACCCATATCGGCAACGACCCCTTCGATTATCACGGCTTCGTCAATCCGCCGGTCGTGCATGCCTCGACGGTGCTGTTTCCGAACGCGGCGACGATGGACACGCGCTCGCAGAAATATACCTATGGTACGCGCGGCACACCGACGACGGATGCGCTCTGCGAGGCGATCGATGCGCTCGAAGGTTCGGCCGGCACGATCCTCGTCCCCTCGGGGCTGGCAGCCGTCACCATTCCGTTCCTCGGGTTCGTCGCCGCCGGCGATCACGCACTTGTCGTCGACTCGGTTTATGGCCCGACGCGCCATTTCTGCGATACGATGCTGAAACGCCTCGGTGTCGAGGTGGAATATTACGATCCGGCGATCGGCGCCGGCATCGAGACGCTGTTCCGGCCGAACACCAGGCTCGTCCATACCGAGGCTCCCGGATCCAACACCTTCGAAATGCAGGATATTCCAGCGATCTCGGCGGTCGCCCATCGCCACGGCGCCGTCGTCATGATGGACAATACCTGGGCGACGCCGCTTTATTTCAGGCCGCTCGATCACGGCGTCGACATCTCCATTCATGCGGCGACGAAATATCCGTCCGGCCATTCCGATATCCTGCTCGGAACGGTATCGGCCAATGCGGAGCACTGGGAGCGGCTGAAGGAGGCCAACGGCGCCCTTGGCATCTGTGGCGCACCCGACGATGCCTATCAGATCCTGCGCGGATTGCGCAGCATGGGCCTGCGCCTCGAGCGGCATTATGAAAGCGCACTCGATATCGCGGAATGGCTGGAGGGGAGGGAGGATGTCGCCCGCGTGCTGCATCCGGCGCTGCCGAGTTTCCCCTCCCACAATATCTGGAAGCGCGATTTTAAGGGCGCCAGCGGCATCTTTTCCTTTGTGCTTGCCGCTGAGAGCCCCGAGAAATTCAAACCGAAGGCGCATGCCTTCCTCGATGCGCTGAGGATTTTCGGTCTCGGATATTCCTGGGGCGGCTTTGAAAGCCTCGCGCTGCACGCCTATCTCAATGACCGCAAGGTCGCCAAGGCGCCGAAGGAGGGTCCTGTCATCCGCCTGCAGATCGGCCTTGAAGACGTGGCCGACCTCAAGGCCGATATTGAACGGGGTTTTGCGGCGGCAAGTGCAGTCTGAGCCGTTGCGGCTAACACATGTCGCGCAAAAGGATGCAGCGGTTTTGTGGCAACGACATGCGTAAAACAAACACCTAAAGCGCAAGGAGCGAATCTGAAAGATCGTGACGCGCTTTAGGTGCTGCGGCCGCTTGCCGAGCCTAACAGCGTGCCCTCAGCCCGGTAGCCGTAGATCCAGTCGAGATCGGCCGCCAGGCTTTGCGGCGGCTTCAGGCCGAGCACCAGATCGCGGCCTACCCGGATCGGGCCCTTCGCATGATAGGCAAATTTGTTGAAGGCGCCGCGCTGGCGAAGCTTTGCAATGCGCGGCGCGCGATGCCTTTCAAAGAGCGTCAGCGCTTCCGCCACGGGACGATTGGCGAGAAACGCGGCAAGTTCGTAGGCGTCTTCGACCGCCATGGCCGCTCCCTGGGCGGCAAAGGGCATCATAGCATGCGCGGCGTCGCCGATCAGAACCGTCCTGCGGCCGTCCTGCCACGCGCCCGGGGTGGTTTCGAAGAGCGGCCAAAACGTCAGCTTCGGCTGTTTTTCCAGCAGCGACGTAATCGCGCTGTTCCAGCCGGAAAGCTGCGCCCGGAGCCGCGCGCGCTGCTCTGCGGTCGGCTCGTTTCGCCAGGCCTGCGGCGAGACATTGCCGGCGGTGATCGCCACCATGTTGATGCTGCCGATCTCTTTCAGCGGATAGCAGACAAGATGGGCCGATCCGCCGAGGAAAGCCGAAACGCTTGTCCGGTCGAGAAAACCTGGCGCCTGGTCTTCGGGAATGGTGAAGCGGTAGGCGATATTGCCGGAAAAACGCGGCGAGGGGCTGCCGGGAACGGATTGCCGGAGCTTCGACCAAACGCCGTCCGCCCCGATGACGACATCGGCAGCGCGCTCGACAGGCGGCGAATTCGATTCCACTCGCACACCAAGATGAAGCCGGCAGAGCGGATCAGCTTCGACCGCCGTGAGAAGCGCATTCTGCAATGTGGCGCGGTGCAGGACCCCGTAGGGTGCGCCCCAGCGCTGTCGCGCGAATTTGCCGGCCGGCACGGCCGCGAGCTGGCGCAGCGAACCGCCTGACATCAGCCGGATCGCTTCCGGTTCGAGCCAGACTTTTGAAAGTCCCTCGACGAAGCTGAGTTCTGCCAGGATGCGGGAGGCGTTCGGCGAAACCTGCAAGCCGGCGCCAACTGCGACGAGTTCATCCGCCTGCTCGAAAATCTCCGAGCTGATGCCCCAACGCGAAAGCGCAAGCGCAGCTGTCAGCCCGGCAATGCCGGCGCCGATGATGGCGGCATGTTCGACCGGCATTGTCAGTCCGATCCGGATTCTGGACGGTTTACGCCGCCTTCACGTGGAAAACGCAGCCGGCCGGATTGGTCTGGCTCGGCTTGAGAGATGCATTATAACGGTAAAGCGTCGAGCAATAGGAGCAGACCTTCTCGTTGTCGTCGCCCATGTCGATGAAGATATGCGGATGGTCGAAAGGAACCGAAGCGCCGGTGCACATGAATTCCTTGACGCCGACTTCGATGACGCGATGACCGCCGTCGTTCTGGAAATGGGGAATGTTGTGGCCGGCCATGTCGCTCTCCGAATGCTTTGAAAGTGCGCGAACCTTATAAGCCTTCGTCTCAAATGTGTAGAGCCAAAGCGCCGCGCCGGGCACAGTTTTTACCCACAATTTTGGCTTCCCGCCGAGAGGCGGCTCGACTATGGTCGCGCCAAAAGGAAGGCCCGATGAACCTGAATACACCCGCATTTTCAAGCTTCACTCATGATGGATTGAAGATCGCCTTTTTCGACGAGGGCGACCCCTCCGGCGTGCCTGTCCTGTTGATCCATGGCTTTGCTTCGACGGCAAGCGTCAACTGGGTGCATCCGGGCTGGCTGAAGACGCTGGGCGATGCGGGCTACCGGGTGATCGCCATCGACAATCGCGGCCATGGCGCAAGCGACAAGCCGCACGATGCCGAAGCCTATCGCCCCTGGGTCATGGCCGGCGATGCAATCGCCTTGCTCGATCATCTCGGCATCCCTGAGGCGAATCTCATGGGCTATTCGATGGGGGCGCGCATTTCTGTATTTGCTGCACTTGCCAATCCGCATCGCGTCCGCTCGCTGGTGCTCGGCGGCCTCGGCATCGGCATGACCGATGGGGTCGGCGACTGGGATCCGATCGCCGATGCGCTGCTGGCTCCGTCGCTGGAGGTCGTGACGCATGACCGCGGCCGCATGTTCCGCGCCTTCGCCGAACAGACGAAAAGCGACCGCACTGCGCTAGCCGCCTGCATCCGCGGCTCGCGCGACCTTGTCGCTCGCTCCGATATGGGCAAGCTCGACATGCCGACCCTGATCGGCGTCGGCACCAAGGACGATATCGCCGGCTCGCCGCAGGAGTTGGCTGCCCTGATGCCCGAGGCCGAAGCGCTCGATATTCCCGGCCGCGATCACATGCTCGCCGTCGGCGATAAGGTTTTCAAGCAGGCGGTGCTGGCCTTCTACGCAAGGGTTGCCGAGGGGTGACATAATCGTGATGCCGAAAAACCATGCTAAAAAACCATGGTGACGGCACCCATTTATGTTATTGGCGTTTTCCACTATATATGGGCATTCCGAAACGGCATTCCGGCTGGCAACGAGGAGAGCGGCGATGGTCGCCAAGACAGATATCCGTGCTTTTGAGACTGGCCATCCGCTGAAGGTGATGGATCCCATCTGGGACAGCCTGCGCGAGGAAGCACGGATCGCGGCCGAAAAGGATCCTGTTCTCGCGGCCTTCCTCTATTCGACGGTGATCAATTATCATTCGCTTGAGGAATGCGTCATCCACCGCATCTGCGAACGTCTCGACCATCCGGATATGCAGGCGAACCTGCTGCGTCAGACCTTCGAGGAAATGCTGCTCGACTGGCCGGAGTGGAGCTCCATTCTTCGCGTCGACATCCAGGCCATCTACGACCGCGATCCCGCCTGCCTGCGCTTCATGGAAGCGGTGCTCTACTTCAAGGGCTTTCATGCGCTGCAGACGCACCGACTCGCGCACTGGCTTTTGAATCGTGGCCGGCGTGATTTCGCGCTCTATCTGCAGAGCCGATCCTCCAGCGTCTTCCAGACCGACATCAATCCGGCTGCGCGTATTGGCAAGGGCATCTTCCTCGATCATGCCACCGGCCTCGTCGTCGGCGAGACGGCCGTCATCGGCGACAATGTCTCGATCCTGCACGGCGTGACGCTCGGCGGCACCGGCAAGGAGGGCGCCGATCGCCACCCGAAGATCGGCAGCGGCGTCATGATCGGCGCCGGTGCGAAGATCCTCGGCAATATCGAGATCGGCTATTGCTCGCGCGTCGCCGCCGGCTCTGTGGTGCTGAAGGCGGTGCCCCCCAAGAAGACGGTTGCAGGCGTGCCGGCCAAGGTTGTGGGCGAGGCCGGTTGTTCCGAGCCGTCGCGCAATATGGATCAGGTAATCGGCGCCGATATCTGAGTGTCGGCGCTGGAAAGACAGAATAAGCGACGGAACCTGAGCGGGGACAGTCATCGCCAAGCGGCGCCCCCGCCTTTACACCGCTCCTTTTCCTGTGCAAGAAGCGGCCAATCAAGGCCGCTTACGGAGATGACAGAGTGAAGCCAGAAGAAATCAAGAAGCTCGACGCCTACTTCAAACGTACGCTCAACCCGCAGATCGTCGTCAAGGCGCGTCCGCGCAAGAATGATTCTGCGGAAGTCTATCTCGGCGAAGAATTTCTGGGCGTCGTCTATGTCGATGACGAGGACGGCGACCGCTCCTACAACTTTTCGATGGCGATCCTCGACGTCGATCTTTGATCGCGCATGAGAGCTTGAAGTGGACCGGGCGGCGACATCCGCCCGGTTTTTTTGTTTTTTTCGCTGCCGAATCAATTTTTTTTTAAAACGTCTGGTTGTGACGATATGACATATATTAGCAAAAACCGTTAAAGAGGTACGTTCACCGGCGCGCTCGCTTTGTCTTATTGCTGTAACGCAACCTTGAGATGTTTTGCGTCGCACAAGACTACTTGACTATTTGTGCGTTGCGGCTACCCTGCCGCCATCCAACAGCCCAACGGAGGATGGCCATGTTCAACTTTGACGAAGCCAACAAAAAGAGCAAGGAAGCCGTCGACACGGCGCTGAGAACCTATTCCGAGACGACCAGGGGCTTTCAGGCGATCGCCGCGGAAGCCGCTGAATATTCGAAAAAGTCCTTTCAGGATGCCGTAACGCATTTTGAAACCTTGGCAGGCGTCAGGAGCTTCGAGGCCGCTTTCGAACTGCAGACCGGCTACGTCAAATCGGCTTATGAGAGCTTCGTCTCCGAAACGACCAAGCTCGGCGAAATGTATGCCGATCTCGCCAAATCCGCCTACAAGCCCTATGAGGCGCCGATCGCTGCTGCTGCCGCTGGCGTAGTCAAGTCGCCGAAATCGCCGCAGCCGGCGACCCCCGCTGCCGCCTGAAGCAACGTCAAAAGCGCAACCTGCGCTACATATTGAAAAATAAAGACTGGCTACGCACCTGTAGCCGGTCTTTTTTGTTTCCACTTTCATTGCTGCGTCGGACCGTCCGGGGACATTTTGGGTCTTTCCCGTGCATGCCGGCATTTCTTGATTGCAGTGTCTGACAGGGGGCTTAAAATCGGCCCATTATGAACTAAGTTAGTGTTTCAGATATTCGGCGGGAAAAGCACCCTCCCATGCTCCGCCGGATTGATCGAGGAATGAATGACAATGATCGCAAAGCCGATCCGGATGCAGAACGACAGCGAAAGGAACGGGGACAACGGAAATCGCGGAACCTCGGTCATCACGCGCACCAAGCCGAAGACCAAGAAGCCCAACCTCTATCGCGTGCTGCTTTTGAATGACGATTATACGCCCATGGAATTCGTCATTCATATTCTGGAGCGTTTTTTTCAGAAGGATCGTGAAAGTGCCACCCGCATCATGCTCCACGTCCACAATCACGGCGTCGGCGAGTGCGGAATATTCACATACGAGGTAGCGGAAACGAAGGTCAGCCAGGTGATGGACTTCGCCCGGCAGCACCAGCATCCGCTGCAATGCGTCATGGAAAAGAAGTGAGGATCTGAACGTGCCAACATTTTCGCCTAGTTTAGAGAAGGCGCTCCATCAGGCACTGACCTTTGCCAACGAGCGGCATCATGAATATGCGACGCTCGAGCATCTGCTGCTCGCCCTGATCGACGATGCCGATGCGGCCGCGGTTATGGGCGCCTGCAATGTCGATCTCGACGCGCTGCGCAAGACGCTCGTCGAATATGTCGATAACGAACTTTCCAATCTGATCACCGGTTACGACGAGGATTCCAAGCCGACCTCCGGCTTCCAGCGCGTCATCCAGCGTGCCGTTATCCACGTGCAGTCATCCGGCCGCGAAGAAGTGACCGGCGCAAACGTGCTCGTCGCGATCTTCGCCGAGCGTGAAAGCCATGCCGCCTATTTCCTGCAGGAGCAGGAGATGACCCGCTACGATGCCGTCAACTACATCTCCCACGGCATCGGCAAGCGGCCGGGCGCGTCGGAGACCCGTACTCCGCGCGGCGCCGAAGAGGAGGCCGAGAGCAAGCCGACGGCGCGCGGCGGGGAGGAAGAGGGCGGCCCCAAGAAGCAGCAGGATGCGCTCAAAGCCTATTGTGTCAATCTCAACGAGAAGGCCAAGGGCGGTAAGATCGACCCGCTGATCGGCCGTCATGCCGAGGTCAGCCGCACCATTCAGATCCTGTGCCGCCGTTCGAAGAATAATCCGCTCTATGTCGGTGATCCCGGCGTCGGCAAGACGGCGATCGCCGAAGGGCTGGCCAAGCGCATCGTCGAAGGCAAGGTGCCCGAGGCGCTCGCCGATGCGACGATCTTCTCGCTCGACATGGGCACGCTGCTTGCCGGCACGCGCTACCGCGGCGACTTCGAGGAACGGCTGAAGCAGGTCGTCAAGGAGCTGGAAGAATATCCGGGCGCCGTCCTCTTCATCGACGAAATCCATACGGTGATCGGTGCCGGCGCCACCTCGGGCGGGGCGATGGATGCATCGAACCTGCTGAAGCCAGCCCTGTCATCGGGCGCGATCCGCTGCATCGGTTCGACCACATATAAGGAATACCGCCAGTTCTTCGAGAAGGACCGGGCGCTGGTCCGTCGTTTCCAGAAGATCGACGTCAGCGAACCGTCGATCAATGATGCGATCGAGATCATGAAGGGGCTGAAGCCCTATTTCGAAGAATATCATCATCTGCGTTATTCGAACGACGCCATCAAGTCGGCCGTCGAGCTGTCGGCCCGCTACATCTCCGACCGCAAGCTGCCGGACAAGGCGATCGACGTGATCGACGAAACGGGTGCGGCCCAGATGCTGCTGCCGCCGTCGAAGCGCCGCAAGCTGATCACCGAGAAGGAGATCGAGGCGACGATCGCCACGATGGCCCGCATTCCGCCGAAGACCGTCTCCAAGGACGACGAGGCCGTGCTTGCCAATCTCGAGCAGGAGCTGCGTTCGGTGGTCTACGGACAGGACATCGCGATCGAAGCGCTTTCGACATCGATCAAGCTGGCGCGTGCCGGCCTTCGCGAGCCGAACAAGCCGATCGGCGCCTATGTCTTCTCCGGTCCGACCGGCGTCGGCAAGACCGAGGTGGCAAAGCAACTGGCAGCGTCGCTCGGCGTCGAACTCCTGCGCTTCGACATGTCGGAATATATGGAGCGGCATACGGTCTCGCGTCTGCTCGGCGCACCTCCCGGCTATGTCGGCTTCGACCAGGGTGGCCTTTTGACCGATGGCGTCGACCAGCATCCGCACTGCGTGGTCCTGCTCGACGAAATCGAGAAGGCGCATCCGGATATCTACAATATCCTGCTGCAGGTCATGGACCATGGCACCCTGACCGACCACAACGGCAAGAAGATCGACTTCCGCAACGTCATCCTGATCATGACGACGAATGCGGGCGCCTCCGAAATGGCCAAGGCGGCCATCGGCTTCGGCTCGTCCAAGCGCACCGGCGAGGACGAGGAGGCGCTGACCCGTCTCTTCACGCCGGAGTTCCGCAACCGTCTCGACGCAATCATCCCGTTCGCGGCGCTGCCGACGGCGGTCATTCACAAGGTCGTTCAGAAGTTCATCATGCAGCTGGAGGCCCAGCTTTCCGAAAGGAACGTCACCTTCGACCTGCATGAGGATGCGATCGCCTGGCTTGCAGAGAAGGGTTACGACGAGAAGATGGGCGCCCGCCCGCTGGCCCGGGTAATCCAGGACACGATCAAGAAGCCGCTCGCCAACGAAATCCTCTTCGGCAAGCTGAAGAAGGGCGGCGTCGTCAACGTCACCGTCGGCCCGAAGGAAGACGGCAAGCCCGGTATCCTGCTGGAAGCCATTCCGGATACGGCGCCGATCAAGCCGAAGCCGGAGGCCGAGGTCGTCCATCCCGAAACCGACGACGAGGATGATGGCGAGCTGAAGACGAAGACGGCCCGCAAGACCCGCGCCAAGACGGTCCCGCAGGCCGAGCCCGAGGTCCGCGACGCCCCCAAGAAGGGAAGCACGGTTCCCAAGGTTCCGCGCAAGAAGTGAGAGCTCGTCACCGAATTGGAAAAGGCCGCGGTATCCGCGGCCTTTTTCTGTTTCCGTCGTTGCCAGGAATTCGCGTTATGCCAGGGCCGCCCGGATCTTTTCGGCATGGGCGGCAAGCACGGCGCCATCTTCCATCTTGCCCGAATGCGGCTTGAGCGCCACACCCTCATGGCGGGGGATGATGTGGAAATGCAGATGGAACACCGTTTGTCCGGCCGCCGGTTCGTTGAACTGGGCGATGAACACGCCATCGGCGTCGAAAACTTGCTGGACCGCCTGGGCGACCTTTTGAACGACGGTAATGGCATGGACGAGGGTGGCGGGATCGGCATCGAGGATATTGCGCGAAGGCGCCTTCGGAACGACGAGCACGTGGCCCGGCGCCTGCGGCATCACATCCATGAAGGCGACCGTATGCTGGTCCTCGTAGATTCGGTGCGAGGGAATTTCGCCGCGCAGGATCTTGGCGAAAATATTGTTGTCGTCATAGGCGCTGGTCATCGCGAAATCTCCTCACGTTCCATTTGATCGGGTAGCGCGCTCGCCGGGGCGGCGTCAATCCTCCTGCTGACGCTCACCCTTGCGGAAGGGGCTGTGCTCGCTCAGCAGCTCACTCATCTGCTCGACATCGGCGCGCTCGCGCGCGAGATAATCACCGATCGCACGGCGCAGTCCGGCATGGGCGACATAATGAGCGGAGTGCGTCGTCACCGGCAGGTAGCCGCGAGCGAGCTTATGTTCGCCCTGCGCTCCGGCCTCGACCCGTTTCAACCCCTTCGCCAAGGCGAAGTCGATCGCCTGGTGATAGCAGACCTCGAAATGCAGGAAGGGGTGGTCCTCGATGCAGCCCCAGTGACGGCCGTAGAGCGTATCGCCGCCGATGAAATTGATTGCGCCGGCAATATAGCGTCCGTCGCGCTTGGCCATGACGAGCAGGATATCGTCGGCCATGCGCTCGCCGATCAGCGAGTAGAATTTGCGGGTGAGATAGGGCCGGCCCCATTTGCGGCCGCCGGTATCCATGTAAAATTTGAAGAACTGGTCCCAGATCCGCTCCGTCAGATCACGGCCGGTCAGCCAGTCGATGCTGATGCCGGTTTCGAGCGCGGCGCGGCGCTCCTTGCGCAATGCCTTGCGTTTGCGCGAAGCGAGCGTTTCAAGGAAGTCGTCGTGATTGGCATAGCCGTCATTGATGAAATGAAACTGCTGGTCGGTGCGGTGTAGATAGCCGTCCATCTCGAAGACGCCGATCTCCTCGTCCGGTACGAAGGTAATATGCGCCGAGGAGATGTCGAGCCGGCGCACGACCTCCTTCAGGCTTTCGGCGATCGCGCTCTGGATCGGCAGACGCTGCAACCCTTCGGCGACGAGAAGACGCGGCCCGGTCGCGGGTGTAAATGGAATCGAGCACTGCAGCTTGGGATAATAACGCCCGCCGGCCCGCTCGAAAGCGTCGGCCCAGCCGTGGTCGAAGACATATTCGCCCTGGCTGTGGTTTTTGAGGTAGCCGGGCAGGGCGCCGATCAACTCGCCGCGATCGGTTTCGAGTAACAGGTGGTGGCCGAGCCAACCGGTTTCGGCTGTGGCCGAGCCGGACTCTTCCAGCGACGACAAAAAGGCGTGCGAAACGAAAGGATTGTAGGCAAGCGTGTTGCCACCCTTCGACGCCCCGGAAAGCCTGGACCAGCTCTCCGGGGAAATCGCGGTGAAGGAGCGTTCTACGCGAATGGACAGTTCATCGGTCATGCGGCGGATGCGAAGCCTGTGGGAGGAGGGTCTCGGCTCTGTTTCAGTCTGCGCATGATCTTGGCCAAAAAGCGAGCGTCAAACCGCACGCGGGTCGAAACCTTCGAAGGTCATCTGGTCTGCATTGGCGAAAGTGCGCCGGCGCGCCTCTTCGTCTCGCACCGTCCAGGTAATCACCGGAATGCCCTTTTCGCGTTCGCCCGTGATGAAGGCATTCGGCAGGTCGTCATAATAATAGGAGATGAAATCGAGACCGATCTGCATCGCCTTGGCATGGGTCTCAAACTCCTCCGGCGTGTTGCCGTTGGCGGTCAGCCCGAGCGGGTAGGGCGAGCCAAGCGCCTTTAGATCGCGCAGCAGCCAATGGTCGAAGCTCATCAGCGCGACCTTGCCCTCATAGCCCTCAAGCACTTCGAGCACGGATTCAGCGAAGCCTTCGTCGTCGGCCTCACGGCCCTTCAGCTCCAGCACCAGGGGCACCTTGCCCTGGACGAGATCGAGGAGTTGGCTGAGCGTCGGCACCTTGTCTCCCGTGCCGCCGACGGCGATCAGCCCGAGTTCCCTGGAGGTGCGCTCGCGGACGTCGCCGTTCAGATTGCACAGACGCTGAAGATCCTCGTCATGAAAGATGATCGGTACGCCGTCGGAGGCGTAATGCAGGTCGCATTCGATCGCGAAGCCGGCTTCGACAGCGCGCGAGAAGGCCGAGAGCGTATTTTCCCAGACAAGCTTATTCAGGTCGTGATAGCCGCGATGGGCGACCGGCACGTCCTTGATCCAGTCCGCATTGGTCATTCTGCGATTTCCATGATAGCGTCGATCTCGACGGCGGCGTTGAGCGGCAGAGCGGCCATGCCGACGGCGGCGCGCGCATGTTTTCCGGCCTCGCCAAGCACACCGGCGATCAGGTTCGAAGCACCGTTGATGACGAGATGCTGCTCGATGAAGTCGGGCGCCGAGGCGACGAAACCGTTCAGCTTGATGACGCGCCGGATGCGGCCGAGGTCGCCGCCGAGCGCAGCTTTGGCCTGGGCGAGGATGTTGATGGCGCAGAGTTCGGCGGCGCGCTGGCCGCTCGCAACGTCGATGGTCTTGCCGAGATGGCCCGATACGGCGACTTTGCCGCCCTCGAGCGGCAGCTGGCCGGAGATGTAGAGAAGATTGCCGCTGATGACATAGGGAACGTAATTTGCGGCGGGTGCTGCGGCTTCGGGCAGGGTTATCCCCATCTCGCTCAAGCGTCCAGCAATTTCATTGGACATTTTCGTCTCCGCTTTTGTTGTCAATGTTTCCAAAATTATGCATCAAGACTAGAATCTTTAATATGACAGCTTCGAGCCTCGATTTGGCCGAAAGAGTTCATATAACATCGCGGCCGAGTCCAATAGGAGTGAATGAATGTTCCGATCGAGTCTAGCCGCTCTGCTTCTCGCCGGCCTTTCCGCCCACGCATGGGCGGCTGCGCCTGCGGCAAGTGCTGCGATCGCGACCGGCCTCGTCGCCCATCGCGCGGTCTACGATTTGGAATTGAAAGATGCGTCGGACCGCTCCGGCATCGCCTCCATGTACGGGCGCATGGTCTATGAATTCGACGGCAACTATTGCCAGGGCTTCACCACAAATTTCCGCTTCGTGACGCAGATCGACACTGGCGACAGCGTACGCGTCAGCGATCAGCAGACAAAGACCTTCGAGAACCTGAAGGACCGCAAGTTTACCTTCGACACCAAATCCTTCACCGACGACCAGCTCGACAAGGAGGTTAACGGCGCGGCCGAGAATCAGGCCAATGGCGTCAAAGTCGATCTCAAGCAGCCGGCGAGCCGCGAGCTGCAGCTTGGCGAAAGCCGCTTTCCGACAGAACACATGCTCGATGTGATCCAGAACGCCAAAGAAGGAAAACGCTTCTTCGAAGCCCGCGTTTTCGATGGTTCCGATGACGGCGACAAGTCGCTGGTGACGACAACGATCGTCGGCAAGCAGGAAACGCCTGCTGCCGAGGAGGCCGATGCCGGCAATGCCGGTGCCTTCTCGAAGACGGCCTTCTGGCCGGTGACCATCGCCTATTTCAACGAGAATGCAAAATCGGATTCGCTGCCGGTCTATCGCATGTCGTTCAAGCTCTACGAGAACGGCATCACCCGGGACCTGACGATGGATTATGGCGATTTCGTTCTGACCGGGAAGCTAGCCAAGCTCGAGCTGCTCGATCACAAGGCTGAGGTCTGCAAGTAGGCCGCCGTTTCTCCACTGTCATAAAACTGTATCACAAAGTTCATTATTGTGTCGGCGACCAGCGATGATTGAGTCGCCTTCTGTCGTCCTGCTCTTGTGATCGGAGCGATTCCAGCGGCCAGTCCATTGCGACGGGGCCTGCAGTTGCGCAATAGGCCTCCAGACCAATGTGCGCCGCAAGCCTGGAAAGCCTCACTATGGCGGAAACGCCGACAGCGCGATCACCAGCCTGCTGCCCGCGGAGATCGACGCCGTCCTGCCGATGCCCGATGCCGGCGTCGTGCTGGCGCTGCTGCCGACACTCGCAAGCTGAGCGGCGGCATTTTCAGGGCAGGGCAGTCGGCCGGAAATCCGGCATGATCCTTGTTTTTATGCCGAATGGAATGTTTCCCTTGCTTTTATGCCCGACGGAATGTATGGGCACCGGCATTCCACACGTAAGGCATGGGATCGTCCGGGAGAAATCCGGGCTGTTCCGCCGGTGGCATCCTCGACGAGGGTGCTGTTCGTCTTGCGGAGGTTCAACCGGAAAAGGAGTAACAAGGCATGGCATTGCCTGATTTTTCTATGCGTCAGCTTCTTGAAGCAGGCGTCCACTTCGGCCACCAGACCCATCGGTGGAACCCGAAGATGAAGCCGTATATCTTCGGCGATCGCAACAACATTCACATCATCGATCTGGCTCAGACCGTTCCGATGCTGTCGCGCGCCCTTCAGGTTGTCAGCGACACCGTTGCCCGTGGCGGCCGCGTTCTCTTCGTTGGCACCAAGCGCCAGGCTTCCGAAATCATCGCCGACAGCGCCAAGCGCTCGGCCCAGTACTACGTCAACTCGCGCTGGCTCGGCGGCATGATGACGAACTGGAAGACGATCTCCAACTCGATCCAGCGCCTGCGCAAGCTCGACGAGATCCTCAACGGCGAAGCGCAGGGCTTCACCAAGAAGGAACGCCTGAACCTCGAGCGCGAACGCGAAAAGCTCGACAAGGCTCTCGGCGGTATCCGCGATATGGGCGGCACGCCCGACCTGATGTTCATCATCGACACCAACAAGGAAAAGATCGCGATCGACGAAGCCAAGCGCCTCGGCATCCCGGTCGTTGCCATCATCGATTCGAACTGCGATCCGGACCTGATCGACTATCCGATCCCGGGCAACGACGACGCATCGCGCGCCATCGCTCTGTACTGCGAGCTGATCTCTCGCGCTGCCATCGACGGCATTGCGCGCCAGCAGAGCTCTTCCGGCCGTGATCTCGGCGCATCCTCCGAGGTTCCGGTCGAGCCGGCTCTCGAGGAAGCAGCCGAAGGCTGATGAAGGCGGGCGGAGACAAAACTCCGTCGAAGCTTGCATAGACTGGGAAGGCCGCTCGCGACTCATCGAAGTTCGGCGGCCTTACCTGTTTCAAGGCGGATGCGTCAGGCGTTCCGCCAATAAAGTTTCGTTATGGCGCGTCTTCATCACGCTGTCATACATACAGGTACATTTCGTGCCTCAATCCGGTGCCGCGCCGCTTTGCGGTCCACCGTTTGAACCGACAAGAGGAAGATAATGAGCGAGATTACGGCTGCAATGGTGAAGGAACTGCGCGAAAAGACCGGCGCAGGCATGATGGATTGCAAGAAGGCTCTTGCAGAAACCAATGGCGACATGGAAGCGGCGATCGACTGGCTGCGCGCCAAGGGCATCGCCAAGGCCGACAAAAAGTCCGGCCGCACCGCCGCCGAAGGCCTCGTCGGCGTTTCGAGCCAAGGCACGAAGGCCGTCGTCGTCGAAGTCAACTCCGAAACCGACTTCGTCGCCCGTAACGATGCCTTCCAGGATCTCGTTCGCGGCATCGCCAAGGTCGCCGTTTCGACGGATGGCACTGTCGACGCGGTGGCTGCCGCAACCTATCCGGCATCCGGCAAGTCCGTTTCCGACACGATCAAGGATGCGATCGCAACGATCGGCGAGAACATGAACCTGCGGCGTTCGATCGCTCTGTCCGTCGAGGACGGCATCGTCGCCACCTATATTCACAACGCGGTTTCCGACGGGCTCGGCAAGCTCGGCGTTCTCGTCGCGCTGAAGTCGACCGGTGACAAGGAAGCCCTGAACGCAATCGGCCGCCAGGTCGCCATGCACATTGCCGCGACCGCGCCGCTGGCGATCCGCCCGGAAGAAGTCGATGCCGCCGTCGCCGAGCGCGAGCGCAACGTTTTCATCGAGCAGTCGCGCGCGTCGGGCAAGCCCGACAACATCATCGAAAAGATGGTCGAAGGCCGCATGCGCAAGTTCTTCGAAGAAGTTGCTCTTCTCTCGCAGTCTTTCGTCATCAATCCGGATCTCACCGTCGCAGCCGCCATCAAGGAAGCTGAAAAGGCCGTCGGCGCTCCGATCGAAGTTGCCGGCATGGCCCGTCTTCTGCTCGGCGAAGGCGTCGAGAAGGAAGAGACCGATTTCGCAGCCGAAGTTGCGGCTGCCGTCAAGGGTTGATCTTTCAGCCATAATTGGGAAAACGCCAGGGCATCGCGTGACAACGCGGTGCCCTTCGTGTATCGGGCATTCACGGCAATTTACGAGGGGCCAAGATGTCTTTAGAGCCTGTCTATAAACGCGTTCTACTCAAGGCTTCCGGCGAAGCGCTCATGGGTGCCCAGGGTTTCGGGATCGATGTCACGGTGGCGGACCGCATTGCATCCGATATTGCCGAGGCAAGGCACATGGGCGTGGAAGTCGGCGTCGTCGTCGGTGGCGGCAATATCTTCCGGGGTGTCGCAGTCGCATCCAAAGGCGGCGACCGGGTGACCGGCGACCATATGGGCATGCTCGGCACCATCATCAACGCGCTGGCGCTGGCAACCTCGCTGCGCAAGCTGAACATCGATACGGTGGTGCTTTCGGCCATCTCCATGCCGGAGATCTGCGAGAGCTTCTCGCAACGAGCGACCCTTTATCATCTGTCGATGGGACGCGTGGTGATCTTTGCCGGCGGCACCGGCAATCCCTTCTTCACCACCGATTCCGCCGCCGCACTGCGTGCTGCCGAAATGGGCGCTCAAGCGATCTTCAAGGGCACGCAGGTGGACGGCATCTACACCGCCGACCCAAAAAAATACCCCGATGCGACCCGCTTCGACCGCCTGACGCACCAGGAAGTGCTGGACAGGGGGCTTGCGGTGATGGACGTTGCTGCGGTGGCGCTCGCCAGGGAAAATTCCATTCCGATCATCGTCTTCTCGATCCACGAGAAGGGTGGTTTTGCTGAAATCTTGACGGGCGGTGGCCTCAAGACCATCGTCTCCGACAACTGATACAAGCCGCGCCGCGGTTTCGGCGTAGCCCTCGCTAGAACATGATCGAGCTTTAGGTCCGGTTGGCCTGAAATCTGAAACATGTTCTACATTAAAGAATTAGAGCATGAGATGTCCGAAAGCCGCTGACTTATCGGCATCGCTCTAAACGGGAGCATCGACATGAGTGAAGGTATCGATATCAAGGAACTGAAGCGCCGGATGGACGGCGCGGTCTCCGCATTCAAGAGCGACATTGCATCGCTGCGCACCGGCCGTGCTTCGGCCAACATCCTCGATCCGGTAACGATCGAGGCCTATGGTTCGCGCGTGCCCTTGAACCAGGTGGCCAACATCACCGTGCCCGAGCCGCGCATGCTGACGGTTTCCGTCTGGGACAAGTCGATGGTCAGCGCCGTCGAACGCGGCATCCGCGAATCCAATCTCGGCCTTAACCCGATCGTCGACGGTCAGAGCCTGCGTATTCCGCTGCCGGAATTGAACGAGGAGCGCCGCAAGTCGCTCGTCAAGGTGGCGCACGACTATGCCGAAAAGGGCAAGGTCGCGATTCGCCATGTCCGCCGTGACGGCATGGACGGCCTCAAGAAAGCCGAAAAGGACGGTGTAATCGGCCAGGACGAGAGCCGTGCGCAATCCGAACGCGTACAGAAGATGACGGACGAGACGATTTCCGAAATCGACCGCTTGCTTGGCGAGAAGGAAAAGGAAATCATGCAGGTCTAGTGGACCTGTGCCTTTGCCTGGAAAGACCGGACGGGAAATGTCGGAATCTGTATTTGTGACTGTGCCAGAGCATGTTGCCATCATCATGGACGGCAATGGCCGTTGGGCCAAGCAGCGCGGCTTGCCGCGCACGATGGGCCATCGCAAGGGCGTAGAGGCGGTACGCGAGACAGTCCGCGCCGCCGGCGCGGCCGGCATAAAATATCTCACCCTCTTCGCCTTCTCCTCGGAGAACTGGCGCCGGCCCGAGGCCGAGGTTTCCGATCTGCTCGGTCTGCTCAAGGCTTTCATTCGTCGCGACCTGGCCGAGCTTCATCGCCAGAATGTGCGCATCAAGGTTATCGGCGACCGCCACAGCCTGCGCAGCGACATTCTCAGCCTGCTGCTTGAGGCGGAGGAGACCACCAGGGACAACACGGCGCTGACGCTGGTCATCGCCTTTAATTACGGCTCGCGCGATGAAATTTCTCGCGCCGTCGTGAGTCTGGCGAGGGACGTCGAGTCCGGCCACCTGCGGGCACAGGACATCACTCCCGCACTGATCAACGGACGCCTCGACACGGCCGGCATCCCGGATCCGGATCTCATCATCCGCACCAGCGGCGAGGAACGGCTTTCCAACTTTCTGCTTTGGCAGGCCGCCTATTCCGAATTCATCTTCGTCCCGGAATATTGGCCCGATTTCAGCCCGGAGATTTTCCGCTCGGCGCTGGAAAAATTCGCCTCCCGTGACCGGCGCTTCGGCGGCCTGTCATCGCAGGCAGCCGCGGTCGGCACCTGATGCAGAGGGAATTGAAGCTCCGCATCGTTTCAGGATTGATTCTGGCGGTCAGCGTTCTTGTCGCCACCTGGTATGGCGGCGCTGCCTTTCGCACCCTGGCTGTGGTGATCGGCCTGCTGATCTACTATGAATGGTCTAAGATAACCGGCATTGCGCGTGATTGGGTCGCCAATGTGGTCGGCTGGATCGGCGAAGCGGCGGTCGCCTTCCTCGTGCTTGTCGGAAATTTCGAATTCGCCGCCGGCATGCTGGCCGGCGTCACGGCCGTCGGCATCGCCCTGATCATCCTGCACGGCACGAGCCGGTGGCTCCCGGTCGGCCTCTTCTATGCCGGCGCCACCGGCCTGGCGCTCGCCGCAATCAGAAGCAACGACCAGCCCGGTCTTTACGCCATGCTTTTCGTCTTTGCCGTCGTCTGGGCGACCGATATCCTCGCCTATTTCGTCGGCAGGGCGCTCCGCGGACCGAAGCTTGCCCCGTCGATCTCGCCGGGAAAGACATGGTCTGGTGCAATCGGCGGCGCCGTTTCTGCGGTCGCAGCCGGCGTTCTTCTCTCCCATTTCCTCGTTCCGGGCGCCGAAGTCGCCGCCGCCGGCGTGGCGCTCGTCCTGTCGATTTGCAGCCAGTCGGGCGATCTTTTCGAATCCTTCATTAAGCGCAAATTCGGCGTCAAGGATTCGAGCCATCTCATCCCGGGCCATGGCGGCGTCATGGACCGCGTCGACGGACTGATTTTCGCCTGTTTTGCGGCGTTCTTGCTTGCTGTATCATTTTCACAGATAAAGGGAGCTGGCATGGCGTCGCTCGGAGCGGCATTGTTCGGCCTCTGATGACGCGGCAGCCCGACGGAAGGAACCATGGACGTGATGACCGGCATATACGCATTTGTGATGGGGAACATCGTCACCTTCATCCTGGTGCTCTCGCTGCTCGTCTTCGTGCATGAGATGGGCCATTACCTTGTCGGGCGCTGGAGCGGCATTCGTATTCTTGCCTTTTCGGTCGGCTTTGGTCCCGAACTATTCGGCTTCACCGACCGCCATGGAACCCGCTGGAAGATCTCCGTAATCCCGCTTGGCGGTTACGTCCGCTTCTTCGGCGACGAGGATGCGTCGAGCAAACCGGACAGCGACAAGCTTGCCGCCATGTCCGAAGAGGAGAGGGCGCGCTCCTTCGCCGGAGCCAAGCTGTGGAAACGTGCCGCGACCGTCGCAGCCGGTCCGATCGCCAATTTTCTGCTGGCGATCGCCATCTTTGCTGTTCTCTTCACCGTCTATGGCCGCATGATCGCCGACCCGGTCGTTGCCGAGGTCAAGCCGGAGAGCTCGGCGGCCGCCGCCGGTATCCTTCCCGGCGACCTCCTGGTTGCCATCGATGGCGGCAAGGTCGAGACGTTTGAAGATGTGCGCCGCTATGTCGGCATGCGCCCCGGCCAAAGGATTGTCGTCACAGTCGAGCGCGGCGGCCAGAAGCTCGATGTGCCGATGGTGCCGCAGCGCGTCGAACAGACCGATCAGTTCGGCAACAAGATGGAAGTCGGTCAGATCGGCATCGCCACCGACAAGAGCTCCGGCAATTTCCGGCTGCAGACCTACACGCCGCTCCAGGCGCTGCGTGAGGGCGTAATCGCCAGCGGGCAAATTGTCACGGACACCTTCAAATATATCGGCAACATCTTCAGCGGATCGATGCGGGCCGATCAACTGGGCGGGCCGATCCGTGTGGCGCAGGCTACCGGCCAGATGGCGAAGCTTGGCGTAGGGGCAGTGTTGCAGCTTGCTGCGGTGCTGTCGGTTTCGATAGGATTGCTTAACCTGATGCCGGTTCCGGTACTTGATGGGGGCCACCTGATGTTCTATGCGGTGGAGGCGGTCAGAGGAAAACCGCTGGGTGCCAAGGCCCAGGAAATTGCATTTCGTATAGGCCTGGCAATGATATTGACATTGATGGTTTTCACGACCTGGAACGACATCACCCTGAGCTGAGGGTAAACGCGTAAGGCAAGGGAATTACTATTTATTTACGATGTTTCAAGGCTGTAGTGGCGAATGGGTCACGCTTGGAAATGAAGTAAACAGAAATTAACGCCCTCCCTTGCTTGTATGTCAAAAGCGGGTAAAACGACACACGTGACCGGAATCGGGTTCTCCCGGGGACGGGGACGAGGGAAAAAAGGTAATAGGTGAAATGAAGGCTGGTTCAAAGTTTTTGAACGCAGTATCGGCGGTTGCGCTGTCTGCTAGTGTTGTTGCTTCGGGCGCAGGTGCTTTGACGTTCGTTTCCGCTACGGCCGCCGAGGCCGCGGTCATCCAGCGCATCGATGTGCGTGGCGCAAGCCGCGTCGGCGCGGAAGCCGTCAGGTCGAACCTCACCATCACGCCCGGCAAGAGTTTCTCGAACACTGATATCGATAACTCAGTCAAACAGCTTTACGGCACGGGCTACTTCTCCGATGTGAAGATTTCGGTTTCCGGCAGCACGCTCGTCGTCAATGTCCAGGAAGCTCAGCTCGTCAATCAGGTCGTCTTCAACGGCAACCGCAAGATCAAGGACGACAAGCTCGCGACGATCGTCCAGACGCATGCTGCCGGTCCTTACAGCGACACGCAGATTCAGTCCGACATCCAGGCGATCAAGGATGCCTATGCCGCCACCGGCCGCAGCGAAGTCGAGGTGACGACGCAAGTGGTGCCGCTGGGCGAAGGCCGCGTCAACCTTGCTTTCGTCATCAACGAAGGTGACCGCACCAAGATCGATGCGATCAATTTCGTCGGCAACAACGCCTATAGCGCCGGCCGCCTTGCTGCCGTCATCCAGACCAAGCGTTCGAACTTCCTTTCGTTCCTGACCCGCAAGGACGTGTACAACGAAGACAAGCTCCACGCCGACGAAGAAGCGCTGCGCCAGTTCTATTACAATCGCGGCTATGCCGACATGCGCATCGTCTCTTCTGATGCCAGCTTTGACGAGGCAACCAACAAATACACGCTCACCTTCAACATCGAAGAAGGCCAGCGCTACAATTTTGGTCCGGTGACCGTGCAGTCGACCGTTGAAGGCGTCGGCTCGGATCAGCTGCTGCCGTTGGTGCGCACGAAAGAAGGCCACCTCTACAGCGCCAAGGAAGTTCAGAAGTCGATCGAAGCGATTTCCGATCAGGTGGCCTCCGCCGGTTACCCCTTTGCGCGCGTCACGCCGCGCGGTAACCGCGACCTCAACAACAATACGATCGGCGTCGAGTATCTCGTCGACCAGGGCGAGCGCGCCTATGTCGAGCGCATCGAGATCCGCGGCAACAGCCGTACGCGCGACTATGTCATCCGCCGCGAATTCGACATGAGCGAAGGCGACGCCTTCAATCAGCAGATGATCACCAAGGCCAAGCGTCGTCTGGAGGCGCTCGGTTACTTCTCTTCCGTCAATATCTCCACGCAGCCGGGCAGCTCCCCGGACCGTGTCGTGGTGGTGGTCGACGTGCAGGATCAGTCGACCGGTTCGTTTGGTGTCGGCGCGGGTTATGCCGCCGGCGGTGACGGTCTGCTGCTCGAAGCATCGATCGAAGAAAAGAACTTCCTTGGCCGCGGTCAGTACATCCGCATCTCGGCCGGTGGTGGCCAGGAAGGCTCGCGCGCCTACGGCGTCAGCTTCACCGAACCCTATTTCCTCGGCTACCGCCTGGCGGCGGGCTTCGACGTCAACCACAGCGAAACGTCGAGCAACGACAATTACGACTACGAGGAAACCAGCGTCGTTCTGCGCGTCACGGCGCCGATCACCGAAGATCTGGCGACCACCTTCCGCTATAACTACAAGCAGATGAAGTACGACGCTGACAACAGCGATCTTTCCGATCTGTCCGCTCCGTATCAGCACCTGGTTGAGGACAGCCCGTGGACACGTTCTTCCGTCTCGCAGACGCTGACCTACAACACGCTCGATGACACGGTTCTGCCGCGCGAAGGCATCTACGCTACGGCGACCCAGGAAATTGCCGGCCTCGGGGGCGACTCGCAGTTCTACAAGATCTACGGCAAGGCCCGTTACTACCACCTGCTCGCCGACGATGCCGATATCATCGGTTCGGTTTCGGCTTCGGCGGGTTATGTCGTCGGCTTCGGTGAGCACCTGAACGTCTTCGACCAGTTCACGCTGACAAATGGCGACATTCGCGGTTTCGAGAACAAGGGTATCGGCCCTCGCGTTGCCGGCAACAACGACGATCCGCTGGGCGGTACAACATACTTCACCGCATCGGCTGAAGCGACTTTCCCCATGCCGGGCTTCCCGCGCGACTTCAACCTGCGCGGCGCGGTCTTCGCCGACGCCGGCACCTTGTTCGGCAACGACGTCGACCTGAGGGGCGACGGCATTGAGGGCGAAGACGCCTCGCTGCGCGCTTCCGTCGGTGTCGGTGTCGTTTGGCAGTCTCCTTTCGGTGCATTGCGTCTGGATTACGCAATCCCGGTCCTCAAGGAAGACTTCGACAAGACGCAAAACTTCAAGTTTGGCATTAACAACCAATTCTGATATCGGCAGTCCGGAACTGTAACACTCAATTCCGTTCTGGAGCATTGCCGATGGAGCAAAACGTTTTTTTTCTGCCCCATGAAGGTCTGAGGCTCGCTGAGCTGGCAGAGTTTCTTGGGGCGGAACTTGCCAATTCCGATCATGCCAATGTTATCGTCAAGTCCGTCGCGCCCATCAGCCGGGCGCGGGCGGGCGATGTCTGCTATATCCTGTCGCGCCGCAATCGCGAGGAGTTTGCGACATGCGAGGCCTCGGCGGTAATCTGCGACAAGGCGCTTGCCGATCTCGTTCCTCCGCATCTCCCGGTTATCTTCTCGTCCAATCCGCATGCTGCCTTCGCAATGGCGGGAGGCTTGTTCTATCCCGCAGCATTGCGTCCTGTCGCTCTTTCGGGTGAAAGCGAGATTGCGCCGAGCGCGGTGATTGATCCGAGCGCCAAACTTGAAAAGGGCGTGATCGTCGAACCGCTGGCCGTTATCGGTCCGCATGCCGAGATCGGGGCGGGAACGCGCATCGGCGCGAATAGCGTCATCGGTCCGAATGTCAAGATCGGGCGGGATTGTTCGATTGCGGCTGGAGCGAGCATTCTCTGTGCGCTGATCGGCAATGGCGTCATCATCCACAACGGCGTTCGGATCGGCCAGGACGGTTTTGGTTATGCACCGGGTCCGCGCGGCATGATCAAGATCGTTCAGATCGGCCGGGTGATCATCCAGGACAATGTCGAGATCGGCGCCAACACGACCATCGACCGCGGTGCCATGGACGACACGGTGATCGGCGAGGGAACCAAGATCGACAATCAGGTCCAGATCGGCCACAACGTCCAGATCGGCCGCCATTGCGCCATCGTTTCGCAGGTCGGCATCGCCGGCAGCACGAAAATCGGCAATGGCGTGCAGATCGGCGGCCAAGCGGGAATCAAAGGACATGTGACGATCGGCGATGGCGTGCAGATCGCTGCCAAAAGCGGTATCATGACCGACCTTGCCGCGGGCGGACAATATGGCGGTGTACCTGCACGTCCGCTAAAAGACTATCTGAGAGAGGCAGCGCAACAGGTATCGAAATCCAAGTTGCGCGGGAGGAACCCTGGAGGCAAGCAAAATGACTGAGGAAGCCACGACGACGCTTTCTTCGGCTGATATTACCGAGATCATGAAGCTGCTGCCGCATCGCTATCCCTTTCTCATGGTCGACAAGATCATCGAGATCGACGGCGACAACACGGCGATCGGCATTAAGAACGTCACTGTGAACGAACCACATTTCACCGGCCATTTTCCGGAAGCGCCGATTATGCCCGGGGTTTTGCTGATCGAGGGCATGGCGCAGACGGCGGGTGCCATCTGCGCCAAGAAAGAAGGTCAGACCGGCAACCTCGTCTACTTCATGACCATCGAGAATGCGCGCTTCCGCAAGCCGGTCGTGCCCGGCGACCGCGTCGAATTCCATGTCAAGAAGAACAAGCAACGCGGCAATATCTGGAAATTCCATTGCGACGCCAAGGTCGACGGCGCACTTGTCGCCGAAGCTGACATCGGCGCGATGATCGTTCGTAAGGATCAGGCATGAGCAATATCGCCGAAAGCGCCCGTATTCATCCGATGGCTGTCGTCGAAGACGGGGCTACGATCGGTGAGGGCGTCAAAATCGGTCCTTTCTGCCATGTCGGACCGCATGTCGTCCTGCATGCGAATGTCGAGCTCTTGGCGCATGCGATCGTCACCGGCCGCACCGTTATCGGCAAGGGCACACGCATCTTCCCAATGGCCGTCGTCGGCGGTGATCCGCAGAGCGTGCACCACGGCGGCGAGGAAACGACGCTGACGGTCGGTGCAAATTGCACAATCCGCGAAGGTGTCACGATGAACACCGGCACGGCCGATTTCGGCGGTGAGACGATCGTTGGTGACAACAACCTTTTCCTTGCCAACTCCCACGTCGCGCATGACTGCCGGGTCGGCAACCATGTGATCATGTCGAACAACGTCATGCTCGCCGGACATGTCGTTATCGAGGATCGCGTTATCCTGGGCGGCGGCTCGGCGGTTCACCAGTTCACCCGCGTCGGCCGCCACGCCTTCGTCGGCGGCCTGTCGGCGGTGAGTTACGATGTCATTCCCTATGGCATGCTGAACGGTAATCCCGGTCTGCTGGGCGGCCTCAACGTCGTCGGCATGACACGGGCCGGCATCGACCGCGCCGTCATCCACCGGGTGCGCCGGGCCTACAAGGCGATTTTCGAAGGAACGGGCTCCGTGCGCGAAAACGCCGCCGCGATCCGCGAGGAATATGCCGATTGCGAACAGGTTGTGCAGATCCTCGACTTCATTGCTGCCGAGAGCGACCGCGCCCTGTCCTCCCCGACGCGGGGGCAGAAGGGCTAGTCCGTGGCTTTAACAGGCGACACCGCTGCGGGCCGGCTGGCGATCATTGCCGGCGGTGGCCTTCTGCCTTCCTATGTCGCCGAAGCCGCGCGCGCGGCAGGCGAAGATCCCGTAATCATCGCGCTGAAGGACGAGAGCGAGCCACGCTGGGAAGGCTATGATCACGCCGTTGTCGGCATCGGCGATTTCGCCGCCCTTGAGGGTCTCTTCATCCGATACGGCATCGGACGTGTTGTGATGTCGGGGAGCGTGCGCCGCCGGCCGGAATGGCGCGAGGTCCGCCCGACGTTCCGCATTCTGATGAAGGTCCCGGCCGCCATTCGCACACTGCTCTCCGGCGGCGACGATACAGTTCTGCAGATGGTGATCCGGTTGATCGAGGGGAACGGCCGGCGTGTCGTCGGCGCCCACGAGATCGCCCCCGACCTGCTCGTTTCCGTTGGCCCGCTTGGCGCCGCCGCGCCCGGCAAGGAAGACTGGCACGATATCAGCCAGGCCGCCGATGCCGCCGAGACGCTTGGCCGGCTGGATGTCGGGCAGGGCGCAGTCAGCATCGGCGGGCGCGTCGTCGCGCTGGAAGGACTTGAGGGCACAGATGAGATGCTGGACCGTGTCGCCGGCCTCAGGGCCGCCGGACGGATCTCGCCGCGCCGCCGCGGCGTGCTCGTCAAGCTCTGCAAGCCGCAACAGGATATTCGCGCCGACCTGCCGGCGATCGGCGTTGCGACAATCCTGAACGCTGCGAAAGCCGGTCTTGCCGGCATCGCAATCGAAGCCGGTCGCTCACTGGTGCTTGATCGGGCCGCGGTCATCAGCGCCGCCGACGAGGCTGGGTTGTTCGTCTGCGGCATCGATCGCGGTCTGCCGTCATGGGGAGTCGAATGAACTGGGCGCCGCTGAAGATCGCCGTCATTGCCGGTGAAGTGTCGGGCGATCTGCTCGGGGCCGATCTCATCGCGGCGCTCAAGCGGATTCACAGCGGACCGGTGGAGCTTGTCGGCGTTGGCGGCGAGGGGCTGCAGGCGGAAGGTTTGAAATCCCTGTTCGATTTTTCCGAGCTGTCGATCATGGGCATCACCCAGGTGCTGAGCCGGCTGCCTAGGCTGTTTGCCCTGATCCGTCGCACCACGGCTGAGATCGTCGCTGCAAAGCCGGATATCCTTCTCATTATCGACAGTCCCGATTTCACCCATCGCGTCGCCAAGCGCGTGCGCACCGCGTTACCCGATCTGCCTGTTGTCAATTATGTCTGTCCGAGCGTCTGGGCCTGGAAGGAATATCGCGCCACGCGCATGCTCCGCTATGTCGATCACGTGCTTGCCGTCCTGCCCTTTGAACCGGCAGCCATGCAGCGCCTCAATGGGCCGGCGACGACATATGTCGGGCATCGTCTGGTCGCCGACCCAGCGCTGCTGGAGACACGTCGCCTGCGCGTGGGAAGGCAGCCAGGCAACGGCCCGATCCTGCTCCTTCCCGGCTCGCGCTCCTCCGAGATCCAGAAGCTTCTGCCTTATTTCGAGGTCGCCACGAATGAAATCGTCGCCCGTAATGGGCCGACACGCTTCATTCTGCCGACCATAATGCACAGGCAAGCGCTCGTCCGCGAAATGACGGCGGGCTGGGCGGTAAAGCCGGAGATCGTCGTCGGCGCGCAAGCAAAGTGGAAAGCCTTTGCCGAGGCCGATGCAGCCATGGCGGCGTCTGGAACCGTTATTCTCGAACTCGCACTTGCCGACGTTCCCGTCGTCTCCGCCTATAAGGTCGACTGGATCATGCGCATGCTGACATCGGGCATCAAGACCTGGACCGGCGCGCTGCCGAATCTGATCGCCGATTACCCGGTCGTGCCGGAATATCTGAACGATGTCGTCCGCGGCGCAAGCCTTGCACGCTGGATGGAAAGGCTGTCGGCCGATACCTATCAGCTGAAGGCCATGAAGGAAGGCTACGAGCTCATCTGGCAGCGCATGCAGACGGAAAAGCCGCCCGGCGAACAGGCCGCCGAAATCCTTCTCGACGTTTTGGAAAAGAAAAAACCCGGCCATTCCTGACCGGGTTTCTTTTTGAGCTCTGAAGCGATCAGCGCTTCGAAACCGGGATGTAGTCGCGCTTGGGTTCGCCGACATAGAGCTGGCGCGGACGGCCGATGCGCTGTTCTGGATCCTCGATCATCTCGTTCCACTGCGCGATCCAGCCGACGGTGCGGGCAAGGGCGAAGAGCACTGTGAACATGGTGGTGGGGAAGCCCAGCGCCTTCAGCGTGATGCCGGAGTAGAAGTCGATGTTTGGATAGAGCTTCTTCTCGATGAAATATTCGTCGGTGAGCGCGATGCGCTCCAGCTCCATCGCCACTTCCAGCAACGGATCGTCCTTGATACCGAGTTCGCCGAGCACTTCATGCGTCGTCTTCTGCATGATCTTGGCACGCGGATCGTAGTTCTTGTAGACGCGGTGACCGAAGCCCATCAGGCGGAACGGATCGTTCTTGTCCTTGGCGCGGGCGATATATTCCGGAATGTGGTCGACCGTGCCGATTTCCGTCAGCATATTGAGCGCTGCTTCGTTGGCGCCGCCGTGCGCGGGGCCCCATAGGCAGGCGATGCCGGCGGCGATGCAGGCGAACGGGTTGGCGCCCGATGAACCGGCGAGACGGACGGTCGAGGTCGAGGCGTTCTGTTCGTGATCGGCATGCAGGATGAAGATGCGGTCCATCGCGCGGGCAAGCACCGGATTGACCACATATTCCTCGCAGGGGACGGCAAAGCACATGCGCAGGAAGTTCGACGCATAGTCGAGGTCGTTCTTCGGGTAAACGAAGGGCTGACCGATATGGTATTTATATGCCATGGCGGCAAGCGTCGGCATCTTGGCGATCATGCGCAGGCTGGCGACCATGCGCTGGTGCGGATCGGTGATGTCTGTGGAGTCGTGATAGAAGGCCGACAGTGCGCCGACGCAGCCGCACATGACGGCCATCGGATGTGCATCGCGGCGGAAGCCGGTGAAGAAGCGGCTCATCTGCTCATGCACCATCGTGTGGTGCGTGACGCGATAGTCGAAGTCCTTCTTCTGCGCGGCCGTCGGCAGTTCGCCGTAGAGCAGGAGGTAGCAGACCTCGAGGAAGTCGCCGTGCTCGGCCAGCTGCTCGATCGGATAGCCGCGGTGCAGCAGCACACCTTCGTCACCGTCGATATAGGTGATTTTCGATTCACAGGATGCGGTCGAGGTGAAGCCCGGATCGTAAGTGAAGGAAGCGGTGTTCTTGTAGAGGGCACCGATGTCGATGACGCTCGGGCCGATCGTGCCGCTTTTAACGGCGAGGTCAACCGATTTGTCACCGATTTTTATTGTAGCGCTTTGATCCGTCATGCTGTCCTCCGAAATGTCGGTGGCGCCACAAAAGCGCCATAGGGGTTAAGCGTCCTTTCCGATAGCTATATGATCGTGACGCTAATGCCAAGTTACCGTGATGGCATTTTGTGCATTGCGGCATCACCTTTTAGGCACTGCAGCGATGAGCCGCACGCATAGCGGAAGCCGATGATTCGACTGGCCTTTTGCCGCTTACGATTTTCCCTCGTATTTCAATCGATTATCCTTGCCGGATTTGCTTGAAGGTTGCATTCTTGGGGCCTGGCGGGGTGATCTTGGGCGGGGCATGCAGGAAACGATGACAGCCGAATTGCGGCCGCAAGCGGGCGTCGGTCTTGCCGATCCGCCAGATTTTCCTGCGCCTGCGGTGGTGACTCAATCGGCAAGGACGCAGTCGCAGACCCCATTGCATCGTCGGCTGCTGGCCACCGCCGGGCAATCGCTCCGTGCCGGGGCCTGCATGCTTGGCGAAGAGGCCGATCATGGACGCCTGCTGCTGTTCTCGCCGGTCTTCCTCGGAGCCGGCTCGGCCTTCTGGTTTCTTGCGGCATCGGATTTTCCCCTCGTTGCATCGCTGCTCTGCCTGCTGGTGTCGGCGGCCGCGGTTTTCCTCACCGATCCCAGCCGGCCGGCCTTGCGCGCAAGTTTCATGACGCTGGCACTTTTCGCCGGCGGCATGCTCTCAGCTCAGTTCGAGAGCTGGCGGGCTTCAACGGTGATCCTCGATTCATCCGTGACGACGACGGTGACTGGCCGCGTCGAACGGCGGGAAGGCGACGGGCGCGGGCGCTGGCGCTACATTCTTGCCGTCGCCGGCACCGAGGCGCCGGAGCTGAAACGGCCGCCGAGACGCATCACCGCGATCGTCCGGGGCGCCGATGCGCCTTTCGAGATCGGCGACGTCATCACCGGCAAGGCACGTCTGACGCCGCCGGCAGGCCCCGCACTTCCCGCGCTCAACGACTTTTCCTTCGGTGCCTATTTCGACGGCATCGGCGCCAACGGTTTCTTCTATGGTGCGCCGGAGAAACTCGACTTGGAGGCAGGCCCGCAGGCGGCCAGGTCGACGGCGGACGCCCTGCTCGAATGGCTCTACCAGCTGCGCAGCAGCATCGGCGACCGCATAAGATCGATCCTGCCCGGTGATACCGGCGCCTTTGCCGCTGCCCTGGTGACGGATGAACGGCGCGCCATATCGCACGTGACGACAGAGGCGCTGCGCCAGTCCGGCCTTGCCCATATCGTCGCGATCTCGGGCCTCAACATGGCGCTGTCGGCTGGCATCTTCTTCGTCGGCTTCCGGATGCTGCTCAGCCTCTTTCCCGGCATCGCCCAAGCCTATCCGACAAAGAAGATCGCCGCTGCCGGCGCGCTCATCGCCGTCACCGCCTATTACCTGATCTCCGGTTTCGGGGTTTCGGCCGAGCGCGCCTTTATCATGATGGCCATCATGCTGATTGCCGTCTTCTTCGACCGGCCGTCGATTAGCCTGCGCAATGTCGTTCTCTCCGCGCTCATCATCATCGCCATTTCACCTTCGGAAGTATTGGGCCCGAGCTTTCAAATGTCCTTTGCCGCCACATTGGCCTTGGTATCGGGCTATCAGTTGTGGAAGGACAGGCGTGTCCGCGAAAACGCTTTTCTGAAACTGCCGATCATCAGGCCGGTGGTTGCCGTCGCCGGTTTCTTCGGCGGCGTCTTCCTGACCTCGCTGATCGGCGGCTTTTCCACCGCATTGTTTTCGATCGAGCATTTTCATCGCCTGACGGCTTACGGCCTGCCGGCAAACCTTGCGACGATGCCGATTATCTCCTTCATCGTCATGCCGGCCGGATTGTTGGCGATGTTGCTCATGCCTTTCGGTCTGGACGCTCCGCTCTGGAAGGTCGTCGGATTCGGCCTCGATCTGGTGATTGCGGTTGCCAAGACGGTGTCCGGCTGGGGCGGTGATATCGGCATCGGCCGCTTGCCCGGCTGGTATTTCGCAGTGGCGGTGGCAGGCTTTCTGCTGCTGACGCTGCTGCGCACTCGGCTGCGCCATGTCGGCACATCGATCATCGCCATCTCGACGCTCATCGTGCTGCTTCTGCCGGTTCCCCGGCCGCCGGATCTGGTGATTTCGGAGGATGGCAGTCTGGTTGCGGTCGTCGCGGCTGAGGCAATAGCTTCCAACCGTGAAAACCCGCCGGATTTCATATTCGACCAGTGGCAGAGAGCGCTGGTGCTGCCGACACATGATCCGCCGAAGATGCTGGATGGTCCGGCCATCCCGCCGGAAGGAGAAGGCCGCCGTGTCAGGCTTTCCCGCGATCAGCAGAACGAAGCGAGTGCGGCGATGCGGGCAGCCGCAGCAGGCGGTGAAGCAAACCGTTTTTCCTGCGTCAAGAAGGCTTGGTGCACATCAAGACTTGGCAATGGCCATATCGTCACCGTTATCGACAATGCCGCCTATCTCGGCCCGGCCTGCGATACGGCCGATATCGTCGTGACCTCGGTCCGTCTGCGTTTCAACAGCTGCCGTTCAGGTGGCACGCTTTTCACCGGCGAGACGCTGCGTAGGACCGGCTCGCTCGAATTGCGTTTCGCCGATGCCGGCCTGGAGGTCACCACCGCCTTCGATGCCTTGTCGCGACCATGGATGCGCCATCGCGCCTATGATTGGCGCAATGATCGTTTTACCGATTCCAGCCCATCCGGCGTCAGTGATAGCGACGGATGAGGCCGACGAGCTTGCCCTGCACCTTGACGCGGTCGGGCCCGAAGATGCGGGTCTCATAAGCCGGGTTGGCGGCCTCGAGCGCGATCGAGGCGCCCTTGCGGCGGAAACGCTTCAGCGTTGCTTCCTCGTCATCGACGAGGGCAACGACGATATCGCCGGGACTGGCGGTACTGCCGTTGCGAATGATCACGGTGTCGCCGTCGAAGATGCCGGCGTCGATCATCGAATCGCCTTTAACCTCCAGCGCATAGTGCTCACCGGAGCCGAGCATATCTGAAGGAACGACTATATCGTGGGTGTTGTTCTGGATCGCCGAGATCGGAACGCCGGCGGCGATACGTCCCATGACCGGCACGGAGACGGAGTTGCCATTGTCGGCGACCGGCTTTGGCGCAGCGGGGGCGGCGACCGGCTGGGGCTTACCGAGGCTGCCCTCGATGACGCTCGGCGAAAAACCGCGACGCTGAAGACTGGGGTTATAGGCCTCCGGAAGCTTGATCACCTCGAGCGCCCGGGCGCGGTTCGGTAGGCGGCGAATGAAGCCGCGTTCCTCAAGCGCCGTGATCAGGCGGTGAATGCCGGATTTCGAGGCGAGATCCAGGGCATCCTTCATTTCGTCGAAAGAGGGAGGAACGCCGGATTCCTTCATGCGCTCATGGATGAAAAGGAGAAGCTCCTGTTGTTTGCGCGTGAGCATCGACGTTAGACCCCGTGATTGAAACAAATCCAGAACGGACACTATATGTTCCATATGTGTTCCGCAAGTAGCTAAATTTCCGTAAAAGTTCACGTCAACTCGCTGAGATTTTTATTTTCATTTGCCGGATTGGCGCACATGTCTTGCATTGAGGGAGGTGCTGTCGCACATCTCTTTCCGGTTTCAGGAGGGATATTCATGAACGCGCATTCCGCCAGGTCGCACCCGCTGGATCATGTCGTGCTGCCCGTGGTCAATATCGATCTGGCGCGTGAGAGGCTCGGCAAGCTCGGTTTCACCGTCGCCGCCGATGCGCGCCATCCCTTCGGAACGGAGAATGCCTGCGTCTTTTTCGCCGACAAGACCTATCTGGAGCCGCTTGGCGTGGCGAGTGTCGACGAGAGCGAAGCAGCGGCCCGCCAGGGCAACGTCTTCATCGCCCGCAATCGCGCCTTCCGTTTCCGCTGCGGCGAGGAGGGACTTTCTGCGCTGGCCTTCCTCAGCGAGGATGCCGACCTCGATCATAAGCGCTTCGTCAGCAACGGCGCGAGCGCCGGTGAGATGTTGCAGTTCAGCCGGCCGATGCGGATGCCGGACGGTTCGGAGAGCGTCGGCAGCTTTAAGCTGGCCTTTGCAGCTGATTTGCGCGCCCCCGATTTCTTTCTCTTTACTTGCCAGCGCATCACTTCGTTCCCTACAGATCGCGCCGCGCTGGAGAGACACGCCAATGGCGTGATCGGCATTGCCGAGATCGCACTTTGTGCACCGGACCCGGCGGCATTCGCCGCCTTCGTCGGGCTCGCGATTGGGCAGGCGGCGGTGGAGAAAACCGGTTTCGGCATGAATATCGCGGCATCAAATGCAAAGATCAGCTTGATGACGGCCGGAAGGGCTGGAGGCCTATTTCGAGACCGCTGTCTCATCAGCCGATCGCGGCCTGCGGGGGCGGGCAATCCTCTTCACCGTCATCGATCTTGCCGTGACAGAAGCGCATTTGGGTGCTAACGGGATCACATTCACACGCGCAAGAACAATCGCATTCTGGTGAAGCCCACGCCCGGGCAGGGTGCGCTCTTCGCCTTCGAGGAAACACGATGAGCACCGACACGAATTCCGAAGTCAGGATCGGCGAAGGCGAAGGCCAGGTCACTTTTTCCAATACTGGCCGCTTGTCGCTGATCGCCGGTCCATGCCAAATGGAGAGCCGGGATCACGCCTTCATGGTCGCCGGCACGCTGAAGGAGCTTTGCGGCAAGCTCGGCATTGGCCTCGTCTACAAGAGCTCCTTCGACAAGGCGAACCGTACCTCGCTCTCGGCTGAACGCGGCATCGGCCTGGAAAAGGGCATGGAGGTCTTTGCCGACCTCAAGAAGGAATTCGGCTTTCCCGTCATAACCGACGTCCATACGGCCGAGCAATGCGCCGAGGTGGCCAAGGTGGTCGATGTTCTGCAGATCCCGGCCTTCCTCTGCCGTCAGACGGACCTTCTGATCGCCGCCGCCAGAACCGGCCGCGCCGTCAATGTCAAGAAGGGCCAGTTCCTCGCCCCTTGGGATATGAAGAACGTTCTGAAGAAGCTCAACGCCAGCGGCAATCTGAATGTGCTCTTGTGCGAGCGCGGTGCCTCCTTCGGCTACAATACGCTGGTTTCCGACATGCGTTCGCTGCCGATCATGGCGGCGATGGGAGCTCCCGTCATTTTTGACGCCACCCATTCCGTGGCGCAGCCGGGCGGGCAGGGCGATTCCTCCGGCGGCCAGCGCGAGTTCGTGGAAACGCTGGCGCGCGCGGCAGTGGCGACGGGAATTGCCGGCGTCTTCGTCGAAACCCATCAGGATCCCGACAACGCACCGTCCGACGGGCCGAACATGGTCTATCTCAAGGACATGCCGCGACTGCTTGAGAAGCTGCTTGCCTTCGATGCGATCGCCAAGGCCTAACGTTCAACAGGCTGACATGATCGTGGTTTAGGCCACGATGCGATACCCGCTCGAAGGCGGGAAATTGCGCCATTGTAATTTGCACGCCTTCGATTATGACAGGCTTCGAACGACTTATCACCCACCGAGCAGGAAGAACCCATGACTGCAATCACCGATATCATCGCCCGCGAGATCCTCGATAGCCGTGGCAACCCCACCGTCGAAGTCGACGTCTATCTCGAAGACGGCAGCATGGGCCGCGCGGCCGTTCCCTCGGGCGCCTCGACGGGCGCACATGAGGCGGTCGAGCTGCGCGACGGCGGCAAGCGCTATCTCGGCAAGGGCGTCGAAAAGGCGGTCGAGGCCGCCAACACCGAGATCTTCGACGCGATCGGCGGCATCGACGCCGAAAATCAGATCCAGATCGACAACATCATGATCGAGCTCGATGGCACGCCGAACAAGTCGCGCCTCGGCGCCAACGCCATCCTCGGCGTCTCGCTCGCCGTCGCCAAGGCTGCGGCCCAGGCATCCGGCCTGCCGCTTTACCGTTACGTCGGCGGCGCTTCCGCCAGCCTCCTGCCGGTGCCTATGATGAACATCATCAACGGCGGCGCTCATGCCGACAACCCGATCGACTTCCAGGAATTCATGATCCTGCCGGTCGGCGCCGATTCGATCGCCGACGCCGTGCGCATGGGTTCGGAAGTCTTCCATACGCTCCGCAAGGAGCTTGCCGCGCAGGGCCACAACACCAATGTCGGTGACGAAGGCGGCTTCGCTCCCGGCCTGAAGAGTGCGCCCGAAGCCCTCGACTTCATCATGAAGTCGATCGAGAAAGCCGGCTACAAGCCGGGCGACGACATGTGCCTCGGCCTCGACTGCGCCTCGACGGAATTCTTCAAGGACGGCAAGTATGTTCTGGAGGGCGAAGGCCGCACGCTCGAGTCGGGCGCCATGGCCGAATATCTGGCCGAGCTCGCCGGCAAATACCCGATCATCTCGATCGAAGACGGCATGGCCGAAGACGACTGGGAGGGCTGGAAGGCGCTGACCGATCTGATCGGCAAGAAGACTCAGCTCGTCGGCGACGATCTCTTCGTCACCAACTCGGCCCGCCTTCGCGACGGCATCCGCATGGGCGTCGCCAACTCGATCCTCGTCAAGGTCAACCAGATCGGCTCTCTGACGGAAACGCTTGATGCCGTTAACACGGCGCATAAGGCAGCCTATACCGCCGTCATGTCGCACCGCTCCGGAGAAACGGAAGATTCGACCATTGCCGATCTCGCAGTTGCCACCAACTGCGGCCAGATCAAGACCGGCTCACTGTCGCGTTCTGACCGTCTCGCCAAGTACAATCAGCTGATCCGCATCGAGGAGGGCCTAGGCCCCCAGGCCCAATATGCCGGCCGCTCGATCATCAAAGGCTGATCCGATCTGATTTGCAATGCTCGACCCGCGCCTCACCGGCGCGGGTTTTTTCTTGCCGGCGGTTACGGTCAATGAACGGTTAATCTCTGCGCGTTATGCTGAACGAATTGGTAATGCGTTCAAGAGCATGCGTGTATGTGGACAAAGCATCATAAGAAGAGAAAGCTCGGCCGCTTCGTCATCCCGGCTATGACGGTCGCCTTCCTTTCCTATTTCGGTTATCATTGCATCCATGGCGATTATGGCCTGCGGGCGACGGAGACGTTCGAGCGTCAGCGCGTCGCGCGCGAAAGAGAGCTTGCCGTCCTGAAGGCGAAGCGCGAACATCTGGAAAGCCAGGTGGCGCTGCTGAGTGACGGCTCGCTCGACAAGGACATGCTGGACGAAAAGGCGCGATATCAGCTGAATATGTCGCGTGCGGACGAGATCGTCATATTCAAACATTATTCCAATTAACCGGAATTAGGTTAATTGGAATTTCTGATTTATTTGCAATAACTTAGCGTCGAATACGAGCCATGCAATTATGGCATTGCTGTGGTCATATTTCTTCCCTATGGTACGCGCCACCGAGAAACGACAAACCCATAGGGAGGGTTGAATGGCGCCGCGAAAGACCGCGACCGTTTCCAGCCGCAAAACTGCAGCAAAACCAGCAGCCAAAGCATCGAATGGAGGCCCAGTAGCCGACTTCGATCGGGATGAGGAACTCAAGGCCTATCGCGAGATGCTACTGATCCGCCGCTTCGAGGAGAAGGCCGGTCAGCTTTACGGCATGGGCTTCATCGGCGGCTTTTGCCATCTCTATATCGGTCAGGAAGCTGTCGTGGTCGGCATGCAGATGGCGCAGAAGGAAGGCGATCAGGTCATCACCGCCTATCGCGACCACGGCCACATGCTGGCAACCGGCATGGAGGCGCGCGGGGTCATGGCGGAACTGACCGGGCGCCGTAGCGGCTATTCCCATGGGAAGGGCGGCTCGATGCACATGTTCTCGAAAGAGAAGCATTTCTACGGCGGTCACGGCATCGTCGGCGCCCAGGTTTCGCTCGGAACCGGCCTTGCCTTTGCAAACCACTACCGCGGCAACGGCAATGTCGCCATCGCCTATTTCGGCGACGGCGCTGCCAACCAGGGCCAGGTCTACGAGAGCTTCAACATGGCGGCTCTCTGGAAGCTGCCGATCGTCTATATCGTCGAAAATAACCGCTACGCCATGGGCACCTCGACCGCCCGTGCCACCGCTCAGTCGAATTACTCGCTACGCGGCTCCGGCTTCGGCATTCCCGGCATTCAGGTCGACGGCATGGACGTCCGCGCCGTCAAGGCGGCGGCCGACGAGGCGCTCGAACATTGCCGCTCCGGCAAGGGCCCGATCATTCTCGAAATGCTGACCTATCGTTATCGCGGCCACTCCATGTCCGATCCGGCGAAATATCGCACAAAGGAAGAAGTGCAGAAGATGCGCTCCGAACAGGACCCGATCGAGCAGGTAAAGGCACGCCTCATCGAAAAGGGCTGGGCTTCCGAAGACGATCTGAAGGCGATCGACAAGGATGTTCGCGACATCGTCGCCGACAGCGCCGACTTCGCACAGGCCGATCCGGAGCCGGATGCATCCGAGCTCTACACCGACATTCTGCTCTAATCGGGGAGGGAACCCATGCCTATCGATATCCTCATGCCCGCCCTCTCTCCGACGATGGAAGAAGGCACGCTGTCCAAATGGCTGAAGCAGGAAGGTGACAAGGTCACTTCTGGCGACGTCATCGCCGAAATCGAAACCGACAAGGCGACGATGGAAGTCGAAGCGGTCGACGAAGGCGTCATCGGCAAGCTGCTGGTCGACGCCGGCACCGAAGGCGTCAAGGTCAATACCAAGATCGCCGTGCTGCTGCAAGATGGCGAATCCGCTTCGGATATATCAGCTGCCAAGCCGGCCGCAGCCGCTCCGCAGGTGGCTCAGGAAGAGAAGCCGACCAACACCGGTTCTGCTTCCGCGCCGCTTCCGGCCGAGCCGAAAGCCGTCGTTCCGAACGATCCGGAAATCCCCGCCGGCACCGAAATGGTGTCGATGACCGTGCGCGAAGCGCTGCGCGACGCCATGGCCGAAGAAATGCGCGCCAGCGACGACGTCTTCGTCATGGGTGAGGAAGTCGCCGAATATCAGGGCGCCTACAAGGTCACGCAGGGCCTGCTGCAGGAATTCGGCCCCCGCCGCGTCATCGATACGCCGATCACCGAGCACGGCTTTGCCGGCGTCGGCGTCGGTGCCGCCATGGCCGGCCTCCGCCCGATCGTCGAATTCATGACCTTCAATTTCGCCATGCAGGCGATCGACCACATCATCAACTCGGCCGCCAAGACGCTATATATGTCCGGCGGCCAGATGGGCGCTCCGATCGTCTTCCGCGGCCCGAACGGTGCCGCCGCCCGCGTCGGCGCCCAGCACAGCCAGGACTATGCCGCCTGGTACAGCGCCATCCCCGGCCTGAAGGTCGTCATGCCGTACACGGCATCCGACGCAAAGGGTCTGCTGAAGGCGGCGATTCGCGATCCCAACCCGATCATCTTCCTCGAAAACGAAATTCTCTACGGCCAGCACTTCGACGTGCCGAAGCTCGATAATTTCGTCCTGCCGATCGGCAAGGCGCGGATCCATCGCCAGGGCAAAGACGTCACCGTCGTCTCCTTCGGCATCGGCATGACCTATGCGACGAAGGCGGCCGCCGAACTCGAACAGCTCGGCATTGACGTTGAACTGATCGACCTTCGCACCATCCGCCCGATGGATCTGCCGACGGTTATCGAATCTGTGAAGAAAACCGGCCGCCTCGTCACCGTCGAGGAAGGTTATCCGCAATCCTCCGTCGGCACCGAAATCGCCACCCGCGTCATGCAGCAGGCCTTCGACTATCTCGATGCGCCGATCCTGACGATCGCAGGCAAGGACGTTCCGATGCCTTACGCCGCCAATCTCGAAAAGCTGGCGCTTCCGAACGTCGGCGAAGTCGTCGATGCGGTGAAGGCTGTTTGCTACAAATAAGGGGAGGGTATTTCGATGCCGATCAATATCACGATGCCCGCCCTCTCTCCGACCATGGAAGAAGGCAATCTTTCCAAGTGGCTGGTCAAGGAAGGCGACACGGTCAAATCTGGCGATGTGATCGCCGAGATCGAGACCGACAAGGCGACGATGGAAGTCGAAGCCGTCGATGAAGGCACGGTCGCCAAGCTGGTCGTCCCGGCCGGCACCGAAGGCGTTAAGGTCAATGCGCTGATCGCCGTTCTCGCCGCCGATGGCGAAGATGTCGCCGCTGCCGCAAGTGGTGCAGGTTCCGCCGCTCCGGCCAAGGCTGAGGCCGCACCTGCGCCGAAGGCCGACGCTGCGCCGGCGAAGGCTGAGGCAGCTCCGGCCACGGCACCGGCGCCTGCCGCAGCACCCGCGGCCGCTTTATCAGGTGGCAACCGCACCTTCTCTTCGCCGCTCGCCCGCCGTCTCGCTAAGGAAGCCGGGATCGATCTTTCCAATGTCGCAGGCTCCGGCCCGCATGGTCGCGTCATCAAGAGCGATGTCGAAGCTGCCGTTGCCGGTGGTGGCGCCAAGGCTGCTGCCGCTCCCGCCGCTGCTGCTTCCGTTCCGCAGGCTGCCGCCGCTCCGGCCCCAGCCGCTGCAGCGCCGAAGGGCGCTTCCGAGGAGGCCGTCCTCAAGCTGTTCGAGCCGGGTTCCTACGAACTCGTGCCGCATGACGGCATGCGCAAGACGATCGCCCGGCGGCTGGTCGAATCCAAGCAGACGATCCCGCATTTCTACGTCAGCGTCGATTGCGAGCTCGACGCCCTGATGGCGCTGCGCGCCCAGCTGAACGATGCGGCGCCGCGCAAGGACAACGCTCCGGCCTACAAGCTCTCGGTCAACGACATGGTCATCAAGGCCATGTCGCTGGCGCTGCGCGACGTTCCGGACGCCAATGTGTCGTGGACCGACAATAACATGATCAAGCACAAGCACGCCGACCTCGGCGTCGCCGTGTCGATCCCGGGCGGCCTGATCACGCCGATCATTCGCAAGGCCGAGCAGAAGACGCTGTCTGTCATCTCCAACGAGATGCGCGATCTCGGCAAGCGGGCCAAGGACCGCAAGCTGAAGCCCGAGGAATATCAGGGCGGCACCAGTTCGGTGTCGAACATGGGCATGATGGGCGTGAAGAACTTCGCCGCCGTCGTCAACCCGCCGCATGCGACGATCCTCGCGGTCGGCGCCGGCGAGCAGCGGGTTGTCGTCAAGAACGGCGAAATGGCGATCGCCACCGTGATGTCGGTGACGCTGTCGACCGACCATCGCTGCGTCGACGGCGCGCTCGGCGCCGAGCTGCTCCAGGCCTTCAAGGGCTATATCGAAAACCCGATGGGCTTGCTTGTCTGATAGCGAAGCGGAGGCGGAAATGACCAAGACCGTTCTTTGCTATGGTGACTCGCTGACCTGGGGTCATGACCCTGAGACAATCGGCCGTCATGAGTACAAGAACCGTTGGCCGAGCGTGCTTCAGGCGGCGCTCGGCAGCGAGGCGCGTGTTATCGCCGAAGGGCTGAACGGTCGCACCACCGCTTTCGACGACCACCTCGCCGATTGCGACCGCAACGGTGCGCGCGTCCTGCCGACGATCCTGCAGACGCATGCGCCGCTCGACCTCGTCATCCTGCTGCTCGGCACCAACGACATGAAGCCCGTTGTGGCTGGCTCCGCCTTTGCCGCCTGCCAGGGCATCAGCCGGCTTGTGCGACTGATCCGCAATCACGCCTGGCCCTTTGAATTCGACGGGCCGGAGATCCTGATCGTAGCGCCGCCGGCGATCTGCGCGACCGGCAATGTGCCCTTCGCCGCATCCTTTCCCGGCGGCATCGAGGAATCGGCGAAGCTCGCAACGCTCTATCGCGACCTTGCCGACGAGCTTGGTTGTGGCTTTTTCGATGGCAATTCCGTCGCCAAGACCACGCCGATCGACGGAATTCACCTCGATGCGGAAAACACGCGGGCGCTCGGGCGCGGGCTGGAATCGATCGTGCGGATGATGCTGGGGATCTGAAAAACTGGTTCACCGGCAGTCTCGGCGCGTTTATCGCCATATGCGCGGCATCGGCCTCGGACGCAGGCTGCTGGACATCCGAAGGGCTGGTCGCCGCAAGCGATAATGAGGCGGCTTTGTCGCTTATGTAAGAAACGGATTCTCGGAGGGCTGCCCGCGCTGATGCCGTGCCGCTCTTCGAAAACAGCAATAGGCACGCGTGGGTGCTCATGACCCGCAGCGCAGCATAGCAAAGGCAGGAAACACATGGCTGAATCCTACGACGTCATCATCATCGGCTCCGGTCCCGGCGGCTATGTCGCCGCCATTCGCGCGGCCCAGCTCGGGCTTAAGACGGCGATAGTCGAGCGCGAACATATGGGCGGCATCTGCCTGAACTGGGGCTGCATACCGACGAAGGCGCTGTTGCGTTCGGCCGAGGTGCTCGATCACGCCAATCACTTCAAGGATTTCGGCCTGGTTCTTGAAGGCACGGTCAAGCCGGATGCCAAGGCCGTCGTCGGCCGCTCGCGCGCTGTTTCCGCCCGTCTCAACGCCGGCGTCGGTTTCCTGATGAAGAAGAACAAGATCGACATCATCTGGGGCGAGGCGAAGCTTTCGAAGCCTGGTGAAATCGTCGTCGGCAAGTCGTCGAAGCCGGTAGTCGAGCCGCAGCACCCGCTGCCAAAGAATGTCAAGGGCGAAGGCACCTATACCGCCAAGCACATCATCATCGCGACCGGCGCCCGTCCGCGCGCGCTGCCCGGCATCGAGCCCGACGGCAAGCTGATCTGGACCTATTTCGAGGCGCTGAAGCCGGATGTGCTGCCGAAGTCGCTGATCGTCATGGGCTCGGGTGCGATCGGCATCGAATTCGCAAGCTTCTATCGCTCGATGGGCGTCGACGTCACGGTGGTGGAAGTGATGCCGACCATCATGCCGGTCGAGGATGCCGAAATCACCGCCATCGCCCGCAAGCAGCTGGAAAAGCGCGGCCTCAAGATCTTCACCAGCGCCAAGGTGACCAAGGTCGAGAAGGCGGCAAACAGCATCACCGCCCATGTCGAGACTGCAGACGGCAAGGTCCAGCAGATCACCGCCGACCGGATGATTTCGGCTGTCGGCGTTCAGGGCAATATTGAAAACCTCGGCCTGGAGGCGCTCGGCATCAAGACCGACCGCGGCTGCGTCGTCGCCGACGGTTACGGCCAGACCAATGTGGCGGGTATCTATGCGATCGGTGATGTCGCCGGCCCGCCGATGCTGGCCCACAAGGCCGAGCATGAGGGCGTCGTCTGCGTCGAAAAAATCGCCGGCCTGCCGAATGTTCATCCCACCGACAAGGGCAAGGTGCCGGGCTGCACCTATTGCAATCCGCAGGTCGCCTCCGTCGGATTTACGGAAGCCAAGGCCAAGGAGCTGGGCCGCGATATCCGCGTCGGTCGCTTCTCCTTCGCGGCGAACGGCAAGGCGATCGCTCTCGGCGAAGACCAGGGCATGGTCAAGGTGATCTTCGACAAGAAGACCGGCGAACTGCTCGGCGCCCACATGGTTGGCGCCGAAGTCACCGAGCTCATCCAGGGCTTCGTCGTCGCGATGAACCTCGAAACGACCGAGGAAGAACTGATGCATACCATCTTCCCTCATCCGACCGTATCCGAGACGATGAAGGAAGCGGTGCTCGATGCTTACGGTCGTGTACTGAACGCTTGAGAATTTTTGGGCGCTGCCCCTTTTCCGGAGTGGAAAGCCACTCCGGTCGGGTGGAAAAGGCGAAAGGAAATCATCATGTCTATGGAGACGCAGGCGTTGCTGGTGTTTTTGCTGATCGGCCTGGTTGCGGGCTTCCTGGCAAGTCTGGTCGTCGGTGGCGGCGGTTTGATCAGATGCCTGCTGAGCGGCATCATCGGCGCCTTCGTCGGCGGCTATCTGTTCAGCGCGCTCGGCATTTCGCTGGGCATTGAAAATGCGCTGGTCGTGCAGATCATCCACGCCACCGTCGGCGCCATCATCGTGGTGCTGGTCGCCAGAGCGGTCGCTTAGCGCAGATTGAGGGCAGGACAGGCATGGAAAGCGTGGGCTGGATTTCGGCAATCATCATCGGCGGACTTGCGGGCTGGCTGGCCGGCAAGCTGATGGATGCACGATATGGAATTTTCCTGAACATCGTGCTCGGCATTGTCGGCTCGGTTGTCGCCACCGCCATCCTCGCCCAGTTTCACGTTCAACTGGCCGGTGGACGGCTCGGCTATTTCGTGACGGGTTTCCTCGGCGCCTGCCTGCTGATATTCGTTGCGCGACTGGTGCGGCGCTAAATTGCGACGCGTCGTAGGGACTGTGCCGCTTAGGGCGGCGGAAAGCTGAGACTGCAATGGTGACCATTCTCGACACGATCAATCCCGACGCCAAGCGCGTGCGCCATCCTGAGAAGGCGCATCGGCCGGATACGGATGTCATGCGCAAGCCGGATTGGATTCGCGTCAAGGCGCCGACTTCCAAGGGCTATGCCGAGACACGCGCCATCGTGAAGGAGCACAAGCTCGTCACCGTCTGCGAGGAGGCCGGCTGCCCGAATATCGGCGAGTGCTGGGACAAGAAGCACGCGACCTTCATGATCATGGGTGAGATCTGTACCCGCGCCTGCGCCTTTTGCAACGTCGCGACCGGCAAGCCGAATGCGCTCGACATGGCCGAGCCCGAAAACGTCGCCAAGGCGGTCAAGGAGATGGGCCTCAGCCACGTCGTCATCACCTCGGTCGACCGCGACGATCTCGAGGACGGCGGTGCCGAGCACTTCGAAAAGGTGATTTGGGCGATCCGTGCCGCCTCGCCGGGAACGACGATCGAGATCCTGACGCCTGATTTCCTGAAGAAGCCGGGCGCCCTGGAGCGCGTGGTCGCCGCCAAACCCGACGTCTTCAACCACAATATGGAAACGGTGGCCGGCAACTATCTGACGGTTCGCCCCGGCGCCCGTTATTTCCATTCCATCCGCCTGCTGCAGCGGGTGAAGGAACTCGATCCCACCATGTTCACCAAGTCAGGCATCATGGTCGGCCTTGGCGAGGAGCGCAATGAAGTGCTGCAGCTGATGGACGACCTGCGCACAGCCGATGTCGACTTCCTGACGATCGGCCAATACCTGCAGCCGACCCGCAAGCACCACAAGGTCGAAAGCTTCGTCACGCCCGACGAGTTCAAGTCTTACGAGACGGTCGCCTACAGCAAGGGCTTCCTGATGGTGGCCTCGAGCCCGCTCACGCGCTCCTCGCACCATGCCGGTGATGATTTTGCCCGGCTGAAGGCGGCGCGTGAGAAGAAGCTGCTGATCGCGGCCGAATAGGGCTGGGTGCTGCGACAGGAGAATATCTCCGGCCTCTAGATCGCCGCCTGCCCCTCATCCGCCTTCCGGCCCCTTCTCCCCGCTTGCGGGGAGAAGGGGACATGCCGCACCCGCTTCCTCAATCTCAACGCTGCGTTTAGCATGTCCCCTCTACCCGTTTACGGGGAGAGGGTTAGGGTGAGGGGCAGCCTTTGGCGCAGATGGACCGAGGATAGCACGATGCACCAGAGAGCGGAGCTGCCACTTCGTCAGGAGATCACCGACATCACCGACCTTGAACGGGCGGCCAAGGGCATTCGCACAGCCCGACGCATTCTCGTGGTGGGCTGCTCGGGCGGCGGGAAATCAACTCTTTCGCTGAAGATCGCCAAGCGGTTCGGACTTCCGTATATTTCGCTCGACCGGGACGTTTTCTGGCTTCCCGGCTGGGTGGCGCGCGACAGGGCGGAGCAGCGAAGAATCATCGCCAGCCGGATCCTCGAAGAACGCTGGATCATGGACGGCACCAACCCGTCCTCACTGGACATCAGGCTGCCGCGGACCGATTTCGTAATCTGGGTCCGCATGCCGAGGCTTCTCTGCATTTGGGGTGCGGTCAGCCGATGGGCGAAATGGATTGGCCGCACACGCCCGGAAATGGCACCGGGTTGCATCGAAAAGGTCGATTTAGAATTCCTGCGGTTCATCTGGACCTTCGAGGAGAAATTTGCGCCGCGTATTGCCGCCGGCCTCGCCGAATATGGCCCCGATGTGCCGGTTCTTCAGCTAAAATCCCGCAGCCGGATGGGCGAACTCCTTGATCTTCTGGACGCGCCCGCTTAAGTGCCGCCTATGCCGCAATTCGAAACGCACCGTTCCGTCCCGCACACGCCCGACCAGATGTTCGATCTCGTTGCCGATGTCGAGCGTTATCCCGAATTCCTGCCGCTCTGCGAAGCGCTTTTCGTCAGGAGCCGCAAGGAGCGCGACGGCAAGATCCTGCTCGTGGCCGACATGACCGTCGGTTATAAGGCAATCCGCGAGACCTTCACGACCCAGGTACTGTTGAACCGGGCCGAGCGCGTCATCGAGGTCAAATATATCGACGGCCCATTCAAATATCTGGAAAACCGGTGGCATTTCGCCGAAACTCCCGCCGGTGGCTGCACGATCAATTTTTTCATCGACTACGAGTTCAAGAGCCGCATTCTGGGCGCGCTGATGGGTTCGATGTTCGATCGCGCCTTCCGCATGTTCACCGAAGCCTTCGAAACAAGGGCGAACAGAATCTACACCAAAGTGTGACGGCGATCGCAGCCGGCGTCAGTCGGGCAGCAGCGAATGCACCATCTCCAGCGCCGTCCGTACCGTTGCCAGCCGCACAGCGCTGCGGCCGATATCGCCGTACAGCATCTTTCGGTGGACGGATGCGCCGGTGCGCGACCTGGCGGCAAGATGCACGAGCCCAACCGATTTTTCCGCGGACCCGCCACCGGGGCCCGCAATGCCGGTGACGGCGACGGCGATCGCAGCGCGCGAGCGGAAGAGGGCGCCCTGCGCCATCTGCCGTGCTGTCTCTTCGGAAACCGCCCCGAAGCCGAGCAGCGTTTGCTCCTGCACTCCGAGCAGCTCCATCTTCGCCGTGTTCGTATAGGTGACGAAGCCGCGGTCAACGACTGCGGACGAGCCCGATATTTCGGTCAGCGCTCCGGCGATCAGCCCGCCGGTGCAGGATTCGGCCGTCGAGATCATCAGCCCGGCAGCGGTGAAGTCGCGGATGATAGCCTCTGCCGCCGCATGGATATCCTCGGGAAAAAGGCTCATCGCTTCATTCCCCGATAGACGACGGTCGCCGTGGCGATCGCCGCAATACCTTCGCGCCGGCCGACGAAGCCGATCTTCTCATTGGTCGTCGCCTTGACCGAGCATCGTTCGAGATCGATGCCGAGATATTCGGACAGTCTTGCCCGCATGGCGTCGCGATGCGGCCCCACCTTCGGCGCCTCGGCGATCAGCGAGACGTCGGCATTCATGATCGTGCCGCCGCGTTCGCGTACAATCCGGGCGGCATGCTCGATGAAGATCTTCGAAGCCGCTCCTTTCCATTGCGGATCGGAGGGCGGGAAATGATCGCCGATATCGCCGGCGCCGCAGGTGGCAAGCAGCGCGTCTGTCAGCGCATGCAGTGCGACGTCGGCATCGGAATGGCCCTTGAGCTTCTGATCATGCGGAATGAACACGCCGCAGAGGGTCACGCCGTCGCCCGCTTCGAGCTGGTGCACGTCATAGCCGTTGCCGGTGCGCACGTCGGGAAGCAGCGGGGCCGACAGCTTGTCGTCGGCCATGGCGATATCGCGCTTGACCGTCAGCTTGACGTTGTCGGGCGTGCCCTCGACGATGGTCACCGGAATGCCAGCCCATTCGGCGATCGAGGCGTCGTCGGTGAAATCGCTTCGTCCGCTCGCCGCCGCCTTCTCATGCGCGTCGAGGATCGCTGCGAAGGCGAAGGATTGCGGCGTCTGCGCTGCATAAAGGTGCTCGCGCGAGACCGTCGTCAGCACGGTGCCGGCGCCGTCGGTGCGTTTCAGCGTATCGGTGACCGGCATGGCCGGCAGCACTGCGTGTGCGCCGTCGCCAAGGCTTTCGGCAATGCGGTCGAGAAGCCCGTGGTCGAAGAAGGGTCGCACCGCATCGTGGATCAGCACATGGCCGACATGCTTGTCCTTGAGGTATCTCAGGCCAGCAAGCACGGACTGTTGCCTGGTCGCGCCGCCATGTACCGTTTCGATCGGCGTTGCCGAGACGATATGGCGAGACGCCTTGGCAAACAGCGCCGCGTCGTCGGGATGAATGACGACGACGATCTGTTTGGCAGCTTCCCATGTCATGAAGTTATCAAGCGTATGGACGATAACCGGCTTGCCGCCGATCATGCGATATTGCTTGGGGCCTTCCGTGGAGGATCCGGCGCGCTCGCCACGGCCGGCGGCAACGATGACAATCCCAGCCGATATTGGTTGCTTGGACGGCATTTGCAGCATAAATCCCCTAAATTATGCGGAATTGACCGGAGTGCTCTAACCTCTTGCTGGAACCTTTTCCAGCATCTGCCCTGAAAAATATCGATTTCGATCCGAGCCCCCTTGGCAAAGGCAATGATCTGTGGCTAAAAATAATGCAGTTCTATGGTGTGCCTGAAAGATAATCATTTGATTTGCAAGGATCTCGCAGCGCCTTTCCGAATCGGACCCGTGTCCGTGCGGAACCGCGTTGTGCTGGCGCCGATGTCCGGCGTCACGGACATGCCCTTCCGCGAGCTTGCCTGGCGCTTCGGCGCCGGCCTCGTCGTTACCGAGATGGTGGCGAGCCGCGAGCTGGTCAATGACACCGCCGAATCCTGGTCGCGCCTGAAGGCTGCCGGCTTCCGGCCGCATATGGTGCAACTCGCCGGGCGCGAAGCGCACTGGATGGCGGAAGCGGCGAAGATCGCGGCCGACCATGGCGCCGACATCATCGACATCAACATGGGCTGTCCGGCAAAGAAGGTGATCGGGGGTTATTCTGGCTCGGCGCTGATGCGCGATCCCGATCACGCGCTCAGCCTGATCGAGGCGACGGTCCAGGCCGTGGACATTCCGGTGACGCTAAAGATGCGTCTCGGCTGGGACGAGAATTCCATCAATGCGCCTGAGATTGCCCGCCGGGCCGAGGCGGCCGGCATCCAGCTGGTTACCATCCACGGCCGCACCCGCATGCAATTTTATGAAGGTCGCGCCAATTGGGATGCGATCCGCGCCGTCCGCGAGGTGATCTCCGTTCCGCTGGTCGCCAATGGCGATGTCGAGACTGCTGATGACGCGCAGGAAATCCTGCGCCGCTCCGGCGCCGATGCCGTCATGATCGGCCGAGGCTGCCAGGGCAGGCCGTGGCATGCCGGCGTGCTCGCCGGAGCAGCAGAACCGCGAGGCGAAGAGATTGCCGATATCGCCGTCGAACATTACCGGATGATGCTCGATTTCTATGGTGAAGCGGTGGCGATCCGTCATGCCCGCAAGCATCTCGGCTGGTATCTTGAGCGGTTTGCTCCCGCGCTTGCCGGTGGCGAGAAGGCAGACATCATGACCTCGCGTGACCCGCGTGAGGTGGCCGCGCGCCTTTATGACGCATTGGCCGCAGGTGCGCTCGACAGCCGGGAGGCGGCATGACGAAGGATACGACATCTCCGCTCGACTACGCCGGCGGAACCGTTGCCATGGCCGTGCTGAACGCCATCCAGAACCCCGTTGTCATGGTCGATGAATCCGGTTTCGTCGCCTTCGCCAATTGGGAGGCGGAAGCATTCTTTGGCGCGAGCGCCTCGCATCTGGCGCGTTATCGGATTTCGACCTTCATTCCCTTCGGCAGTCCGCTGCTCGCCCTGATCGACCAGGTGCGTGAGCGCAAGGCGCCTGTCAACGAATACCGTGTCGACCTGAGTTCCCCGCGCCTCGGCCAGGACAAGCTCGTCGATCTCTATGTCGCTCCGGTCCTGAGCGAACCCGGCGCCGTTGTTATCGTCTTCCAGGAACGCTCGATGGCCGACAAGATCGATCGGCAGCTGACGCATCGCGCCGCCGCCCGCTCGGTCACCGGTCTCGCTTCCATGCTGGCGCATGAGATCAAGAACCCGCTCTCCGGCATCCGGGGTGCTGCCCAGTTGCTCGAACAATCGGTGATCGACGACGACCGGGCGCTGACCCGGCTGATCTGCGATGAGACCGACCGCATCGTCTCGCTGGTCGACCGCATGGAGGTCTTTTCCGACGAACGCCCGGTCGACCGCATGCCGGTCAATATCCATTCGGTGCTCGATCACGTGAAGGCGGTCGCCAAGGCGGGCTTTGCGCGCAATATCCGCATTACCGAGAGTTACGACCCATCGCTGCCGGCCGTCTATGCCAATCGCGACCAGCTCGTCCAGGTCTTCCTCAACCTGGTGAAGAACGCCGCCGAAGCCGTCGGCGACCGGCCGGACGGCGAGATCATGCTGACGACCGCCTATCGCCCCGGCATCCGTCTGTCGGTCGCCGGCACGCGCGAAAAAATCTCGCTGCCGCTGGAGTTCTGCGTCCACGACAACGGCCCCGGCGTCCCCGCCGATCTGCTGCCGCATCTCTTCGATCCCTTCATCACCACCAAGACGAACGGCAGCGGCCTCGGCCTTGCGCTAGTCGCCAAGATCATCGGCGATCACGGCGGCATCATCGAATGCGACAGCCAGAACAGCCGCACGACTTTCCGCGTTCTCATGCCGGCGTCGAAGGACGCCTCGCTCGAGGATGCCTCTTCCGTAAGCTCGACAGGACCTTCTCGATGACAGCCACGATCCTCGTTGCAGATGATGATGCCGCCATACGCACCGTGCTCAACCAGGCTTTGAGCCGCGCCGGTTATGACGTTCGCATCACCTCCAACGCCGCAACGCTGTGGCGCTGGATTTCGGCGGGCGAGGGCGATCTTGTCGTCACCGACGTGGTGATGCCCGACGAGAACGCATTCGACCTTTTGCCGCGTATCAAGAAGGCCCGTCCGGATCTGCCGGTCCTCGTCATGAGCGCCCAGAACACCTTCATGACCGCCATCAAGGCGTCCGAGAAGGGCGCCTATGATTATCTGCCGAAGCCCTTCGACCTGACAGAACTCATCGGCATTATCGGCCGGGCTCTGGCCGAGCCGAAGCGCAAGCCCGCCAAGCTCGAGGAGGACATGCAGGACGGCATGCCGCTGGTCGGCCGCTCGGCGGCGATGCAGGAAATCTATCGCGTGCTCGCTCGGCTGATGCAGACCGATCTGACGCTGATGATCACCGGCGAATCCGGCACCGGCAAGGAGCTCGTCGCCCGCGCCCTGCACGATTACGGCAAGCGCCGCAACGGCCCCTTCGTGGCGATCAACATGGCGGCGATCCCGCGCGACCTGATCGAATCGGAACTCTTCGGTCACGAGAAGGGCGCCTTCACCGGCGCCCAGACCCGCTCGACCGGCCGATTCGAGCAGGCCGAAGGCGGCACGCTCTTCCTCGATGAAATCGGCGACATGCCGATGGACGCCCAGACTCGGCTTCTGCGCGTGTTGCAGCAGGGCGAATACACCACCGTCGGCGGCCGCACGCCGATCCGTACCGACGTGCGCATCGTTGCCGCCACCAACAAGGATCTGAAGCAGGCGATCAACCAGGGCCTGTTCCGTGAGGATCTCTACTACCGCCTCAACGTCGTGCCGCTGCGCCTGCCGCCGCTACGCGACCGCGCCGAGGACATTCCCGATCTCGTGCGCCATTTCATTCAGCAGGCGGAAAAGGAGGGCCTCGGCTCCAAACGCTTCGATCAGGAAGCGTTGGAACTGATGAAGGCATACGCCTGGCCGGGCAACGTCCGCGAGCTGGAAAATCTGATCCGCCGCCTGATGGCGCTCTATCCGCAGGATGTCATCACCCGCGAGATCATCGATGCCGAGCTGCGCTCTGACGTGCCCGACAGCCCGATCGACAAGGGGCCGATCCGCAATGGTTCGATGACGATCGCTCAGGCGGTCGAGGAGAACATGCGCACCTATTTCGCCAGCTTCGGCGACAACCTGCCGCCGCCCGGCCTCTATGACCGTGTGCTGACCGAAATGGAATATCCGCTGATCCTCGCCGCGCTCACGGCAACCCGCGGCAATCAGATCAAGGCGGCCGATCTTCTCGGCCTCAACCGCAACACCCTGCGCAAGAAAATCAGAGAACTCGGCGTCTCTGTCTACAGAAGCTCCCGCACCGCCTGAAGAAAAGGCGGTGGGCTCCTCGTCTGCCCACCGCCACTCCTCCCCAGTATCCGCCGCCACGGTCGGGAACAAAACTTAATCTATCCAAGCTCGGTCGCGATTTGTATCTGCACCGGCAAACAAAAGCGCAGTGTCATCCGGCGGTCACATAGTATTTGCGAGCTATTATTTGCCATCATGCAATGTCATTGAAGTTGCTACGGTCATCGGCGCAGCGCCTGTGGATAAGCTGTGGATAACTGGTGGACGACACGGCTCGATCAGCGGGCGGCAGCATTCCAGAATCCGCTCGCATGTTGCCTATCCGTTCCGAATCTCGTCATCTGCCGGCGCTGCTGTTCGACTTCCGCCGCAACTGTCGTCGCCAGCATGCCATGGGCGCTCCGGCTGATGTCGTGGAGCGCCCTTTTCTTTGCGGCCGAAGCTGCGGCATCCGTGTTGGCGACTAATTTGGCGGCTGCGGCTCGTATATGCTTGCGGACGCCATAGATTATGCGGATCGGTCGCCGATCGATCGTGTGATGCCGACCTCGGTTAACGGTCGGCGCATGTTCTAACCCGCGGGAGCTGCGTGATGGAATATCGTCGTTTGGGAAAATCGGGCTTGAAGGTGAGCGAGTTCTCCTTCGGCTCATGGGTCACTTTCGGCAAGCAGGTGAATGGCGGCGACGCCGTCGACCTCATGCGGCTTGCCTACGACAATGGGGTGAACTTCTTCGACAATGCCGAAGGCTATGAAAGCGGCAAGTCGGAGATCGTCATGGGCGAGGCGCTCAAGTCGCTTGGCTGGAGCCGGGACAGCTTTATCGTCTCGAGCAAGGTCTTCTGGGGAGGCGAGAAGCCGACGCAGCGCGGCCTGTCGCGCAAGCATGTGACCGATGCCTGCCATGCGGCACTCAAGCGGCTTCAGGTCGATTACCTCGACCTCTATTTCTGCCACCGTCCTGATATCGACACGCCGATCGAGGAAACCGTCCGGGCCATGCACGACCTCGTCGCCCAGGGCAAGGTGCTCTATTGGGGGACGTCCGAATGGTCCGCCCAGCAGTTGACCGAAGCCTACGCCGTTGCCCGGGACCTGCGCATCACGCCGCCCACCATGGAGCAGCCGCAATACAACATCTTCGAACGCCAGAAGGTCGAGGCGGACTATCTCCCGCTCTACGACCTGATCGGCCTCGGCACCACCATCTGGTCGCCGCTCGCCTCCGGCGTCCTCACCGGCAAATACAATAACGGCGTGCCGGCCGACAGCCGCATGAATCTGCCCGGCTATGAGTGGCTGAAGGAGAAATGGTCGAGCGATGCCGGCCGCGCTCAGCTCCGACAGGTCGGCGAACTCGCAAAACTCGCCGACGAGATCGGCTTGTCGATCACCCATCTCGCGCTTTTGTGGTGCCTCGCCAATCCCCACGTTTCGACCGTTATTCTCGGGGCCTCGCGGGCCAGCCAGCTGCAGGATAATCTCGCGGCGCTTTCGCACAGGCACAAGCTCACGGCCGATGTGTTGGAGCGCATCGATGCGATTGCCGGAAACAAACCCGAGGGGCCGCGTCGCTTCTAGGTGAGTCCCCAAAACTGTGACGCTACGGGTGCCTTGCCTTGACAACGTGACAAGCCGCGTTGCATTTTCGCCACAATGCGTTGCTTAAAGGTCACGCAAGGGTTTTGGACATTTCGCTCCCGATCGAGTCGTTCCGACGCTGGCTCTGCCGAGCCGGCGTTCTTTGGTTTCGATCGGGTGGCGGGACGGCGGGGTGCCGTCTGAAGAGAGGCCGAATGACGCAGGATGGGGTAGCGCCGGCGGCGGCGGGCGAGACGGTGACGACGGTGACCGATCGCCGCGCCCTTTTCGCCGTGCCTGGCCTCGTGCTCGCCGGCGGCGCGCTGCTCTGCGCCACGATTACACTCTTCATACTGCTCGGCCTGACGCCCATCGCGCCGACCTCTCATGTCGTCGTCACTTCGGTGATCGTCAATTCCTTCTTCGTCCTGACGCTGCTGGCGCTGATCGCCCGCGAGGTGGCAAGGCTGCTCAAGGCGCGCACACGGGGCCGGGCGGCCGCGCGCCTGCATATCCGTATCGTCGTGCTCTTCTCGATCGTCGCGATCACGCCGGCGATTCTCGTCGCCATCTTCGCCAGCATCACGCTGAATGCCGGCCTCGATCGCTGGTTTGCGCTGCGCACCCAGTCGATCGTCAGCTCGTCGCGCAATATCGGCCAGGCCTATATGATGGAGAACGCCAGCTACCTGCAGGGGCAGACGGTCTCCATGGCCAACGACCTGGAGCGCAACCGCGCTCTCTACAGTCTCGACAGGACGGGATTCGCCGAACTGATGACGCGCCAGGCAAGGGGCCGCGGCCTGCTCGGCGCCTTCCTTGTCGAAAGCGACGGTTCGGTGGTCGTCCAGGCCGATATCGCCACGGAAAAGCCGTTACCGGCCATTCCGCAGGACGCGTTGCAAAAGGCGGCGGCCGGCCAGCCGACCCTGATCCCGCCCGGCGTCACCAACCTCGTCGGCGCCATCATCAAGCTTGACGCCATCCAGGGCACGTTTCTCTATACGGTGCGCGCGGTCGATCCCAAGGTCATGGGCGCCATGCGCATGATGGAAGAGAACGCCACCGAATATCGCTCGATGGAAGCCAACCGCTTCTCGCTGCAGATCGCCTTCGCCGTGCTCTATATCGGCTTCGCGCTGATCGTGTTGCTTGCGGCGATCTGGACGGCAATTGCCGTCGCCGACCGCATCGTCCGGCCGATCCGCCTGCTGATCACCGCGGCCGACAGCGTTGCATCGGGCAATATGGATATCGTCGTGCCGGTGCATGCCGTCGATGGCGACGTCGCCAATCTGTCGCGCACCTTCAACAAGATGATCTCGGAAATCCGCACCCAGCGCGACGAGATCCTCGAGGCCAAGGACGAGGTCGACGACCGCCGGCGCTTCATCGAAGCGGTTTTGTCCGGCGTTACCGCCGCCGTCATCGGCGTCGAACAGGATCGCCGCATCGCCATCGTCAACAGTTCGGCCGAGACGCTGATGTCGCTGTCGGCCGACGAGATGCTCGGCAAACAGCTGACCGACATCGCGCCCGAGGTCGACCAGGTGCTGACCGAGGCGGCGGTGCGCCATCGCGGCGATTTCCGCAAGCAGATCGCCCTGGTGCGCGGCGGCACGGTGAGAACGCTGAGCGTGCAGGTCACCCGCGAAGAAGTGCGCGATATGAGCGAATCCTACGTGATCACGCTCGACGATATCACCGATCTCGTCATCGCCCAGCGCTCGACGGCCTGGGGCGACGTGGCGAGGCGCATTGCCCACGAGATCAAGAATCCGCTGACGCCGATCCAGCTGTCCGCCGAGCGCATCCAGCGCCGCTACGGCAAGCAGATCAACCAGGACGACCGCACCGTCTTCGATCAGTGCACCGATACGATCATCCGCCAGGTCGGCGATATCGGCCGTATGGTCGACGAATTCTCCGCTTTCGCCCGCATGCCGAAGCCAACCAAGGAGCCGAGCGACCTGCGCGACATCCTGCGCGACGCGATCTTCCTGCGCGAGATGGGCAATCATCACGTCACCTTCCTCTCGGAGTTCGGCGATAAGCCGCTGGAGGGCCTGTTCGACAGTCGCATGCTCGGCCAGGCTTTCGGAAACCTCATCAAGAATGCCGTGGAATCGCTGGAAGCCGTTCCGAGCGACGAGCGCGACGAGCGCAAGGTCCTCGTGCGCGCCGCGCTCGATGCGGCCCGCGACCGTTTCACCGTAGACGTCATCGACAATGGCCGCGGCCTGCCGGTGGAAAACCGTCACAGCATCCTGGAGCCCTATATGACGATGCGCGAGAAGGGCACCGGGCTCGGCCTCGCCATCGTCAAGAAGATCATCGAGGAACATGGCGGGCAGCTCGAGCTGCACGATGCGCCCGCCGATTTTGACCGGGGAAGAGGGGCCATGATCCGCGTGCATCTGCCACGCCTGGAGCCAGCGCCCTCCGCTCCCGCAGCCAATGACAAGGAAAGCGCTTATGGCCTCTGATATTCTCGTCGTCGATGACGAGCACGATATTCGCGAGATCGTTTCCGGCATTCTCTCCGACGAGGGCCATGAGACACGCACGGCCCATGACAGCGACAGCGCACTGGCGGCGATATCAGATCGCGTGCCGCGGCTGATCTTCCTCGATATCTGGATGCAGGGCAGCAAGCTGGACGGCCTATCGCTGCTCGACGAGATCAAGACCCGTCATCCCGATCTCCCCGTCGTGATGATCTCAGGCCACGGCAACATCGAAACCGCGGTCTCGGCAATCAAGCGCGGTGCTTTCGATTTCATCGAAAAGCCCTTCAAGGCCGACCGGCTGATCCTGATCGCCGAACGCGCTCTGGAAAATTCAAAGCTCAAGCGCGAGGTTTCCGAGCTGAAGCGGCGCACCGGCGACGCCCTGGAGCTGATCGGCACCTCGGTCGCCGTCTCGCAGCTGCGCCAGACGATCGAGAAAGTGTCGCCGACCAACAGCCGCATCATGATCCTCGGCGCGTCCGGTTCCGGCAAGGAGCTGGTAGCGCGAATGATCCACAAAAAGTCGGCCCGCGCCAACGGGCCGTTTGTCGCGCTCAACGCCGCCAACATCACGCCCGATCGCATGGAAGTGGCGCTCTTCGGCACCGAAGGCACGCCCGGCCAGGCGCGCAAGATCGGCGCACTCGAGGAGGCCCATCGCGGCATCCTCTATCTCGACGAGGTCGGCGAGATGCCGCGCGAGACCCAGAACAAGATCCTGCGTGTGCTTGTCGATCAGCAGTTCGAGCGGGTCGGCGGATCGAAGCGCGTCAAGGTCGACGTCCGCATCATTTCCTCGACCGCCTATAATCTCGAAAGCCGCATTGCTGAAGGCTGGTTCCGCGAGGATCTCTATCATCGCCTGGCCGTCGTGCCGGTGCGCGTACCACAGCTTGCCGAGCGGCGCGAGGACATTCCCTTCCTCGTCGATCAGCTGATGCGCCAGATTTCCGAGCAGGCCGGCATTCGTCCGCGCCGCATCGGCGACGATGCCATGGCGGTGCTGCAGGCGCATGACTGGCCGGGCAACATCCGCCAGTTGCGCAACAATATCGAGCGGCTGATGATCCTTGCCCGCACCGACGGCCCCGATACGCCGATCACCGCCGACATGCTGCCGACCGACCTCGGCGACATGCTGCCCAAGGTTTCGGCCAAGAACGATTATCACATCATGACGCTGCCGCTGCGCGAAGCCCGCGAGATGTTCGAGAAGGATTATCTGATCGCCCAGATCAACCGCTTCGGCGGCAATATCTCGCGCACCGCCGAGTTCGTCGGCATGGAGCGCTCCGCGCTGCACCGCAAGCTGAAATCGCTTGGTGTCTAGAGCACGATGCCGAAAAGTGTCAGCGGTTTTCGGGCAACATCATGCTCGACTATTTGATCTAGCAGGCGCGGCAGAGGCCGCGCCGTATCCCCCTATCGCTTCCCAGAAGATCAGTTTCCCATGCCGAGAATCGCTTATGTGAATGGCCGTTACGTCAAGCATTCCGATGCGAGCGTGCATATCGAGGACCGCGGCTATCAATTCGCCGACGGCGTCTATGAGGTCTGCGAGATCCGCCACGGCTATATCGTCGACCTTACCCGCCATCTGAACCGTCTCGACCGTTCGCTCGGGGAACTCAGCATCGCCTGGCCGATGAGCCGGGCCGCACTGACGCAGGTTATTCGCGAGACGCTGCGCCGCAACCATGTACGCAACGGGCTCTTCTACCTGCAGGTGACGCGCGGTGTCGCCCGCCGCGACCATGTCTTCCCGGCCGATGGCACGCCGCCCTCGCTCGTCATCACCGCCAAGAGCACCGATCCGAAGATCATCGCTGCCAAGAATGCCAACGGCATCAAGGCGATCACTGTCACCGACAACCGCTGGGACCGCGTTGACATCAAATCCGTCGGCCTGCTGCCGAATGCCATGGCCCGCCAGCAGGCCAAGGAAGCCGGCGCTCAGGAGGCGATCTATGTCGACGGCGACGGCATGGTAAAAGAAGGGGCGGCGACCAATGTCTGGATGGTCGATTCGGATGGAACGCTGATAACTCGGCCGGCCGAACACGGCATCCTGCGCGGCATCACCCGCACCACTTTGATCGATGTCGCGGCCAAGCTCGGATTGCCGATCGCAGAGCGGAATTTCTCTGTTTCCGAAATGCTCGCGGCCCGCGAGGTCTTCCTCACTGCAGCCACAAGCATCTGTTTTCCGGTCGTTTCCGTCGATGGCCTGCCTATTGCCAACGGCCATCCGGGCAGTGTCTCGCAGAAAATCCGCGAAGCCTTTTTCGACGTTGCGGAAAAGATTGCGATTTGATACCAAGATTTGCTGGACTGGCGGAACGAGGGTGCTGCCGGTCTTGCATGGAGAGGTTGATTGATATTCTACCGGCCAACTCGGGTCGGCAATAAAGAAAGAAGCGGCGCGATGGCGGAACGTTCTCAGAATCTGCAGGACTTATTTCTCAATACTGTTCGCAAGCAAAAGATTTCCCTGACAATCTTTCTGATCAACGGCGTGAAACTCACCGGCGTTGTTACTTCCTTCGATAATTTCTGTGTTCTGCTTCGCCGTGACGGCCACTCGCAGCTCGTGTATAAACATGCGATCTCGACGATCATGCCCGGTCAGCCGATGCAGATGTTCGAGAGTGAAGAAGCCGCGTCCTAACAGGATCAGCCGTCATTTCGACACGCGATACCAAGAACGATTCGATCATCCCTGAGGCCGCCAAGCACAGGGACGATATGCGCGCGACCGTCGTCGTGCCGGTTCTGAAATCGCGCAATCGCGGCGGCCAGACCGAATCGGCCTCGACCCGCACCCCGGAAAGCCGGCTGGAAGAGGCGACGGGCCTTGCCCAGGCGATCGACCTCGACGTCGTCAACGGATCTATCGTTCCGGTCAACGATCCGAGACCGGCGACGCTGCTCGGCACCGGCAAGATCGAGGAGATCAAGGCGCTGCTCGACGAGCGCGATTCCGGTCTCGTCATCGTCGACCATCCGCTGACGCCGGTGCAGCAGCGCAATCTCGAAAAGGAATGGAACGTCAAGGTTATCGACCGGACGGGCCTGATCCTGGAAATCTTCGGGCGCCGCGCCTCCACCAAGGAAGGCACGCTGCAGGTCGATCTGGCCCATCTGAATTATCAGAAGGGCCGGCTGGTCCGCAGCTGGACCCACCTCGAACGCCAGCGCGGCGGTGGCGGTTTCATGGGTGGCCCCGGCGAAACCCAGATCGAAGCCGACCGGCGGCTGCTGCAGGACCGCATCATCAAGCTCGAACGCGAGCTGGAGCAGGTCGTGCGCACCCGCCAGCTGCACAGGGCGAAGCGACGCAAGGTGCCGCATCCGATCGTGGCGCTCGTCGGTTACACCAATGCCGGCAAATCGACTCTCTTCAACCGCATTACCGGCGCCGGCGTGCTGGCCGAAGACATGCTCTTTGCCACGCTCGACCCGACGCTGCGCCGCATGAAGCTGCCGCATGGCCGCACCGTCATTCTGTCCGACACAGTCGGCTTCATCTCGGACCTGCCGACCCATCTCGTCGCCGCCTTCCGTGCCACCCTGGAAGAGGTGCTGGAAGCCGACCTCATCCTGCACGTCCGCGACATGTCCGATCCCGACAACCAGGCGCAGAGCTCCGATGTGATGCGCATTCTCGGCGACCTCGGCATTGACGAGGCCGAAGCGGAGAAGCGGCTGATCGAGGTGTGGAACAAGATCGACCGGCTGGAGCCTGAGGTTCACGACGCCATGGTGCAGAGGGCGGCCGGCGCCAGCAACGTCATCGCAGTGTCGGCCGTCAGCGGCGAGGGCGTCGACACGCTGATGGAAGAGATCAGCCGTAGGCTCTCCGGCGTGATGACCGAAACCACGATCCGCCTTCCCGTCGACAAGCTGGCGCTGCTGCCCTGGCTTTACGACCACGCGATCGTCGATGGCCGCGAGGACAATGAGGACGGCTCGATCACGCTTGATCTGCGCCTGTCGGAAACCGAGGCAGCGGAGCTCGAGCGACGCATCGGCAACGGCCCGAAGCCTGCTAAAGAGGATTGGGAGCGGTAAGGCGGGCTTTTTCCCTTTTCCTCAGCGGGGCGCGAAGGACGGGTCGAGACCCGCGGCTCGACCCCAGGCGGTGGCCCGAAGGGTCGGATGAGGGGGCCACACGGCAGAACATCCATTGTTGCCCTTCGCTTGCGCTCGGTGCCTCGCTCCTATCGTCGCTCGCCCTCATCTGCCTGCCGGCATCTTCTCCCCGCTGTGGAGAAGGGACTCGTGGCAATGCGTTGCTCCTCAGTCCGCCTCTAGTTTAGCGAGAAGCAACCTCAGTCTCCGTCATCCTCGGCCTTGAGCCGAGGATCCATGCCACTGGCGCTGATGGATGCGGTGTGGATGCTCGGCTCAAGGCCGAGCATGACGGAGGGTGGGGCTGCCGTCACAGCCCGCTCGATCGCCTTGGCCGCCTGCCAGATTTCCTCCATCCGCTCCAGCGTCGCATCCTCCAGCGTCTCGCCTTCTGCTTCAAGAACATTCTCTATATGACTGAAGCGACGACGGAATTTTGTGTTCGTGCCGCGCAGCGCCTGTTCCGGGTCAGCCTTGACATGCCGGCCGATATTGACGACCGCGAAGATAAGGTCGCCGAGTTCGTCGCTAACCTTGGCGCGGTCGCCGTCGCGAAGTGCCGCCCTTAATTCTCCGATCTCTTCCTCGATCTTGTCGAGGATCGGCTCGGGGGCCGACCAGTCGAAGCCGACTTTGGCGGCGCGTTCCTGCAGCTTCAGCGCCTCGGTCAGAGCCGGAAAACTGCGCTGCACCGAGCCAAGGAAGCCACCCTTGAAATCCTCGGTGATGCCGCGCCTGGCCCGGCGCTCGGCGCGCTCGCGTTTTTCGGCCTGTTTGATTTCGTCCCATTGGATCTTCACTGCATCAGGTGTATCGGCGGCCGAGCGGGCAAAGACGTGCGGGTGGCGGCGGATCATTTTGGTGGTGATGGCGTTGACCACGTCGCCGAAGGAAAATTCGGCGGCTTCCTCGGCCATGCGGGCGTGGAAGACCACCTGCAGCAACAGGTCGCCGAGTTCGTCGCAAAGATCGTCCATATCGCCGCGCTCGATCGCGTCGGAGACCTCATAGGCTTCCTCGATCGTATAGGGCTTGATCGTTTCGAAGGTCTGCTCGATGTCCCAGGGGCAACCGGTCTCGGGATGGCGTAGCGCTGCCATGATATCGATCAGTCGCGAAATATCTTTCGAAGGTTCCATGTTGCCTCGGTTGGCGGCCTCAGTTCAGGGGAATGTCGTTGTCGTTCTTCGACGATTGATAGGTGGAAGACAGCGTGTCGTAGCGCGCCTTGATGCGGGCGGTCTGCGCCTTCAGCGCCGTTTTCCGAGAAACCTCCTCGGTCTCGACCAGATCGGCGATGGCAAAACTGTTCCAGAAGGCGTTCTGCCTGCGATAGCCGCCGGGTTCAAGCCCGAAGACCTCTTTCAGGATCTTCAGGTCGTGCGGAATGGCGAAGGCATCGCGCGAGTCCTCGTGGCTGAAGAAATAGTAGAAATTGTCGAACCCCGCCCAGGTGATCGCCGACATGCACATGGTGCAGGGTTCGTGCGTCGACAGGAAGATCAGCTCCTTGGACGCCGGCTTGTCGCCAAGCTCGTAGAAGCGCTTCAGCGTATGCACCTCGCCATGCCAGAGCGGATTGTCGAGCTCGTTATTGGTCTCGGCGACGACGAGCGATAGATCGGATTTGCGCAGGATCGCCGCGCCGAACACCTTGTTGCCCAAGGAGACGCCGCGTTCAGTCAGCGGCAGGATATCGTCCTCGATGACCGAAAGCAGGCGGGCGGCGATGGTCTTGTCAGCCATTGATGTCTCCGGTTTTTCTTTCAGTCTATCGTCTTGGCGGCACGAGCGAAATGCGGCAAACGCCGGTGGACGTTGTTTGTCACAGGCTTTACACTGCACCGCAACAAAGAGAGTGGGAACAGGTGGTTGTCGTCAGCACGGTTGACTTTTCTCAAATCGCCGATGAGGCGAGCAAAAGAATACGCGCTTGCCGGGGCTTTCGGATTTCTGTTCCTTCAATCGCTTGTCGATCACGGGCATATTCTGGCAACTTCGAAGTGGATTGGTAATGTCTCCCAAGACTGAGCAGCTTTCGGTATTTCCAGCCTTCTTTCGCGTGGAAGGCCAGAAGACGGCTGTCTTCGGCAATGGCGACGAGGCTTTCGCCAAGGTGCGGCTGCTCTTGAACACAAGGGCAAGGATCGTCGCCTATACCGACCGGCCGCAAGCCGATTATCATGCCTTCCTGATCGCCAATCGCATCGAGACGGTGCGCGCCGGCTTTTCCGCCGGCCAGGTCGAGGGTGCGGCCCTGGTCTTTGCCGCCACCGGCGATGAGGCCGAAGATCGCCGCATCGTCGACGCCGCGCGTGCCGCGAAGATCCCGGCCAATGCCGTCGATCAGCCCGATTACTGCGATTTCTTCACGCCGGCGCTCGTCAATCGCGCTCCGGTCGCCGTTGCGATCGGCACTGAAGGGGCAGGGCCGGTGCTGGCGCAGATGATCCGCGCCCAGATCGACCAACTTCTCTCTCCTTCGCTCGGGCGCCTGGCCGCGCTGGCGACGAGCTATCGCAAATCGGTCGAACAGATCGTTCCGCGTGGCGTCTCCCGCCGGGTGTTCTGGCGCCGGTTCTTCTCCGGCCCTGTTGCCGACGCAGTCACCAACGGCAACCTGCCGCAGGCCCGCCACGCTGCCGACCGGCTGCTGGGTTCAGTGGACAAGGTCGCCGGCCATGTATGGCTTGTCGGCGCCGGTCCGGGGGCGGAGGACCTGCTGACGCTGCGCGCCCAGCGCGTGATGATGGAAGCCGATGTTATCGTCTACGATGCGCTCGTGCCGCAGACAATCGTCGATATGGGCCGCCGCGATGCCGAGCGGCTTTCCGTCGGCAAGCGCAAGGGCTGCCATTCGAAGTCGCAGGAAGAGATCAATGAACTGCTGGTCGAACTCGGCCGCCAGGGCAAGCGCGTTGTGCGCCTGAAGTCGGGCGATCCGCTGGTCTATGGCCGGGCAGGCGAAGAGATGGCCGCGTTGCGCGCCGCCGGCGTCACCTATGAGGTCGTGCCCGGCATCACCTCGGCCTTCGCTGCCGCTGCCGATTTCGAGCTGCCGCTGACGCTGCGCGGTGTCGCCTCCTCGCTCGTCTTCACGACAGGCCATGATCTCACCGGCGACGTGCTGCCCGATTGGGCAAGCCTTGCCGTCTCGGGCGCGACGATCGCCGTTTACATGGGCCGCACGGTTGCCGCCTCGGTCGCCGAGCGGCTGATGCAGGCCGGCATTCCCGCGGAGACCACGGTTGCCGTCATCGAGAATGCCAGCCGCACCGAGCGCCGGCTGCTGCATGGCACGCTCGCCGATCTGCCCGATCTGCAGCACCGCGACGAGCTGACTGGCCCTGTGATGGTCATTATCGGCGATGCGGTCGCCGGCGCCAATTTCGAACTGTCCGAGCCGCTGATGCGCGAGAACGCCCGGCTTGAGGAACTTGCAAGGAGCTGAATATGGGTGACAAGGTCCTGACCGCCAACCGGCTGACGGACGGCATTGCCGTCTGGCTGGATGCCAACGGCAAATGGTCGACCTCGCTGCAGGAGGCGCTTGTCGCCCGTCACAACGAAGCCGTCGAAGCATTGGAAGCCATTGGCAAAAAGTCCTATGCCGATAATGAGGTCGTTGACGTGGCCGTCGTCGACGTTCAGGAAACCAATGGCATTCTGTGGCCGCTTCGCCTTCGCGAGCGCATCCGCGCGCAAGGGCCGACCATGGAATACGCACCGGGCTACGCTCCTGCCGATCCCGAATTCATTGCAGTCTGAGGAAGACGATGTACCGTTACGACGAATTTGATCATGCCTTTGTCAGCGAGCGCGTCGAGCAGTTCCGCGACCAGGTTCAGCGCCGCCTTTCCGGCGAGCTGGCCGAGGATGCGTTCAAGCCGCTGCGCCTGATGAACGGCGTCTATCTGCAGCTTCATGCCTATATGCTGCGAATCGCCATTCCCTACGGCACGCTGAGCGCGCGCCAGCTGCGCATGCTCGCCCATATCGCCCGCAGCTATGACCGTGGCTATGGCCACTTCACCACGCGCCAGAACCTGCAGTTCAACTGGCCGAAGCTGTCTGACATTCCCGATGCGCTGGCCGATCTGGCAAGCGTCGAGATGCATGCGCTGCAGACCTCGGGCAACTGCATCAGAAACGTTACCGCCGACCACTTCGCCGGGGCTGCCGCCGACGAGATCGCAGATCCCAGGCCCTATGCGGAAATCCTGCGTCAGTGGTCGTCCGTTCATCCGGAATTCTCCTTCCTGCCGCGCAAGTTCAAGATCGCCGTGACCGGCGCCGAGCGCGACCGCGCCGCCATTCAAGTCCATGATATCGGCCTGCACCTGAAGAAGAACGACAAGGGCGAGATCGGCTTTGCCGTCTATGTCGGCGGTGGCCAGGGCCGCACGCCGATGATCGCCAAGCTGATCCGCGACTTCCTGCCCGAGGAAGACCTGCTCTCCTACACCACGGCGATCGTACGCGTTTACAATCTGCACGGAAGGCGCGACAACAAGTACAAGGCTCGCATCAAGATCCTCGTGCATGAGACCGGTGCGGAGGAACTAACGCGCCAGGTGGAGGCCGAATTCGCGGCCTTGAAGGATACGGAACTCAAGCTGCCGGAAAGGGACGTCCAGGCGATCGCCGCCTATTTCGCGCCGCCTGATCTACCCGCCCGCGCCGAGGGCTGGGAAAACCTCGCCCGCTGGAAGAAGGCCGATCCGGCTTTCGCCCGCTGGGTCCAGCAGAATGTGCAGCCGCACAAGAACCCCGATTACGGCATGGTGACGATCTCGCTGAAGCCGATCGGCGGCATCCCGGGCGATGCCACCGACGCTCAGATGGATGCGGTCGCCGATCTTGCCGAGGAATATGCCTTCGACGAAATCCGCGTCAGCCATGAGCAGAACCTGATCCTGCCGCATGTGGCGTTGGCCGATCTCGAAGCGGTCTATCGCGGTCTTGTCGCCATCAATCTGGCCGAAGCCAATGCCGGCCTGATCACTGACATTATTGCCTGTCCGGGGCTGGACTATTGCGCACTTGCCAATGCGCGCTCCATTCCGGTCGCGCAGGAAATCTCCCGCCGTTTCGGCAATCCCGAACGCCAGGCTGAGATCGGCGAACTGAAGATCAAGATCTCCGGCTGCATCAATGCCTGCGGCCATCACCATGTCGGCCATATCGGCCTGCTCGGTGTCGAGAAGAAGGGCGCGGAACTCTACCAGATCACGCTTGGCGGTTCGGGCGACGAAAATACCTCGATCGGCGAAATCATCGGCCGCGGCTTCGAGCCGGACCGGGTGACTGATGCGATCGAGACGATCGTCGACACCTATCTCGGCCTGCGGCTTGATCCGTCCGAAACCTTCCTCGCCGCCTATCGCCGCGTCGGGCCGCAGCCTTTCAAGGATGCGCTCTACGGCTCGGCCGCCGAAGCGGCATAAGGAGGGGATGATGACGAAGATCTGGAGAGAAACCGGTTTTGTCGACAACGATCCCTGGGTGATCGAAACCGATGAGGTGAAGGCAACAGGCGAGCAGAAGCCGCTGCTCGGCCTCGACGAGCTGATCGCCAGGGCCGACGAGAGCAATGATGTCGGCCTCGGCGTGCTGATAAAGCCGGCAGACGACGTGCGCCGCCTTGAGCCCTACCTCGACCGCCTTGCAATCGTGGCGGTCGCCTTTCCCGCCTTCAACGACGGCCGCGCCTTCAGCCATGCCTCGCTGCTGCGCCAGCGGCTCGGTTACGGCAACGAGCTGCGCGCCGTCGGCGACGTGCTGATCGATCAGGTGCCGCTGATGCTGCGCGTTGGCATCGACAGCTTTGCCGTGACCAACGCCACGGCGCTGAAGCGGCTCGCCGAAAATCGTCTGCCCGCCATTCCCCATCATTATCAGCCGGCGGTGCGTGACGCCGAAGCCGGCAAGGGCTATAGTTGGCGCCGTCAGGCGAAGCCGGCCGCATAAGCGACGGGTCCGCCGTTTTACGATGGCGGAATATAGCATGAAGACATTCGAAATCGCGGTGATCGGTGGCGGGCTCGCCGGCATGATCGCCGCCATTGCGCTTGGCCGCGGCGGCCGCAGCGTGGCTCTGGTGGCTCCTGTTGCTGCAAAGGAGGACCAGCGCACCACGGCGTTGATGGATCAGTCGATCCGCTTCCTCGATCGCCTGACGCTCTGGGAAAAACTGAGGTCGGCGGCAGCCCCGCTGACCAGCATGCGAATCATCGACGGCACCGACCGGCTGCTGCGCGCGCCAACCACCACCTTCCGCGCCGCCGAGGTCGGTCTTGATGCCTTCGGCTATAATTTCCCCAACAAGGTGCTGACCGATATCCTCGAAGCGGCCACGGCCGGCGAGGGCAATATCACCCGCTTCACCGATATGGCCGAGTCGATCGACATCTCCGCCGAGCGAGTGTCGCTCACGCTTGCCGGCGGCGAGGTGCTGACGGCCGATTTTGCCGTTGGCGCCGACGGCCGCGGCTCGAAGCTGCGCGAGGCGGCAGGTATTGGCGTGCGCAACTGGTCCTACCCGCAATCGGCGATGGTGCTGAACTTCGCCCATTCGCTGCCGCACCAAAATATCTCCAGTGAATTCCACACCAAACACGGCCCTTTCACCCAGGTGCCGCTGCCGGGTAGCCGCTCCAGCCTTGTCTGGGTGCAGGATCCCGCCGACGCGGCCGCCCGCATGGAGTTGTCGCTGGCCGAACTGGGCTCTCTCGTTGAGACCCAGATGCAGTCCATGCTGGGCAAGGTGAGCGTTGAGGAAGGTGTGCAGGTCTGGCCGCTCTCTGGCATGATGGCTCATCGTTTCGGCAAAGGGCGCATCGCGCTGATCGGCGAGGCCGCCCATGTTTTCCCGCCGATCGGGGCGCAGGGGCTGAACCTCAGCCTGCGCGATATCATCGCGCTCACCGATATCCTCTGCGACCGGGCGGAATTGCCGCTGCCGGCCGATGCCGGCGAAAGCTTCGACCGCCGTCGCCGCGCCGACATCATGACGCGCACGGCGAGCGTCGATCTGCTCAACCGCTCGCTGCTCTCGGATTTCCTCCCCGTTCAGATGCTGCGCGCTGCCGGCCTGCATATTCTCTCGGCCATTCCGCCGCTGCGCAACCTCCTGATGCGCGAGGGCATCGAGCCCGGCCGGGGATTCCGCGATATTCCCGATAGCTTAAAGGAAAAGCTGAAGCGGAAGAAGGCCTGAGCGGATCGCGATCAGCCAGAGCGAAACGCTGGCCACCGAAAGCACGGTCGTGATCAGGATCGTCGCCGAGGCGCGTTCCTGCCAGACGCCATATTGCTGGCCGATGACGAAGACATTGGTGGCCGTCGGCAGGCAGGCGAGCAGCACGGCCGCCTGGATCCAGACCGGCTCGAAACCGCCGACAGCGGTCAGCGCGACAAAAACAGCGATCGGGTGCAGGATCAGCTTCGCCGGCACGATATAGGAGATTTCTGCCGGAATCCGCTTCAGCGGCCTCAGAGCCAGCGTCACGCCCATGGCGAAGAGGGCGCAGGGTGCGGCAGCCTGGGCGAGATAGTCGACAAGCCGCTGGAACGCCAGCGGTTGATCGATGTGGAAGGCGGCGACCGCAAAGCCTGCCGCCGTCGACAGGATGAAGGGATGCAGCGCCACCTTGCGAGCAATGTCGGCGGCAAGCCGGCCAGCCGAACGCTTGTCGTCGCCTGCTGCCGCCATCACTGCCGGCGCCACGATGAAATGCAGCGCGTTCTCGAAGCAGATGATCAGCGCCACCGGCACTGCAGCGCCTTCGCCGAGCGCCAGCAGTGCCAGCCCCGGCCCCATATAACCGATATTGCCATAGGCGCCGGCAAAGGACTGGATGGTGCATTCATCAAGCGGATTGCCACGCACGAAACGACCGATAACAAAGAGCAGGATGAAGACCGCATAGGTCGCGGCGATATCGGTGACGATGAAATCGATCCGCGTCAGTTCTTCGATCGGCGTGCGCGAGACGAGCTTGAAGAACAAAGCGGGCAGGGCGGCATAAATGATGAAGGTGTTCAGCCAGCCGAGCGCTTCGGCCGGCTGCTTCGTCGCCTTGGCGGCGGCATAACCGATCAGGATCAGGCCGAAGAACGGCAGCAGCAGGCTGATGATGTCGGCCAAGGAAAAGTCCGGTTGCGCGGGATGGTTGGCGGGGAAGAATCTCTTCTAGCCGATTTGCATCAGGATCGGAAAGGTCTGCTGGAACCAGATCGCCACATCGCTGACCCAGCCGAGCAGGAAGGCGAGGCCGGTGAGGATCAGGAGGACGCCCATCACCTTCTCGACGGTACCGAGATGGCGGCGGAAACGTGACAGGAAGCGCATGAAGGCCCCGGAAAAGCCCGCTGCGATCCAGAAGGGGATCGCGAGACCCAGCGAATAGATGGCCAGCAGCCCGGCGCCGGAGCCGACCGTCTCGCGCGAGGCGGCGACGCCGAGGATGGCGCCGAGTACCGGTCCGATGCAGGGTGTCCAGCCGAAGGCGAAGGCAAGGCCCATGATATAGGCGCCCGTCAGCGTCGCCGGCTTGCCGCCGGCCTGGAAGCGCGCCTCGCGGGCGAGCAGACCGATTCGGAAGAGGCCGAGGAAATTCAGCCCCATGACGATGATAACAAGCCCGCCGAGCTTGGAGAGCAGGTCGAGATGCTGGCGAAGCGCCATGCCGATGCTCGAAGCGCCGGCGCCGAGCGCCACGAAGACGGTGGCAAAGCCGAGCGTGAAGAGCAGCGCCGAAAACAGCACGCCGCGCCTGATATCGGGCGAGACCGCCACCGCGCCGCCGCCGCGGAACTGCTCGACCGATATGCCGGCCATATAGCAGAGATAGGGCGGGACGAGGGGCAGCACGCAGGGCGAAAGAAAGGAAAGCGCCCCTGCCAACAACGCGCTCCACAGGGAAATATCGGCAATCGACACGCATTCTCTCCGGCTGCAATATGCGTCCCGTTCCTAGCGTCGCAGGCGCGGGATTGCCAATCACCTTTTTGCGTGGGCGAGAAATCTGCCTTTGCGCGCCAGAGAAATGTGACCTACCTTTGCAAAAGCCGAATTTTTCGGTTGACCGCAATCGGTCACCTGCCTATGTTCCGCCCACTTCCAGCCGGGGTGCCTCACACCCGCGGAGAGGGAGAGCGTAGCTCAGCCGGTAGAGCAACTGACTTTTAATCAGTAGGTCTCGGGTTCGAACCCCGACGCTCTCACCAAAAACTCCAAGAAACATAAGCGGATAGCTCCGGCGGCCGGAAAAACTGTCGGTCCAAAGGTCGAAGGCACCGTTACAAATTGGAACGCTGCGACCGCCGCCGACATCGGTTGCAATGACGCCCGCATACTCCGCCTTGCCGCCCACGGGGCCGTCAGCGCGTTTCATCGGCAAGGCCGGGAAGATGCTCCGTGCCGAACATCGCGCGTGTGGGGCCGCCCGGTAGGTCCCGCGCTGCTGCACCTCCAGTTGAAACGATCTTCGGCCCCGCGAAGTTTATTTGCATGACCAAAGAGGAATTCTGCGAACGGTTCTTTCAACGCATAAGGTTCCACTGCCGCTTGGGCCGCAGGCCGTTCGGGCTGGACCCCAAGACCTACTGCGACAAGATCGCTCCAATCTACTGGCGCGAGTTGGGGAATGAATTGAGCCCGGAGGAATGCGCCGATCAGGACGTTGCCTATTGGCCCTGACCAGCCGCTCAAATATGAAACGGGAGCTTCCTCGGCCGCCGATCGACTTAGATCGAGGCCGTCGCCAAGCGCCGCCTCGCGGATGAATCTGACGCGGCCCAGGAGCGGGCGAGATAGCAACGGACGAACGGCGCAAAACCGGTCCAGACGCAATCGGTATTCCCTTGAAGATCAACTGATAATTGGGATAGCGGCGCTATCGACCTCTGTTTCGATGCGCGATCTGGGGTATCGCCGCATCGATATGAACTTCGGCAGCCAGTTGACCATGGGCGTCTCGAATCTCGATCGCCTGCGGGAGTTCTTTCTGATTGGATAGGATGGCCCTGCCAACGAGCTCTCTGAGAGCTTCACCGGCCTCTTCTCTTGCTGCTTCCAAGTCCAGGAATGTCTCACCGTCTGGATCAGTCACGACGTGATCAGCGTGTTTGATATGAAAATAGTAGGTCGACAACGGCCTGCACTCCCCATCTCCAGTCGCTCCCACGTCTGGCAATCACCTGCACGTTGGCGACTGAGAACGAGGCATTTTACAGGCCAGGCTTACAGCTGGCATTCCCTGCATTTTGTCGCCGAACCAAGTTTTCACATGCAGGTTCCGCTGGGCGGAGCATATTAGCAATTTGGATTACAACCGTATCGATTTCCTCGCTCGTGCGTTTACGAGGGCGAACGGGACTGAATCGGCAAATGACTATGCCAACGCAGTCACACGGAGGCGACGCTGTGACAAAAATTGTGCAGAAAGATACCAGGAACAAGTTGCTGCGAATGCTTCCAGAGGAGGCCTTTGATTTTATCGCATCAGACCTGAAGCGTGTTGATCTTCCAGTCCGCCGCTCGTAAGTTGAACCTAATCAAGCCATTGAGCACGTTTGTTTTATCGAGAGCGGTCTGGCTTCAATGGTGGCCGCGGCTTCGAACGGAATAGGCATAGAGGTAGGTCAGATTGGATACGAGGGGATGAGCGGATATCCGGTGGTGCTCGGCGTCGATCGGATGCCAAACCGCGCTTTCATGCAGATTTCAGGGGTCGGGCTAGAACTGCCCACCAGCCGCTTCCTGCCCCTCCTGCGCGACGAAGCAACTCGTCTAATGTTTCTCCGCTATGTCCACACGCGGGAGCTGCAACTGGCTTACTCGGCATTGGCGGCGGGCCGATACAGCATGCACCAGCGTCTCGCGAGATGGCTGCTTATGTGCCATGACCGTCTTCTCGTGGACGATATGCCTGTTACCCACGAGTTTTTGGCGTTGATGCTTGGCGTCAGGCGATCCGGGGTCACCGACCATCTGCATATCCTGGAGGGCATGCGCGCCATCAAGTCGACGCGAGGAAACGTCAAGATTTTGGACCGCCAGATTCTTCTCGATGTTGCCGATGGTTGTTACGGCGCTCCGGAAGCCGAGTACGAACGGCTTCTTGGGTATCCGTCGCCAGACGATCAAAGACCGGCAAGATTGAAGGGGGTGTGGGGTCGGTGGTCCGGTTCTACGATCGAACATCGATAAGTAGGCTCAACAAACTGTCCTCATCCTTCACGCCGTGCTGATAGGACTGAATGATCCGAGAGGCTAGGTCCTGGCGCTGCGGGTCCGAGGTGATCTTCTTCACCGATACGACGTGATCGAAGACCCGCTGGCAAAGGGCCACTTCGGCGTGATTCAGCACGTTCTGCGCCTGTGCTATTGGCAATGGGATCATGACAGCCTCATTTCCCTGGCAAGCGAAGGGTAGGGCTGAAGCGCGCCTGATCAAGCAGGATCGCAAACACGAAGTATTTCGTGGATTAATCACACCAATCGTTTCGTTGAGCGGGGCTCCATGTCCGGGCGAATCCCTCCCGGAGCATCTTGGCTCCGATCTCTTTCCATTCGGTCGATAGATGTTGACGAGCGGTCGGTGCGATGGCGTCCGGTCCACCGCGCCGCTGAAGACGACGCGCAATCCCTTTTTAGCCTAAAGTTCTTTCAGCCTTCCCTTGGCAATCAACGCCAGCTTCCGTTCCTTGAGGCACTTTGCGTGGCTCCCGATCTCCGGCGTGTCGATGCCGCTGACGAATGGAACGCCTTCCCCCAGCAATCGCATGTTTTGCCCATCGCGCTTGGCGTGTCGCCGTCGATGGCCGTCAGCGTGGCGCAGGCGATGAGTTCAGCGAGGATCCAGCGTGACCCGACACAGCATCAACTTACCCTCGATCCCTATGCTAACGCGCATCGAACCGTACATAGCCTTTTGTTCCCGTCATGATAGTTCTTTATTATGAGCCTTTCGGCCAGTTGAAATTTTTTCGCAGTGCTCCTCTACCCTCTTGCATGCCTCCCGGGACTGCACTTCGACCACTGGTATACATAAAAAGGACGCCCCGATTGTCCTTTGAGCAATCTGCCAAAAGCGTATCGTCAGGACTAAGCTGTACGGGTTCGTGTTTGGAGCAGTGCCATGGTGCTGGTCGAATACTGCCTGCACAAGCTTGGAAGCTTTTTTTACAATACTTATTATCTTAATGGTAAGGCAATGGCGCTCAGTTTCGCCATTTCCATTGGCCTGGTTCTGACGGTTTTCGCGGTGGAACTCACTTATGTGGGGTTCGGCAATTCCGGGTTCCGTCGGGTTTTCTTCGAACGCAGCAAATCCACAATTACCGACATCGTCTATTTCGTCCTTCAGGCGACGGGAATGATTACGCTATTTGCAGCGCTCGCATCTTTTGGTCTGTCCTATGCCATTACCCGCGCGGCTCAGGATGCCCCCCACCTGGACCTTGGCCGGAGGTTGCCAGGCTGGGCACATATCCTCTTGTTCCTAGTGCTGACAGACTTCTTGAGCTATTGGCAGCATAGGTTGATGCACCGGCTGCCCGTGCTATGGCGGCTGCACGAATTTCACCACGCAGCGGAAGAGTTCAACGGGCTGACTTCGTCGCGGGAGCATCCGCTGGAGAAGGCCATAAACATGGCCATTATGGTCGTTCCGGCGCTGCTTATTGGCCTGCCAACGGCCGAGTTCGCCGTCGTGACCATCACCTTTAACGCCATTGGTCTGGTCAAGCACAGTGCCATTCCCTGGCATGGCTGGTTTGGCAAATACGTGATCCAGTCACCACGCGACCACTTCGTCCATCACTCCCGAGTGCGGGAACATCACGACAAGAATTTCGCCAATTATTTCCCGATCTGGGATCATTTGTTCGGCACCTATTACAAGGGCGATGCAGACGGTGCAAAGCTCGGTCTGGATCGCGACTACTTCAACCAAACCGATCCGTTCCGCGAAACCATCGCCACAGAAATCCGTTTCTTCCAACGCGCGTGGCAGGCTGCCAAGGCCAAGTGCGGCATAAGCCCCATAAGCGGAAAACCTGCCTCGCCGCAGGGGCTGTCTGGCTCGGAACAGCGCCGGTAGCGCGAAGCTGGCATCGCTCTGTTGTGCTAAGCGGCAGCTTTCTGGAATCCACGAACTAGCTCATCGACAGAAACGGGTCGATTCAAGCCGCCGCTTCCGCTCCAACAAAACCCGGTTTAATGCGTTGAGGAGCCGATCGCAAAGGGGAACTCCGACCGCTGCGCGATCCATCAATCCCCGATGGGCATGGCGCGTGAATCCTTATTTAGGTTACCCCAAGTGACGGTTGCGCCCCCGAGGTTGAAATCATGCAGGGGCGATTATCGCTCTGTAGCCCGGAGACTGCGATGGATATGACCACCCTCAGCGAACGGCTTTTTGGCCTGTCCTTCCTGATGCTCTGGGTGTTGCTGGTAATCCTGCTCTTTAGCGCTGTGCGTCATGCGTTGAATGCAGAACCGAAGGACGATGATCGGTTCCGCGCGCAGGATCGGTCACATGGACGCATAGTCCGGCATCTCCTCGAAGGCGACAGGCGGAATAGGGCCATGGCCCAGGCTGTCGAGGCCAAGGCCACGTCCTATTTCGCGCGCCGCATCGGCAAAATCCATCTGGCAGCGCTCGCTTTCTTCATCGTGGCGACCTTGTGTTTGGCGCTCTGGAATCGTCATGAGGTCAAAATGCAACGGGCATCCCAGATCCAAGTTACATCACCGCTGCAGCACGAGGATAACTGACCTCGGGCAGTCGCTATTCCTTCGGAATATAGCCCACCTGATGTTTCGTCGGCGTCAAAAAAATTCTCCAGATGAGCTGCCTGCCTTGGCGGGTTTATTCGCCCCCTTCAAAAGAAGGTGCCCTTCCGCAAATTTGGTCAGCCTTCAAGCCGTTGCGGACCGCAGGTCAATCGCTCACAGTTAGCCAGCCCTTTAGGGATCATGCATGTTCAATGTTCCGAAATACCTTGTCGCATTTTACATGAGCTTGGCGACGCAGACCGCCTCGACCCAAACAGTTGAGCCCGGCAGGTGCTACAATGAAATGGCAGGCGTCATCGCAGCGATCGACGCAGTGATGTCACGAGAGAAGGCAGATATTTCCGGCTACAGCAAGCGCTTGCAGCAAAAATTACCCAAGGGGCCCTGCGATATTGAGGCAATTCGCGCTGTGGCGACGAGTTCTCCTCATTTCCGATGGCATAAGATTGGTAAAATGTCTGACATGTTCAGGTTCTCGAATGAAGAATTGGTTTCTGATTTTTGGATTGCTTTGAATACGAAGGAAATACCTAGAGATTCTTTGTGGATACGCGTGAAAAAGACGGAGTACGACTATGAATAAAAACGATCTTACATGGTCGTGAGGTTGGAGGGCTAGCCACCTGTAGAGGTGAAGGACGGCGTGCTGCTAGTGACGAGCCGGTCGAAAGCCCCGACATCGAGTGCCTTGGCGACAGCATGGCGAACTTGGCGGCTCACACGCCTGGGACTCGGCCGACTAGTTCTCGATAACCTCACGGCTCAGCACGATGATAGCGTCGGCCTGTTGCGGGCAGCAGCGCATCGCCGTTCAGCGTCATGCTGTTCCTTCTCCATTTACGGCGCCGACGACTCCCTCGGAGAAGGCGCCGACACGGAAGCGAAGCGGCGCCAGTGCGACTGAGGGTAACGAGTTTTCCGACCGCCGCGGCTAACTGCTACACAGTCTAGCCCCATATGGCGCGCGTGAACCGTGACCTGGTTCGGAGTCACTGAAAAGCCCCGCCGAAACACGGCGAGGCTCTGATGCTAACGATCTGAGGGACTGTTTTTAGAACTTCACACCGATGCCGAATTTCAGTTCGTGCTGGTCGAGGTCGACATCAACACCCAGGACATCTTTTTCGCCGAAGTCGTTGAAGCGATATTCGCCGCGAACGAAGATGTTGTTGGTAAAGGCAAAGTCAACGCCGGCGCCGACGGTGTAGCCGTTGAAGGTTTCCGTTTCCTTGTCGAATCCCGGGACGTCGACGTAACCGCGTGTGGCAGTCCAACCAGCTGCGCCGTAGATGAGTGCCTTGTCGAAGGCGTAACCGACACGACCGCGAACAGCGCCCGCCCAATCGGTTCCAACGTCTGCCCCCAGTGCCTCCTCTTCATTCCAGTTGTATTCCAGGTTGCCCTCGATGCCGACGACAATGCTGTCGAACTGGAAGTTGTAGCCGGCAAATGCGCCGAAGACACCACCGTTAAAGTCCTCAGAAGCGCTGAGGCCGCCGGCGCTGAAATCACCGTCGAGCCATCCCGCGCCGCCATCGATACCGAAATACGGACCCGACCAAGTGAAGACGGGTGCCGCCGCAACAGGCGCGGTCGGAACGTCCTGAACGACATCGGCCGCGAACGCGGTCGTGGCGACAAGTGCGAGTAAGGCGGTGGCGATAGTAAACTTCATTTGTGTACCCCATGGCATTGATTGCAACCACAGGGTATAGCGACATCTCAACAAAAGGCTGTAGCAACAAGGACACACTCGCGAGATTGTACGCTATAGTACAGGTTGTGTTGTGGCCGGGAGTGAGACGAGCCTAAGCCCACGTCAGATGAAACAATTCGGGAAGGCTCCGTCACCGCTGGACGATCACGCGGGTCCCCGGCTGCACCATATCGTAAAGCTCCTCGACATCCTCGCGGTACATCCGAAAGCACCCGCTTGATGCATTGGTGCCGATGGAGGAGGGATCGTTGGTGCCGTGGATGCGGAGAAGTCCGTCGGCAAGGTAGATCGCGCGCGTTCCGAGCGGATTTGCAGGCCCGGGTTTGACCACCGCTGGGAGCCTTGGATTTTTCTGGCGCATGCTGGCAGTTGGCCGCCATTCGGGATGCAGTCGTTTCGACACGACCCGCGTTATCCCGTACCATTGTTTGCCTTCGCGGCCGACGGCGATAGGGTAGGCAAACTGCTCACCTGCTGACGTCGTGTAGATAAGGGTGTGCTCACGCGTGGCGATGACGATGGTTCCTCCAACGCGCGTCGATCGCTCTCGACGTTCTGGAAAGGGTTCCCGATAGCCAGGTTCTGGCTCGTAGTATGGAGGAGGGGGATAGGGGCTGTAAGGGTCATCATAGCCATAGCCGTCGTATTCATTGTATCCATCATACGGCGCGTAAACTTGGGCTTGGGCATGCACCGCCATCAGCAACAGGGCCGCAGCAAGGAGAACCAGCAATCTCATTCTTCGCATCCGCTTGTTATACGATCATGATTGGGCCGAATTCTATGGCGGCACTATGGCGGCGCGGGTCTCACTCGTTCTCCGCTGAGTTCGCGCATCGAGCCCACGAACGCCATCAAAAGGAGGCTGTGACGGGTGATTTGTTTTGCTGAGAGAATTCGTGAAGCTCAAGGACTGGCTGCGCATCGCTAACCGCTGCGATAGATGCGCCCACACCTTCTCCTCGGCCACCTGCATCGCAGCCGCCGTCATCTTCCAGCGCAAATCAATGAGCCCTGGGCCTAAACCTTGCCCAGATGCTTCGGCCAGAATTCCTGGTGGACTTCAGCGGCTTCGTCTTCGAGGTTCGTCGGGCCAACCACCGTGACGGAACGCGCTCCGGTCTGCAACACCGCCCGGCTGGGTACATTCAACCCGATCCCGGCAATCTCGCCGAGCCGCGTTTCCGAGCACGCAAACACCATGCGGCCGATGCCCGACCAGTAGATCGCCCCGGAGCACATCGCACAGGGCTCAGTGCTGGTATAGAGCGTGCAGTCGGCGAGATAAGCAGGGTCGTGGTGCCGCGCCGCCAGTTTAACCAGATTCATCTCGGCGTGGTTTGTCATATCGTGACCGGTGAAGACACTGTTTTCGGCGCGCAGGATGACTTCGCCGTCCAGGCGACTGAGACCATTCCGCAAAAGGCGACAGCTCCGCAGTGAGAGGCGCCACGACAGCTTTTTGATTGGTCGTCCTCCGGAACGAATGGTGAAAGATGGGCGCTCTGTCGGATCCGGCCCTACCCGGTCCGGTCGTGTTTCAACGCCCGCGCTCCACCGCGAAACAGCGCGCAAGCGGCAACCAACAGGGCTTTGGAAGCAAGGCAGAAATTCTGTCGCAAGTCCTTCCCACCATTAGAGAGCTTTTATTTATAGGGAGAACAACCTGCGACAGGGGAAATCGGCACCCGAACAGGGATCACGAAATCGGGGAAGGTCAACGCGCCGGGTTGGCCCGCTATGGCGGGTTTTGCGCTCGGAAGTGTGAACAGAGGAGTTCGCGGATGAAAGAACATGCGGTCGTGATATCGGGAGGAGGGCCGACGGGGCTGATGCTGGCGGGTGAACTGGCCCTGGCGGGTGTCGATGTCGCCGTCGTCGAGCGGCGCGAGAACCAGGAGATCGTCGGTTCGCGTGCCGGCGGTCTGAGTTCGCGCACGCTCGAGGTTCTCGACCAGCGCGGCATCGTCGATCGGTTCCTGGCGGAAGGCCAGATCGCCCAGGTCACTGGCTTTGCGGTCACGCGGCTCGATATCAGCGATTTCCCGACGCGGCACAATTATGGGCTGGCCCTGCGGCAGAAGCATATCGAGCGCATCCTCGCCGGCTGGGTCGGCGAACTGCCGGTGACGATCTATCGCGGCCGCGAACTGACTGATTTCGAGCAGGACGAGGCCGGCGTCACCCTCGAACTCTCCGATGGTACGTCGCTGCACGCAGGCTATCTCGTCGGCTGCGATGGCGGCCGCAGCCTGGTTCGCAAGCTGGCGGGCATTGCCTTTCCGGGATGGGACGCGACGACCAGCAATATTCTCGCCGAGGCCGAGATGGAGGAGGAGCCGCCGCTCGGCGTCCATCGCACGGCGCTCGGCATGCATGCCTTCGGCCGCGAGGAATATGAAATCCGCGACGGCAAGGTGGTCTTCGCCAGCGAAGGTCCGATCAATGTCATGGTCACGGAAAAGACTGCCGGGGGCACAGGCGAGCCGACGCTTGACGATCTCAAGCAAGCGCTGATCGCCGCCTGCGGAACCGATTATGGGATCCACGGCCTGAAGTGGATATCAAGGTTCACCGATATGTCGCGCCAGGCGGAGGTCTACCGCAAAGGCAGGGCGCTGCTGGCGGGTGATGCCGCGCATGTGCATTCGCCGGTCGGCGGGCAGGGCCTCAATACCGGTGTGCAGGATGCCGTCAATCTCGGCTGGAAGCTTGCCCAGGTGGTGAAGGGCATATCGCCCGAAGCCCTGCTCGACACCTATCACGCGGAGCGCCATCCGGTCGCCGCCCGCGTGCTGCGCACGACGATGGCCCAGGTCGCGCTGCAACGGACCGATGATCGCACCGAGGCTCTCAGAGAGGTCGTGCTGGAACTGCTTGGGCTGGAGGAGGCGCGCAAGAAGATCGCTGCCGAAATGTCCGGACTTGGCATCCGATACGACTTCGGCGAGGGGCATCCGCTGCTCGGCCGCCGCATGCCTGATCTCGATTTGGCCACGCCGGACGGCCCCTTGCGTCTCTTCACCCTGTTGAGAGAGGCGAGACCGGTGCTGTTGAACCTCGCCTCGCGCGGCAGCCTCGACACCGGGCCATGGTCAAGCCGCGTGCCTCTGGTCGAGGCCAGCTATGATGGGCCGTGGGAGCTGCCGGCGCTGGGGGCGGTTGCGGCGCCGACTGCGGTGCTGATCCGGCCTGACGGATACGTGGCATGGGTGGGCGAGGGATCCGGGAATGGCCTCGACGCAGCGATGAGCACCTGGTTCGGGCCGCCTCGCTAATAGGAGAAAGGCCGCTGCGCTAAGCGGCCAGCGAAATCGGCACGCCGTCTGGCATTGGCTCCGGCATCGGTTTGCCGCGGCGCTCCCAGGTGCGGCGGCTGATGCCGAAGGCCTCCCAGGGGCGGGCTGCGCTGAGGGAGTTGTCGAGATATTCGGCCCTGGAAACGGCGCCGGCGGCCCGCCGCTGCTCTTCCTTTCGGTTTCGTTCGCGCTGGCGCCGCTTTTCCTTCTGCAGTTTTGCTCTTTTCGCCTTCGGCACGTCGAAGGCGCCGATGGTGCGAATGTCGAGCGCGCTGCGTTCGGCGTAGCTCAGATGCAGGGCGTGACCGAGCGCATCGGCGGTGAGGGCAGCAAAGCGCACCTTCGTCCGCTCGTAGATGATTTCCTCTATGGCGGCTTTCCCGGCCCAGGGCAGCCATCGCGCCGCCCAGCCGAGAACCACCTCGACAAAGCCTTCCCCGAACTCGACGAAGGAGAGGCCGGCGATCACCTCGACATAGATCAAGGCGTCATCCGCCCCGGCACGATCTCGCCATGACGATGCCGGATCAATTTTTCGATCTCGCGCATTCGGCCGCGGAAATGGTTCCAGCGGCCGCCTCGCATGCGGCGCTGCACGGCCTTGTAACCCAGCAGACAGTCGCCGATCTTGATGGCGGTTACATCCCGCGCAAGACCCTCCGCACGACCGGCGTCGTCAACCCGATCTGCCGATCGAACTCCTTCATCCGCGCCGACGAGACGATCCATCGTTTCTCCTTTGCGACCAGGCCCGAGAGGCCGAAACGAGTGACTGTAGCGGAAGCGGGGGCGGTGAAGCTCGCTTTTTGTGCGCCGTTTCACCGATTTTCGCAGGTGGTGGCGCAACCGCAAAACGGACGATCGAGACATCCGGCCCCCGGTCGATTTCTATTGGAAACGTCCCGTGTTATCATCCCTGGACTGACGTCATCAGCCGTATTGTCAGCACAGAGACTTGTCCGATGAGCGAAATGGACGTGCTTTTTGCCAGCCTGCGACAGGCGGCTGACCCTGAGACGGTCGAGTGCATCGAAAATGTCATCAAGCATGGCGCCGATCGCGATCTCAATCGCATCAATGCGCTCGCCTTCGCCGCCAAGCATCATCTCGAGGCAGAAAAAACCATCGCGGCCTTTCTGCATGCAGCCCGGATCGGTGCATTCGAGATGACCTGGAATGTGCTTTGCCCGGGATGCGGCGGCGTCCTGGACAGCGGCGCAACCCTTAAAGGGGTCAATCAGGATACCTATCATTGCGCCCTCTGCGCAGCCGGATACGAACCGACCCTCGACGAGATGGTCGAGGTCACCTTCACGGTCAGTCCGCGCGTGCGCAGGATTGCCGCCCACGAGCCAGACCGGCTGCCGCCGCTCGAATATTACCGACAGATTTTCTTCAGCTCCGGCGTCGACCTGCCGCAGGACCTCGAAGCCAGGTTCGACCGCATCCTGCTGGAACTGATCGAGCTGGCCCCGGGCGAGAAGGCCTTCGTGTCGCTGCAACTGCCGGCGCAATTCGTCATCATCTTCGATGCGGTGACCCATTCGGCCCAGTTCATCGATGTGCAGGGGGAACCCGCCGACGAACGCCAGAACCTCTCGATGGTCATCAGCCGCGGGCATGCTCTGAACGAAACCGTGACGCTGCGTCCGGGCTTGCTGCGGCTCACTCTCGAGAACCACACGGATCGCCGGGTGGTGCCGAATGTCTGCATTGCCGGCGATGAGCTGCACGACCTCCTGGGCCGCAGGCGGCCGTTCCTGACGGCCAAGCGCCTGCTGACGAACCAGAGCTTCCGAGATATCTACAGGACCGATACGCTCGATGTCGACCAGCGCCTGAAGATCACCAGCCTGACGTTCCTCTTCACCGATCTCAGGGGCTCGACCGCGCTCTATGAGCGCGTCGGCGATCTTGCCGCGTTCGATCTGGTGCGGGCGCATTTCAGGGTCCTTCACGAGATCGTCGCGACCGAGGCCGGCGCGGTCGTCAAGACGATCGGCGATGCGGTGATGGCGACCTTTCCGAGCCCCGACCGGGCGGTGGCGGCGGCGCTCAGGATGCGCGAGGCGATGCGCCGGCTGAACACCGAACACGGCAGCGAAGACCTCCTGCTGAAAATCGGCATCCACGAGGGACCGTGCCTTGCCGTCAACCTGAACGACAGGCAGGACTATTTCGGCCAGACGGTCAATATCGCCTCCCGCGTCCAGGGCCTTGCCGACCCGAATGTGATCATGACGACTGAGGCGATCGTCGAAGACGCCAATGTCTCGGAGATCCTGCGCGACAGCGGCGTCACGTCGGCCTCACGAATGGCGGAGCTTCAGGGCATCGGCAGAGAGGTCAGGATCTTCGCCCTGTCGTGAGCACCGGAGGATCTTGGGGGCGCCTGCCGCAGGTTCCTCACGACTGGTGTCAGTCCTTTCCCGACCGACGCCAGAATTCGCCCGCCTTCAAGGTGATCACAGAAGCGCTCCGCCGTCCCGATGCGACGTTGCATTTAGCACGTTCCCTCTCCCCGTTGGAACGGGGAGAGGGCTAGGGTGAGGGGCAGCCATCGGCGCCAGCGGACAACTGAGGCACATGACGAAGGAGAAGGGCGGTTACGCCACCAGCCCCTTGGTGAGTTCCAGCGCCTGGCGTTCGAACAGCCGGCGATAGATGCCGCCGTTGAGCCGGATCAGCGCCTGGTGGTCGCCTTCTTCGACGATTCTGCCCTTGTCGAACACCAGCAGCCGGTCCAGCGCCCGCACCGTGGACAGCCGATGGGCGATGACAAGCGTCGTGCGGCCGTCCATCAGCCGTTCCATAGCCTGCTGGATCTGCACCTCGCTTTCGCTGTCGAGGCTCGACGTCGCCTCGTCGAGGATCAGGATCGGGGCATCAGCCAGGAAGGCGCGGGCGATGGCGACACGCTGTCGCTCGCCGCCCGACAGCTTGACGCCGCGTTCGCCGACCATCGTCTCATAGCCCTTGGGCAGGTTCATGATGAAGCCGTGTGCATTGGCCTGTTTCGCCGCCTGCTCGATCTCGCGCCGCGAGGCGTTCGGCCTGCCGTAGGCGATATTTTCCGCAAGCGTCCGGTGGAACAGGATTGGCTCCTGCTGCACGATGGCGAGCTGACCGCGCAGGCTCGATTGCCTGACCTCGGCGATTTCCTGGCCGTCGATGCGAATGGCGCCCGAATTCACGTCATAGAGGCGCTGGATGAGCTTGACGAAAGTCGTCTTGCCCGAGCCCGAATGCCCGACCAGGCCGACGCGCTCACCGGGTTTTATGGTGACCGAAAAATCCTCGTAAAGCGGGTCGGGATGAGCGCCATATTGGAAGGTGACGCGATCGAAGACGATCTCGCCCGCGCCGATCGCGATCGGCTTGGCGTGCGGCTTGTCTTCGATGCCGAGCGGCATCCTGTCGAGCAGCACCAGTTCCTCCATGTCGTTGACAGCACGCTGCAGATTGCGGATGTCCTGGCCGACATTGCGCAGATAACCTTGCAGAACGAAGAACATCGCCAGCACGAAGGTGATGTCGCCGGGGCTTGCCAGCCCTTGCCGCCACATGACCAGGCCCGTTCCCAGAATGCCGGCCTGCATGGAAACCATCATGAAGCCCTGGATCGTGCCGCTCAAGGTGCCGCGCTTCCATGTCCGCCGCGTGCGGCTGTCCCATTTGCCCAGCACGTGGCGCAAGCGGGCCTCTTCGCGGTTTTCAGCCCCGAAGGCCTTGACTACCGAATTGCAGCTGATGGCGTCAGCGAGCGCGCCGCCGAGCTTGGTGTCCCAGGCATTGGCAAGCCTTGCCGCCGGCGACACGAAGCCCATGGAAAGCGCTACAGTCACGCCGATATAGACCAGCGACCCTGCAGCCACGATCAGGCCCATGACCGGCCAGTAGCTGCCGAGCACCATACTGGCGCCGACCAGCATCACGATTGACGGCAGCAGCGCGACCAGCAGCACGTCGTTGAGCAAGTCGAGCGCCCACATCCCGCGAGTGATCTTACGCACCGTCGAACCGGCAAAGCTGTTGGCGTGCCAGTCGGTCGAGAAGCGCTGCACCTTGTGGAAACCGTTATTGGCCACATCGGCCATGATGCGCAGCGTCAGCCGGATGATGCCGTTGAATATGAACCAGCGCAGCACGACACTGGTGAGGCCGAGCACCACGACGACGACGAAGGCGCTGAGCGCACCGTCGGCGGCGTTACCGCCGGCAATGGCATCGACGATCCGGCCCGAAAACACCGGCACCATGACCTCGGCAAGCGTGCTGGCGGCAACCAACACAATGATAACGCCCACCAGAACAGCACGGTGGCGCCAATGATGAAAAACAAAGCCGAGCACGTGACGATAGGCATCGGCGCGGAAATCGAGCTTCTTGCGAGTCATTTTAACCAGCCCGGCCGGTATCGGAAACCGGTCCTGAAAATCGAGAGTTAAAAGGCAGCCACGCGGAAGACGAAGTGATCCCGTCAGATCAATCGGGCTGTGTAGGGAGAAAAAACCGCATATCGCGCGCGCTAGGGGCGAGCCGCGAATGGATATGACCTAGCGTCGGGACATACCGCACGGGAAGGCTTCGATGATTGCTGATGTCATTCAACGCCTCCCTTATGTTCGATCTGAAGCGGTAGCGTTTTGTAGCGAAGCAATTCGCCCTTGCCAAGAGGGAATTTACAACCCTACGGAAAGTGATTCGAAAACGACACAATTCAGAGACTGGGAAAATTCGTGCGCGCTGAGGGTCGAGAGCCGGATCACGTCGAGGCGCAACGCCCGATCGTCAAGATGTCGCCCTCCTGATGCGCCAAACCTCTGAATGGCGAACCGGTCTTTCAATAGCTGCACGAGCGAGCATTGCTGGGCCTGAAGCCACCCGCGCAGGCCGGGTTCCTCGAAGTATCCCGCTGATACTGAAAATCCTCCCGGTCCTGCCTCGCTGGCGAGGTGTTGCAGGAAGACATGAGCGTGGACAAACCGATCATCGCGCCGGTTGCGACCAATGTGAGGAATCGGGTCATCTAAGCTTCTCCTGAGGTTTGTCTCGGCAATCTATCATGCCGATACAACCAGATGCGAGGACCGGCGAGAGTGATCACGCTGATCTGATAGGAAATGGCTTCGATGATCGAGCGATCGTCCCTCGTGATCCTGCAATCCCGATAATCTGCTCGAGCTATTCTGCGATTATGGAAGGAAGTTCATAGTGTTCTCTAGCGAACTAATCGCGATTTCGCCTTGAACAAATCGGTGATTTTCAGTAATATTGTTCCATAAAAAAGTAATATAAATGGGAGGTTACTATGTCGGAAGCTCGGTTCGAGCCGGTTTTTCTTCATCGTCAGCATTTCGTCGCCGAGATCAAAAGTCTCGACGAAATCTTCGATTTTCTGGATGAGTGGCCGCAGGACAAGCGAGGTCTGGCATATGACACTCTGCTGAAGGCGTGCAGGGATACCGCCAAGGGGGCATTTCCTCTCAGCGCCGCGCGCGAGAATTTCCGCCGTTTTCTGAAGATGTCTGGCATGCTCGACAGCGGCCCCAAATTCGAGGGGATGGGCGATCGAAACGTCGGCAATGCTTGAAGAGCCACGTCTGTTCGCGACGATCTGAGCTGGCGTGCCGCCACGTCATAAGCGGCGCGTCCGGTTGCGAATCTCCGGTCATAACCGACCGCGGCGCCGCGGAATGCCGCAACAGTCTCAGCGGATTTCACCGGCTCTATGCGCGTCGCCCCCGTCGCGACGCGCTTTAGCCAAGGCTGGCACCCGCCCAATCGCAGCGGAAGACCAGCACGGGCTTCGAAAATCCCTTGATGCGCCGGCGCGTAGCGTGGGCAAAGAGGTCGCCGGCGCCAAATTCCCGGAATATATTCTCCGACACGAGGATCTGGTCACTGGCTGCGGCCGCGCAGAGGCGGGCTGCGAGCTGCACTGTGGAGCCGAAGAGGTCGTTGCTGTCCTCGACCGGCTCGCCGCAATCGAGCCCGATGCGAACATGGATCGGCTCGGCCTTGCTGCCGTTGTAATGCTGGAATTCCTGCTGGATCGCCATGGCGCATTCGACGGCTGCGGTCGTCTCCGCGAAGGCGGCCATGATGCCGTCGCCGGTGTGCTTCACTTCGCGGCCGGAATTTTTGCCGAGGCACCGGCGCACGATCGCGTCATGCGCCCTGACCAGCTCCGTCCCCATGCGGTCGCCGAGGCGCGCCGTCATCTCGGTCGAGCCGACAATATCGGTAAACAGGATCGCCCGGTGGCCAGGATCCATCCGCGGCGCGGATTGGCCTGGCGCCGGATCGGGGTCATTGATGCGACCGAGAAAGGCCTCGACAGCCGACAGAGCCACCTCGACGACCTCATTAGCGACGAAACCGTGCGCTTCGCGATGTACGCAGTGGACGGTTTCGACATCGGGCGCATCCACCAGACAGAAGGCCGTACCGCGCCGCTCGTCGAACCAATAAGTCAGAAACTTGACGCCGTATCGATCCTGAATGTCGATATCCATGCGATGCGCCTGGGCAACCTCGGCGGCTGACGTTCCTTCGAGGTAGTGCCGGTCCATGAAGATAGGCATCGCGCGTCCTCCCAGATCCGCCGCGTGCAAGAGATGGCATTGTACGATCTGGATTCATTCCCGTCCACCTTCGGGACAATCAATGCCTGATCGTTGCCAGGCGTTGCTTTCGAGAAGGCAAGGCGTTGCTGCACGTCCGATAGAATATGTATGGATATTGGCGATTTTAATGAGTGGGTGTAATGAGTTCAGTCTGGTATTTACCATAATCGGTCGTTTAATGCTGATAGCGAGAGTTCCGGAACCCCTCGAGAAGCTTCAGACGTTTCCCGTTTCAAGCGTCCGCCTGCCGGATCCCGCCGGGAGAGACGTGTCTTTCACGGTCATGGTGCCAAGGATCGAAGGCCGCTGCCAACGGCATGCTAATTGCAAAGTATCGGTTAGCTCGCCGAAATGAGGAAAAGCTGTAGCAAAGTGAGACAGACGGCAAATTTTCGACCGGTAGGCCTGGCCTCCATGGGGCTCGGCCATTATGCCGTTATCAACTCAGTGTGGGATGCCGCGCGAACGCTGCTCCGTGACTGGCCGGTGGATGACGGCGAAGAATATTTCGAAGCGGTCAAGGCCTGCCTGGATGCGATTACCGGCGATCTCTCGCCGGATCATGTGCGCGCCGTCTTCATCAGGGCTGCGCAGGAGGCGGGCATCGCCGTCATAGAAGCCGCCGACTGACCAGCGGCCGCATTCTGACCAGCGGCGCATCCTAGTTCCCGTTTCCAAGACACGCTCGTCGTCGCACTTGACTTCTTCAGCTAAAAGTCTAAATTAGAACAAAACAGGAACATTGGAGATGGTCATGACACATGCGGAACAGGTGATCGCCGACGCCCTTGCCCTCGTCGAAGCCTCTCGCGCCGCCCGCGAGCGGGATCAGCAGCGCCGCGCCGCTTGGCAGAAAAAGGTGGAACTCAGCCGTCCGCTGCCGCCTCTGCCGCGCCCGGTCCAATTGCCGCTGGCGCTGAACTGATGCGGCCGATTTTGAAATCCCGTCAGGCCAAGCCTGATCAGTTGGAACCCGATGATGCTTGGGAAGTGGAAGCCGTGCTCGCCTGGCATGACGATGATGCCAAGGCGGCGATCCGTTCGCTGCTCGACGACTGCAAGCATCTGCGCCGGCAACTGGCGCTGGCCGAACGAGTGATGAGCCGCGGCATGGCGCGCGGCTGGACGCCGCGTTACGAGCGCGACGCGCTTTAGGCAATCGGGCGCAGGCAACTGAAGCAGCGACTGACGGGGAGGCAGGCGTTCGGCTCGCTTCAGCAAAACACCTTGGCGGCCGTGACTTCGACTTCCACGAGGAATTCCGGGCGGGTGAAGCCGCCGACGATGATCAGCGTCGAGGCCGGCTTCGGATCGAGCGTGTAACGATCACGCACGGCCATGTAGGCTGGGAAATCCTCTCGCTTCGTCACGAAGGCGGAGATGCGGATAACGTCGGCAAAACTCATCTCGGCCTCGGCGAGAATTGCCTTGATGGCTTCGAAGCAGAGTTCCGCCTGTGCGCCGATATCCTCCGGTACCGCCTCGTTGGGGGCGATGCCGAGCTGGCCCGAGGTCACGAGCAGGGAGGCGCCCGGCGGCACCAGCAGCCCGTGATTGTAATGCCCGAATGGGCGGCGGACGGAGATCGGGTTAAAAACCTTCTTCATCGGAAATCCCTGCCTGAACCAGGTGTTTCGGCGGACAGTCCTTCCGCATGCTCAGAAACGCTCCATCGCGCTCTTCACCTTCTGCAGAAACCGTGTCCGCGTTTCCTCGGTACAATTATTCATGTCGTAATGGGCAAGAAAGGTGACCGGCCGCAGCGGGTTGATCTGTGCTCGCAGCACGCGCTTGACGATCTTCCTCGGCGGGTTGCCAGCCACGAAGGCGCGGAACGGCGTCGCGCCATAAGTCAGCACGGCGGCGAGCTTGCCGATATGGCGCAGCCGCGATTCCACCTTGCCGTCGATCAGTTCGAAGGAAACGCCTGGAAGCCAGACGCGATCGAAATAACCTTTCAATATCGCCGGGAAGCCGAAATTCCAAACCGGCGTGACCAGGACCAGCCCTTGCGCCCGTTTCAGCCGCTCGACATAGGGTTTCACCAGCGCGATATTGTCGGGGTAGTCGTGATAGGCGAGCCGGTCATGCCGGGAGAGAACGGGATCGAAATTCTCGGCGTAGAGATCGCATCCGTCCACTTCATGGCCGGCTTTGCGCAGGCTTTCCAGCGTCTGCTTATAGAGCGCTTTGCCGTAGCTTTCCTCCACCGGATGCGAATGCAGCACGAGCACCCTCATGAGGCCTCCATGAGGCCCGCAAGGCCGGGGAAGAGATAGTTCTTGCCGGCATTGAAATCGAAGTCCGGGTTCTCCCAGGCGATCATCTTGCCGGGATTCAGAAGACCTTTCGGATCGGTTTCGTGCTTGAAGGCAAGCTGTACCTTGTCGGTGCGCTTCATGCCGCCTTCCTCGAGCGTGTAGCGGTGCGGGTTGAAGATCGGGCAGCCGTGATCCTGGTGGATCCGGATGATTTCTTCAAGGCGCTCCTCCGTGGTATAGCGCACCAGCGGAAGGCCGGAGCACTGGATCTGCCCGTCGAATTTGATGAATTCGAGATGGCCGGGAACCTCGTCGCCGAAGATCTCCACCATCTTTGCAACCTTGGCCACGTGATCCGGCCCCGGGTACTGAACCTGCAGATAGGTGAATCCAGGATCGACCTTCAGCGCCCGCAACGTGGTGTGGTTCCAGGCAAGTTCATAGGCATGCGGAATGCCCTTCATGCTCTCGACCTTGTCGGAGCGGAAGATCACTTCGCCCTTGTGGGCCGAGGTGAAGGCGAGGAAGGCATCCATCGCATGCGGCGCGATCATCAGCACTACCACCGACTGCCCCTTGCGGATATAGGGCTTGTGGCGGGTGAAATAGTCGTACGGGATCGGCGCGGCGATCGGGGCGATCTCCTTGACGAGGATGCCGTTGCATTTGGCAAGCGCATCGGAGAAGCGCACGCAGGCCATGAAGTCGTCATAGCCGACGAGAACATCGACCCAATCATAGGCGGGCGCCAGCGGCATTTCGATCTCGGTGATGACGCCGTTGGTGCCGTAGGCATGGCTGACCTTTTGCAGATCCCAGCCGGTGAGATCGAGCACGCGCGGCTCGGCCTCCATGGTGACGACGCGCAGGCGCAGAATATTGCCGAGATCGCGCAAGCCGCCCCAGGTGATCGAGCCGACGCCGCCGGAGCCGCCGGCGATGAAGCCACCGACGGTCGCCATCTGCGCCGTCGAGGGATGGAACCGCAGTTCCTGGCCGGAATGAGCTTTGGTCTGCTTGTCGAGCTGGGCGATGATGATTCCCGGCTCGCAGATCACCCGGCCGGGATGAATTTCCTTGATCTTGTCCATGGCGGCAAGGTTCAGCACGATCCCGCCGGAAAGCGGCATCGCCTGGCCGTAATTGCCGGTGCCGCCGCCGCGCGGCGTGACCGGCACGCCATGCGCGAAGGCGACCTTCAGCGTCCGGATGACCTCTTCTTCGTTTTTCGGCGTGACGACGAGATCGGCCGTCACATTGTCGAGCTGCGCCTTCAGGATCGGCGAATACCAGTAGAAATCACGGCTCTTCTGGCGCACCAGCGCCGGATTGTCTTCTATGGCGATGCCTTCGAGTTCCTTTTTGATCGTCTGATAATCCGGCATGTCAGGCTCCAACGACGCTGTCGAGTTCACGATAGTCCGGCAGGCTGCGGTCGATCACCTTGCCGCGTCGAAGGACGACGCGGTCGGACTGCGGACGGGAAAGAAATTCGCTCCAGCGCCTGGCGCTGAAGAGCACGAGATCGGCTGCAGTGCCGACGGCGATGCGCCCCATATCCGGTCGGCCGAGAATATCGGCCGGCGAGGTGGTGACAACCCGTGCGGCCGTATCCAGCGGATGGTCGAGATGCAGGATGCGGACCGCCTCGCGGAACACTTCCACCGGGTCGAGATCGCCATAGGCATAAAAGGGGTCGCGGGTATTGTCGGAGGCGACTGCCGTTGCGACGCCGGCTGCCGCCAGTTCGTGGAAAAGTGTGACGCCGCGCCAGCGCGGTGTGCGGCCGGAATAGCGGTCCTGCAGATACGTGTTGCACATCGGCAGCGAGACGATGGCGAGACGGGCCTCTGCGACGAGATCGACCGTGCGTTTTGCCGTCTCCTCGTCCTGGCGGGCGAGCGAGCAGCAATGGCCGGCCGTCACCTTGCCGCCGAAGCGGTTGCGCAGCACGGCTTGCGCGATCGCCTTCAGGGTTTCCGCAGCCGGATCGTCGGTCTCGTCGACATGAAGGTCGACATCGAGGCCATTATCAGCCGCAGCCCTGAACAGCATGTCGAGCTGGTTGTCGAGATCGCCGCTCATCCGGGTGACGCCGCCGATCAGCCCGCCCTTTTCGTGGACCACAGTGACGAGATCGGCGAAATAGGCGGCGTCCGCCATGTTTTCCATCGGAAACAGCGCCACCGCCTGTAAGGCGATCCTGTCCTTCCAGACATCGCGCATTTCGGCAAAGACCTCGAATGAAATGCGGTGCTGCGGCGCAAGGGAATCGAGATGGGTTCGAATGAGGCTGGTGCCGTGTGCGTAGGCGCAGCGCAGGGAGAACTCCATGCGCTTCTTGACGTCGGCGGCCGACCAGTTTGCCTCGCGGTCTGCGCGCACGGCCTCCAATGCCCCCGGGAACGTGCCGTCCGGATTGGCGTTGCGCGGCCAGATGTGGCCCTTGTCGAGATGCGTATGCATGTCGGCGAAGCAGGGCCAGACCATGCCTTCCTTGAGGTCGGATTTCGCAATTTCGGCGGGCGCTCCGCCGGGCGGCAACAGGGCGGAAATCACACCGTCGGCGATGACGATATCGGCCCGCACGAGCCCCTCGACGGCAGATGCGTCATAACCGGTGACGGCAGCTGCAGGCAGAGTCGCATTGCTCAGCACGAAGCGGCCGGCATTGGGTGGTGAAATGAAGGAATAGGTCATCAGTTTTCCCGTTTCAGGCTGCTCTCGTGCCAGCGGTGCAGGGCAAGCCACGAAATGAAGGAGGTGACGGCGAAGATCGCCACGCCGAGCAGCGAGAGCATCAGCAGCGCCGCAAAGAGGCGCGGAATATTGAGCCGGTATTGCGCTTCGAGGAGCCGGAAGGCGAGGCCAGAGCCGGCGCCCGCCGAGCCCGCGGCAAACTCGGCGACGACGGCTGCAATCAACGCCAGGCCGCCGCCGATCCTGAGACCGGTCATGAAATAGGGTTGGGCGGCCGGCAGCTTGAGAAAGAACAGCGTCTGCCAGCGCGAGGCGCCGTAGAGCTCGAACAGGTTGATGAGATTATGGTCGACGCTTTTCAGCCCCTGCACCATATTCGAAAGGATCGGGAAAAAGGCAACGAGGAAGGCGCAGATGAGAAGCGCCACCTGCGTCGACGGCGCATAGATCAGGATCAGCGGTGAGATCGCCACGATCGGGGTGACTTGAAGAATGACCGCGAGCGGATAGAAGGCGAGTTCTATCCAGCGCGATTGCACGAGGAAGATCGCAAAGCCGACGCCGCCGACGAGCGCCAGCATCAGCGATACCAGCGTGATCTTGGTGGTGACCCAGAGGGCAGGGGCAAGCGTGCCCCAATCGGTCACGAAGGCACTTGCGACCGCGGCCGGGCCCGGCAGGATATAGGGCGGCACGCCGGACAGTCTGACATAGGCAGACCAGATCAGGATCAGCGCCGCGATCACCAGCAGGGGGATCAAGATGCGCAACGCCAGATCGCGGCTCCGGGCGCTTGCAGTGGTTTTGACAAGCAGCGGCGCTGCGGCCGGTTCGTCACTCATCGATGGTCCTCCACCGCGTTGATCGCGCCGATCAGCGAATGCGAGACCGTCTCGCAAGCTCTGCGGTATTCTTCCGAAGTGCGGTAATGGGCATCGCGTTCAAGGCTGGTCGTCAGCGGCAGATCGGCATGAACGCGCCCGGGCCTTGCCTTCATCACGACGATGCGGTTCGAGAGATAGGCGGATTCGAAGACTGAATGAGTGACGAAGATGACGGTGATGCCGGTCACCTTCCAGAGCCGCAGCACGTCGTCGTTCAGCCTCTGGCGGGTGATCTCATCAAGTGCTGCGAAGGGCTCATCCATCAACAGGAGCTTCGGCCTGGTCACGAGCGCCCGGGCGATCGACACACGCATCTTCATGCCGCCGGAGAGTTCGCGGGGATAGGCGGTGGCGAAATCTTGAAGCCCGACGGTGCTCAACGTCTCCAGGATCCGATCGTGCGCCGCAGCCTTCGAAACATGTTTCAGCTTCAGCGGCAGATGGACGTTATCGAAGACGGTCTTCCAGGGCATCAGCGTCGGCTCCTGAAAGACGAAGCTGATATCGCCCTCAGGGAGACCCTTGGAGTTGATGCGCGAACTCGGCCAGTCGATCGCGCCCGAGGTCACATTGCCGAGGCCGGCAATGATGCGCAGCGCGGTGGATTTGCCGCAGCCGGACGGACCGAGCAGACTGATGAACTCACCGCTTTCCACGGTCAGCGACATGTTCGAAAGGGCTACGGTTCCGCTGGAGAAGACTTTCGAAACCGATTGCATGACGACCAGCGGCCGCTTGCGCATCTCTTTCGGTGATAGGGCCTGAGCTTCTGCTGGGGGCATTGCCTGTCTCGTTCATGCAGGGGAGTGATCCGCCGTGTTGGCGGCGGATCGCAGGCGGCGTCTGCGGCTTACTTCTTCATCGCCATTCCGGTGCCTTTGCAGACGAATTTCGTCGTGAAGGCCTTGGTGTAATCCGTCTCCGGCTTGAACACCTTGATCGCTACCATTTCGTCGAAGAAGGCCTTGTAATGCGCCTCGGTCAGGCAGCCGATGCCCTTGTCGAGGCTGTCGCCGGATTCAATGATGCCGTATTCCTTCATCTTGGCGATGGAGTAGGCGATCTGACCATCCGTCATTTCGGGATTGTCTTTCTTGATCAGCTCATTGGCCTTCGCGTTGTCGCCATAGAGATAGTGGTACCAGCCTTCGATCGAGGCATCGACGAAGCGCTGGACGACATCCGGCTTACTGTCGATCATCGCTTGTGTGGTGGTGATCATCGTCGAATAGGGAGAGTAGCCGTTGTCTGCGAGCAGGAAGACTTTCGGTTCGAATCCGGCCTGCTTCTGGATCTCGTAGGGTTCCGAGGTAAGGTAGCCCTGCTGCGCCGAATCCTTGTCGGCAAGGAAGGGCGCCGGGCTGAAATTGTAGGGCTTGTACTGCTCGTCCCTGAAGCCTTTGAAGTTCGCCTTCATCCACTCGAAATAGGTGAGATAGCCGTCCTTGCCGAGGAACAGAGTCTTGAGCTTCGCGAGATCTTCAAACTTCTCGATGCCGGCATCGGGATGTGCAATCAGCACCTGCGGATCCTTCTGAAAGATTGCCGCGACATCGACGAGCGGAATACCCTGCTCGACGGCCGAGATCTCGCCCTGCGGCCCACCCATGTAGAAATCGATCTTGCCGGAGATCAGAAGCGCGCTGTTGGCGGCGTTCGGACCGCCCTGCACGATGGTGACGTCGAGGCCGTATTTGGCATAGGTGCCATCGGCCACGGCCTGGTAGAAGCCGCCATGCTCGGCCTGCGCCAGCCAGTTGGTGCCGTAGCTTACCTTGTCGGCGCCATGGGCCGAGACGGCGGCGGCGAACGTGCCGCCAAGGCCGATGAGTGCGGAAACCGTATTCTTCAGTACATTGGGCATGATCAGCGTTCCCCTTCGGAGTTCTCGGCGTCTGCGATGACGTCGGATTTTCTTCATAGGAGCGGTTGCTTTGCTCTTTGAAAAGCATCAAATTTCGTGCGCAACGATGCCTTTTCGGCATCTCACCCAAAGCCTGTGCCTAATTTACGCTGCGTGCTTAATTTTTGTGCAACGAGGTCCTGATGCTGCACTCCAGAAAGCTTCTCTATATCAACGAGATCGCGCGATCGGGCTCGATCCGCAAGGCAGCGGCACGGTTGAATGTGGCGTCTTCGGCGATCAACCGGCAAATTCTCGCACTGGAGGAGGAAATGGGCGCGCCGCTGTTCGAGCGCCTGCCGCGCGGGCTGCGCCTGACCGCCGCCGGCGAGCTCTGCATCGAACATATCCGCGAGGTGCTGAAGAATTACGAGCGGCTGGAGGGGCGCATTCGCAGCCTGAAGATGCAGCAGGCGGGCAAGGTGCGGCTGGTGACGACGGTCGGCCTTGCGGCCGGGCCGCTGCCTGAGATCATCGCGCGGTTCCAGTCGGAACATCCGCGCGTCTTCATGCAATTGCGCAACGACGCCGGCACGATGACGGTTAACCCGGTGCTTTCAGGTGAGGTGGATATTGGGCTCGGCTTCAATATTCCGGCAACGCCCGGCATCCGCACCCTCGGCAATTTCGACATACCGATCGGCGTGGTCCTGCCGCCCGGCCATCATCTGATCGGCCCCGGTCCGATCAACCTTGCCGATATCGTCCAGGAGCGCCTGGTGCTGGCGCAGCAGGGGACCAGCCTGCGCGACGTGATCAATCTGGCCCTGGCACGCCTCGACGTGCATGTCGAACCGGTGCTCGAAACCAATGCCTCGGAGATGCTGAAGAAACTGGTCAAATCGGGGGCGGGGCTGACGATCCTGAACCCGCTTGATGTCATCACCGAATGCCGGCAGGGCGAACTGGTCTTCCGGCCGATCGCTGAGCCGCATGCGCGCCATCAGCCGATGAAGCTTTTTGCCCGCGCCCGCGCGCCGCTTGATTCCGCCACCAGCCTGTTTGTTGAGTACCTCCTGGCCGAACTGGCCGGCCTGGTGCAGGAGCTGCAGGCCAAGGGTCACATCGCGGCCTATGCTTCCGCGGCGATGTGAGCCACCGCTCGCCTTACTTCGAGTAGAGATTGGAAAGCGGGTAACGCTTCAGGTCGTAGAGCAGCTCGATGAAGCCCCTGACCTGATGGCGGCAGATTGCTTCGCCCTTTTCTGACGTCCCGAGCGACGCGTCGCCGACGACGCCGTTGGGATTGAGGTCGTGCGCGATCCAGGCGAGCGAATGCGGCGGCAGCGGCTGAAGGTATTTCGATTGGTCGCGCATCCATTCCGCCTTGGAGGTGAAATTCTGCGCCTTCTCCATTCGCACCAGATCAGGTCGGAAATACAGCATCAGCGAGGTTTCCACCTCGCCGCCATGGATGCCGTATTTCAGCTCATGGTCGCCGATCATGCCGTCCGGATGGCCGAAGCGGCCCCATTGCGTGGAGACGACGGCCATCGCGTAGCGCACGCGCAGCTCACGCGCCACGATGCTCATGATATCGACATTGCCGCCATGCGAATTGACGATCACCATTTTGCGGATGCCTGCTTCGGCAACCTTTGCGCCGATCGCGGTCCAGACCGGAATGAGCAGTTCGGCGCCAAGCGACAAGGTTCCCGGCCCGTAAATATGTTCATTGGCCTTGCCGATTTCCTGCGTCGGAAGCACCAGGCAATCGAGATCGGCGGGCTTCTGCTTCCGCAACTCGGCAAGCATGCCGGTTGCGATCGCGACGTCGGTAGCAACAGGTAGATGCGGCCCGTGCTGCTCGGTCGAGGCGATCGGCAGGATGGCGATCGTGGTGTCCGCAGACAATCCCGCGAAGTCGTCGCTGACAAGTTCGTTCCAGTAAAATGGCACTGTCATACCGTTCGCCTCTCATTACCGCTCGAGACAGTGAGTAGGGAATAACGCTACCTGCGAAAAGCATCAATTTGCGGCCGCACCGATGCCTTTTTGCGGATGATGGAGCAGCTGCCCCATCGACGGCGCCTCTTGGCCGCAATGTCTCGGCGAATGTCATGCCGAAACCATTGCGCAAGCGCCTTTGCAATGGTTCTCTGGCGCCTCTATCAAAACGCTCTCCGGTGATTCCCGATGTTCGATATTTTATGGCGCGGTCTGGCGATCGGCGCCGGCGCAACCATCCTCATGGACCTCTGGGCAATTGTGCTTGCCAAGTTCTTCGGTCAGCCGCCCGCCAATTGGGCGCCGGTCGGCCGCTGGTTCTGGCATCTCGGCCGCGGCAAGGTCTTTCATGACAGCATTGCCGATGCTGCGCCTTACGCGAATGAACTCGCTCTCGGCTGGATCAGCCATTACGTCGTCGGCATCCTCTATGGGGTGATCTTTGCGCTCATTATGGGAGAGGGATGGTTCGCCGCACCGACATTTCTTCCCGCCTGGATCTTCGGCATCGTCACCGTCGGGGCAGGGTGGTTCCTGCTGCAGCCGGGCCTCGGCCTAGGCTGGGCTGCTTCGAAACATCCAAAGCCTATGAAGGTGCGGTGTTTCAATCTGCTGGCGCATACGGTTTTTGCATTAGGACTTTATGGTACGGCGTTGATTTTGCGCTGAGATCGCCGCTTGCCCTCACCCTAGCCTTCTCCCCGTTAACGGGGCGAGGGGACCTGCTTCGCAAGAGGTCGGAGAGGAATGGGGAGGTTGCGGCATGGTCCCTTCGCCCCGCAAGCGGGGAGAAGGTGGCGGCAGCCGGATGAGGGGCAGGCCAAACCCACGAACCGAACAGCCCTATCTCACCGCGCCGCCCAATTGGCGCCGCGGCGGAAGATGGTCTTCATCTCGGGCACGTCGAACTCCTTGGCCTGGTGGCCGAGCGAGGAATAGAACACGCGCCCCTTGCCGTATTTGCGCTTCCAGACGACCGGCATGACGACGCCGTCGATCCAGTAGGCGTGTTCGCCGCTAAACCTGGTCGTCGCCAGGACCTCGTTCGAGGGGTCGACATGCATGTAATATTGCTCTGACCTATAGGGGAAGTCGGCAATCCCCTCCATCAGTGGATCGTCGGGGCGGGTGATGTTGACGGTGTAGTCGATGATGTTGCCGGGATGGGCCACCCACTGGCCGCCGATGATGAACTGATAGTCGACGGAGTCGCGGAAGGCATCGCCGGCGCCGCCATGGTAACCGGCGATGCCGACGCCGCTTTCGATCGCGGCGGCGAGGTTCTTGACCTCCTCCTTTTCGATCTTCGACATCGTCATGATCGGCACGACGAGGCTGAGATCATGGACCGAAGGGTCGGCAAGCGCCTCGGTGCCGTGTTCGAGATAGACCTTGAAGCCGTCTTCCTCGAGCATGGTCTTGATGATTTCGGCGCATTCCTGCGGCTCGTGTCCGCTCCAGCCACCCCAGACGATCAGTGCTTCACGCATTCTCTTTCCTCCTGAAACTATTTCGCCAGCCGTCCGTCGACGATCGAATCGGACAAGGGGGCAGGGCGTTCGACCGCCGTTGATATCGTCACCGTCCGGCCGGTCTCGGACGCCGTATGGAAGGCTTCCATGACTTCAAGCACATGCAGCGCCAGATCACCATTGGCGCGGTGCGGCCGGTTCGAGCGGATCGCATGCGCCATGTCGGCGACGCCGAGAGAGCGATAATTTCCGTCGGCATAGGGCGCGGTCACCGGCTGGTCCTCGAAGGCGCCGCCCTTCTTCAGATATTCGACAGGGCCGGCAAACTTGTTCGGATCGGGGACAATAAGCGTGCCCTCGGTTCCGTAGACTTCGAGCGGCACATGCTTATGGCCGGCGACGTCGAAGCTCATGGCGATCTGGACGACCGCGCCGTTGGCAAAAGCCATCATGCCGGCGACATGAGTCGGCACATGCACCGGAATTCGCTCGCCATTGCGCGGTTCGCTTGTAATCAGCCGTTCGGCCCGCGGCGTCGTCGCAAAGCCGGCGACCTGCGATACCGGCCCGAGAAGATTGACGAGATCGGTAATGTAGTAGGGGCCCATATCGAGCATCGGCCCGCCGCCGACTTCGTAATAGAAGGCCGGGTTCGGATGCCAGCGCTCATGCCCCGGGCACATGAAGCTTGCCGAGCCGCCGACCGGCTGGCCGATGACACCCTGGTCGATCAGGGCGCGGGCTGTCTGGTGGCCGCCGCCGAGGAAGGTGTCGGGCGCCGCACCGATGCGCAGATTCCGCGCCTTGGCCGCCTCCGCCAATTTTTTCCCTTCCGCGAAATTAATCCCGAGCGGCTTTTCCGAATAGGTATGCTTGCCGGCATCGAGCGCCTGCAGCGCGACGGCGACATGGGCTTTCGGGATGGTCAGATTGACGATGATTTCGACCTTGGGATCGGCGAGGAGTTCCTCGACGGACTTGACGGGCACGTTGAATTCGGCAGCCTTCGCCTCTGCCAGTTCCCGGTTGAGATCGGCGACGCCGCGGATATCGAGAATGGGAAAGGATGCCATCGCCGTGAGATAGGCGCCTGAAATATTGCCGCATCCGATGATGCCGATACCGACTTTGTCCATGAATTCCTCCATTTGATCTTGAGTATGCGCTCCTCAGAGCGCCGGCCCGGTGGTGCTCCAGGGCGATTCGTAGAGTTCGTAGAGCGCCACGGCTGCGGCACCCTGCGCCCAGAAATCATCGCTTGAATCGTCGAAGACGAGTTCGCTTACCCCCTTGAGCGAGGGCGGAATGGCAAGCGCATAGGCGTCGCGCAGGCTGTTCAAGAAGGGGTCGCCGAGCGCCAGGCTGGAGCCAACGAGAATGACCCGCGGCGGCGCAAAAAGCGTGACGATATTGGCAATCGTCAAGCCGACAGCTTCGCCGGCGCGGATGGCAGAGGCGATCAGCCGGTCGTCGTCGGCCTTGATCAGCGCCTGGGCATGGGTCATGCCGCGCCCGAGGCGGATGGCTTCGGCAAAACGCCCGTCGGTCTGATGTTCGCTGAGGATGGCGCTTTCGCCGGCCTGACTGAAGAGCCGCACTACGCCGTTCGGTCCCATGCCGAGGACAAGATCGCCGAGGTTATGGCTGAGACCGCCGGCGCCGCGAAACAGGCGGTTGCCGTGCAGCACGCCGAGGCCGAGCGTCTGTTCCAGCGAAATCAGCACCATGTCCTCAAGATCGCGGGCCTTCCCGAACCAGTGGTGGCCGAGCGTGATGGCGTGGGCGTCGCTTTCGACGATGGTCGGCGTCGACAGCCGCGTCGACATCTCGGCGGCGAAATCGACATTGATGTCGCGAAAGATCGGGCTGCTTCTGATGTAACCGGTGCGGTGCTCGATAACGCCGGGAAAGCCGAGGCAGATGCTGTCGATATCTTCGAGCGACAGGCCGGCATCGACGACGCAGCGACGGACGCCGTCCTCGACGAGGTCGGCGATGACGCCGATCGGCTGCCGGTCGATGCGGATCGGCAAAGCCAGCTTCGACAGCACGTCGCCGCGGAAATTGGTGACGACGAACACCATGCGGCTGGCGGCGATCTTGCCGCCGACGACGCGGGCGGCGTCGGGATTGAGCTCCAGCGCCACGCGCGGCCTGCCGCGCACCGCCTCATTGCGGATATCGCCCTCATGCCGCGGCAGGATCAGCCCGTCATCGAGCAGCGAGGCGGTGATGGCCGAGACGGTTGTCGTCGACAGCTCCGTCCGCTCGCTGATTTCGATGCGCGAGATCGGGCCATGGCGCCGGATGGTATCGAGCACGTTCAAGCGATTGATCGCGCGCATCAATTCTGGATCTGCAGTCTTCATGAAAATGTGCCGGCAGTCGTTTGGTTGGCTGAAGCCAATATTTATAACGGGTTACGAATTAAATAGCAGGCAATTCCACGGAGCTGTCAAGCGAATTTGGCAAAAATTGACGCGTTGGGTTGACATCCGGCAAAAGGTCCGCTGAATTAATCCGCATTGGGGAAAAATTGTGAGGATAGGTCCCCTGGGAGGAAAATCATGAATTTTATGCTGAAGAACGCCGCTTTCGGCGGCAGGCGCATCGCATCCATGGCCGCGGCAGCCGGCATGTTGCTGGCCGGAGCCGGGTCCGCCTCGGCGGCGACGGTGGTCAAGTGGCTGCATCTTGAAACCGATCCGAAGAACGTCGCCGCCTGGGAAGACATCGTCAAGAAATACGAAGCCCAACATCCCGACGTCGACATCCAGATGCAGTTTCTCGAAAACGAGGCCTTCAAGGCCAAGCTTCCCACGCTGCTGCAGTCTGACGACGTGCCGGATTTCTTTTTCAGCTGGGGCGGCGGCGTCCTGAAGCAGCAGTCCGAGACCGGCGCGCTGCAGGATGTGACGGCAGCACTCGATGCCGATGGCGGCAAGCTGCGCAAGGCCTATACGCCCGCCTCGGTCGACGGGCTGACCTTCGACGGCAAGACCTGGGCGATCCCTTACAAGGTCGGCTTGGTGAGCTTCTTCTATAACAAGGCGCTGTTTGCCAAGGCAGGCGTCAAGGCCGAGGACATCAAGACCTGGACCGATTTTCTTGAGGCGGTGAAGAAGATCAAGGCGGCCGGTATCGTGCCGATCGCCGGCGGCGGCGGCGAGAAATGGCCGATCCACTTCTACTGGAGCTATCTCGTCATGCGCGAAGGCGGCCAGAAGGTCTTTGACGCGGCCAAGAAGGGCGAGGGCGAAGGCTTCCTCGATCCGGCCATCATCAAGGCCGGCGAAGATCTCGCCGAGCTCGGCAAGCTCGAACCTTTCCAGCCCGGCTATCTCGGCGCAACCTGGCCGCAGACGCTCGGCGTTTTCGGCGACGGCAAGGCGGCGATGATCCTCGGCTTCGAGGCGACCGAGGCCAACCAGCGCAAGAATGCCGGCGACGGCAAGGGGCTTTCGCCCGACAATATCGGCCGTTTCGTCTTCCCGACGGTTGAAGGCGGCGCCGGAAAGCCCACCGATACGCTTGGTGGCCTGAACGGCTGGGCGCTCACCAAGAAGGCCTCCAAGGAAGCGATCGATTTCCTCGCTTTCCTGACGAATGCGGACAACGAGCGGGCCATGGCCAAGGCCGGGATGCTCCTGCCTGTCGCCGTCGGCGCCGATGACGGTGTCGTCAACCCGCTGCTCGCCGAATCGGCCAAACAGCTTGCGGGTTCGACCTGGCATCAGAACTTCTTCGACCAGGATCTCGGTGCGGCCGTCGGCCGTGTCGTCAACGACGTCTCGGTGGAAATCGTCTCCGGACAGATGAATTCCAAGGACGGCGCCCAGATGATCCAGGATGCTTTCGAACTGGAACAATAACCAGCGCCAGCAGAACCTTCCGGCGCTCCTGCCAATCGGGAGCGCCGGCACCGCTGCCGACGAGATGCGAAAGCAGGAACCATGGCCAATATCTCAGTCCTATCGACACCGAGCGCCGCAAGGCCGGCAAGACGAGTCGCAAACCGGAAGAGCTCGGTCGCCCAAGACCGCCTGACCGTGCTGTTGCTGTTTCTGCCACCGGCGCTGCTGCTCTTCACGCTCTTCGTCATCATGCCGATGGGCGAGGCGGCCTGGTACAGCCTCTATAAGTGGAACGGTTACGGCACGCCGACAGAGTTCATCGCCCTCCGCAATTTCCAGGTCCTGTTCCGCAACGCGGCGTTTACCCAGGCGCTCGTCAATAACGGCCTGATCATCGTCATCTCGATCTGCATCCAGGTGCCGCTCGCCATCTGGCTGGCCACCATGCTGGCCCACCGCATTCCCGGCGTCGTCGCTTACCGCCTGATCTTCTTCCTGCCCTATGTGCTGGCCGACGTTGCCGCAGGCCTTATCTGGCGCTTTGTCTATGATGGCGACTACGGCCTGTTTGCCGCCATTTCCAACTTCTTCGGTTTCGCCAATCCTTACGTGCTCGCCGACAAGGAGCTGGCGATCTATGCCATCCTCGGGGTCATCGTCTGGAAATATTTCGGCTTCCACATGATGCTGTTCATCGCCGGCCTGCAATCGGTCGACAAGAGCGTGCTGGAGGCGGCCGAGATCGACGGCGCCACCGGCTGGCAGAAATTCCGCTACGTCACGCTGCCGCTCCTCGGCTCCACCCTGCGCCTTTCAATCTTCTTCGCCGTCGTCGGCTCGCTGCAGCTCTTCGACATGATCATGCCGCTGACCGGCGGCGGGCCGTCCAACTCGACGCAGACGATGGTCACCTTCCTCTATACCTACGGTGTCATGCGCATGCAGGTGGGTCTGGGCAGCGCCGTCGGCGTGGTGCTCTTCATCATCTGCGTGACACTCGCCTTCGGTTACAAAAGGATCTTCATGCGCCATGACTGATATGAGCTCTTCCATCCGCATGAGGACATCCACCCGCATCTATCTCTACGTATCGCTGAGTCTGATCGCGGCGATCGTGCTGGTGCCGCTGCTGACGACGGCGCTCGGCGGCTTCAAGACCCTGGGGGATCTCCGCACCAATCCCTTCGGCCTGCCGACGGAATGGCAATGGGCGAATTACACTGACATTCTCTTCGGTGAGCGCTACTGGCTGCAGATCGGCAATTCGCTTGTCATCGCAGCACTGACCGTGCTCTTGACGCTGATCGTCTCGTCGATGGCGGCCTTCGCCTTTGCCCATGTGCGCTTCTTCGGATCGTCCTTCCTGCTCAACTATTTCCTGCTCGGGCTGATGTTTCCGGCCGCGACCGCGATCCTGCCGCTGTTCATCCGCATCCGCGATCTCGGCCTGCTGAACACCTACTGGGGCGTGGTGCTGCCGCAGGTCGCCTTCGGCCTCGGCATGAGCATCCTTCTGTTCAGGAACTATTTCCGCAACCTTCCGGAGGAGTTGTTCCAGGCGGCCTTTGTCGACGGCTGCGGTTATATGAGGTTCTTCTGGCATATCTCGCTGCCGCTCTCCCGTCCGATCGTCGCCACCGTCAGCATCATTTCCTTCGTCGGCAGCTGGAACAGCTACATCCTGCCGCTGATCATGCTGAACTCGGAATCCAAATATCCCTGGCCGCTCGGCATCATGGTCTATCGCGGTGAATTCGGCACGGAGTGGCAGCTGGTGCTGGCCTTCATCACCCTCACGATCCTTCCCACGATCATCGTTTTCTTTGTCGCCCAGAGACATATCATCGCCGGATTGACTGCCGGCGCCGTGAAGTCCTGAGCCGAACCGTTGGAGTTGCATCAATGGCATCCGTTGAACTGAAAGATGTAAACAAGGCCTACGGCGCCGTCGACGTCATCCACGGCATTTCGCTTCATATCGAGGATGGCGAATTCGTCGCGCTCGTCGGCCCGTCCGGCTGTGGGAAGTCGACGCTGCTGCGAATGATCGCCGGTCTCGAGGAAATCACCGACGGCGAGATTGCCATCGGCGGCAAGGTCGTCAACGCCATGACGCCGCGCGAGCGCAACATCGCCATGGTCTTCCAGTCCTATGCGCTTTATCCGCACATGACGGTCGCCGAAAACATGGGCTTCAATCTGAGGCTCGCCGGCGTTGCCAAGCCGGAGATCGAGGCCCGCGTCACTGAAGCGGCCCGCATGCTCGACCTCGCCAAACTGCTCGACCGCAAGCCGGCGCAGCTTTCCGGCGGCCAGCGCCAGCGCGTCGCTATGGGCCGCGCCATTGTGCGTAATCCAGCCGTCTTCCTGTTCGACGAGCCCTTGTCCAACCTCGATGCGAAACTGCGCGTGCAGATGCGCTCGGAGATCAAGACGCTGCACCAGAAGGTCCGGACGACCTCGATCTATGTCACCCACGACCAGATCGAGGCGATGACGCTCGCCGATCGAATCGTCGTGCTCAATCATGGCAGGGTGGAGCAGGCGGGTACACCGCTCGAACTTTACAAGAAGCCGGCCAATCTTTTCGTCGCCGCCTTCATCGGTTCGCCGGCGATGAATATGCTCGACGGCACGGTGGATGGCGAAAACGGTGAACCGGCTGCTCGTCTCGACGACGGCACTGCGATCCGCATCGCGCCCGACCGAAAGGTCAGGCGCGGCCAGGCCGTCACTATCGGCCTTCGGCCCGAGCATCTCGTTCCCGGCCTGTCGGCCGGCACGCCGCTCGCCGGCCGCACGATGCTGGTGGAACCCACAGGCGCCCAGACCCATGTGGTCTTCGATCTTGCCGGACAACAGGTGACGGCGATCGTCGACGGCGAATACCCCGCCCGCTACGGCGCCGTGTTCGAGGCGAGCATCGCCAGCGACCAGGTGCATATTTTCGACCGCGGCACTGGTGTGGCGCTGTAGCGAATCCTCAGCCCAGGAGATCGCCGAAACCGGCCCCTCATCCGGCTGCCGCCACCTTCTTGGATAAGAAAAATGTAGGATATTGATGCCTGCCGGGCGGGTGGCCGCCCGCCCGGCAGCTGGTTGTCGGATCGTCACCTTCTTAGCCGTTTTGGGCTGTGGGGAGCAGGATCGCAACCGGCTCTTCATCTGGCCCGTGTGGTTGCAGGAACCTTGGGGTTCGTATCCAAGACAGGGACGACGAAGATGACCGATAATAGCATGATTTGTGCCGGAATCGATGTCGGCAAAAGCCATCTCGACATTGCCCTCCATCCCGGTAAGGCAAGGCTGAGGGTCACGTACGACTCCGCTGGCCTGAAGGCGCTTGACGCCTTTCTTCGAGAGCATGACGTCAGCCGCATCGGCTTCGAAGCCTCCGGCGGCTATGAATGGCGGCTGCTGGCGCATCTGCGGGCCG
>NZ_NWSZ01000085.1:0-1591 GCF_002531885.1 Rhizobium sp. L9 | reverse complement strand
GCCTCAGGCAACGGAACCATATGCGGTGTAGCTGCTGACAGAACCCGTTGCGCGCTTGATAGTTATGCGACCTATGGGGCGGCGATCAGGATGAGACGCCGTATTGCCTCACCCAAGAGTGTTCCCGGAGAATAATGTCGTTGCCTCACTCGATGTTTTCGAATGCCTCACGGGTTGTTCCGATCGTATCCCCGCACCTGGTGCAGGTGACGGAGGTAGCGAAGCCGCTCGCGAGCGCGCCTCTCAATAGCGCTGTAGCGAGCGGGCGGCTTCGCGGGCGGTCATCATGTTTTCCGGTGGGGTCGGTTGTCGAAGGCCAACCTGGCGGTAAGAGCGCGGATGACGATCCTGTATTGTTCGGTAATGATCTCACTGCCCGACCTCTATACTTTCCGTCTGCCGCGCGGCATCGGCGAATGGCCCGAACACCAGCGCATTGGCCTGTGTACTGCGCCAGATTTTCATTCGGCGCTGCACGGTCCGAATGAGGCCGTCGGGATACACGCCGGGGCATTTGACCTGCAAGCGTTCAAGCAACTCTCGCGAAGTTCGCCAAGGCTCCGCCTCGAACCATTCCTCGAGTTCGGCAGTGACGGCGAGTAGAGGATCGGGTCTCCGCCGCTCTCGCTTGGCCGCTGGCTTGGAGCGGGCAGTCGGTTTCACTTCACCACCACGCCAAGCAATCCGTAAGCCAGAAAGAAAGTCTTCGAGCGTCAGGTACATCGCCTTGAGCCAAAGGCATGTATCCTCCGGCGTGCGTGGGTCGTCAAGCAGCCGCTGGAAGAGTGTGGCAGGACGATGATAGCGCTTGATCACCTTGGCTCCGTCACGGTGCTTTTCTTTCAGCTTGAATGATGGCTGAAAGAAATTCACGAACAACCGCATTGACGAATAAAGCTTGGCCAGCTCCCGAGTGGCTCGCAGCCCCTCGAAGCCTCGGTATCCAACGATCTTGCGCACGATTGCGCCATTCTTCTGCTCGACAAATGCCTGATCATTCTTTCGGTAAGGGCGGCAACGGGTAAGTTCGATATTATCGCGCAAGCAATATTCATGAACACTCTCGTTCATGAACACACTGTCGTTATCGGTGTCGAAGCCCAGCAGCGGGAACGGCAGCAACTTGCGCAGTTCGGCCAACGCAGTGATCAGTACCGTTTGCTCGCGAACCAGCAGCGGCGCGCATTCCGTCCAGCCCGTGGCTATATCTGTCAACACCAGCGTTTGCGAGAAGGCACCCCAGCGTACGGGCCGGAATGAGAAACGAGGTCAGCTTCGACAAAGCCAAGTGCGGGGTCATCCCAATCCGAGAAGGTTCGAACGGGAACACTACGCCGAATCGCTGTTGATCCTTTCCGGCGCCGCGGACCCGTGGCGCTCGCTTTAATCTCCTTGAGGACCCGATCAATCGTCGCTGGGCTCATCGTCAAGAGTCGCCGGCGCGTCTCGCTATTCATATCGCCGTGTCCATGACGTTCCATCGCTTCGATTAGTGTTGGCAACAGGGGGTGTAGTGTAAGCGACAAGCAGACCCCATCTGGCGAAGCAGCTTAGCGGTCGGCTATCGGTAGCGGACACGATGAACTGCTGT
>NZ_NWSZ01000084.1:0-1612 GCF_002531885.1 Rhizobium sp. L9 | reverse complement strand
AGTCTTGGTAATCTTTTTTCAACGACCATTGCTGCTGATCACTGCCGTTGAGCCGGCTCGCTATGCTCTCCCTACCCTTGGTTTGCAGCCAATTACTAAACTTTCGTTGATTGCTGGCCAGTCTCCAGACGACTCTCCTCTGCGAAGTCGAGTCCGATCCGAGCTTGCTCAGCTCTTCGTTGGCCAAGGCATCAATCATGAGGGCGTCGTCGGGATAAGGATGATGCTGTTTCAACTGCGACTCAGCGCCTAGATACTGCCGCAGCCGATCGAGACTCACGTTTATTTTTACTTCAACGTTAATAGTAAATTCCCTAAAATCGTCCTTCAACGACCGTTGCTGCTCATCACTGCCAGTCAGGCGACTGCTTATGCTCCCCCGACCATTCTTTCGGAGCCAATTACCAAACCTCCGTTGATTGCTGGCCAGATTCAAGACGCCTTTCCTCTTGGAAGTCGACTCCGGTCCGAGCTTGCTCAGCTCTTCCTTGGTGAAGCTATCAATCATGCGGGTGTCGTCGGGATAAGGATGATGCTGTTTCAACTGCGACTCGGCGCCTAGATACTGCCGCAGCCGATTGAAACCCACGCTTATTTTTACTTCAACGTTAGTAGTAAATTCCCTAAAATCGTCCTTTAACGACCGTTGCTGCTCATCACTGCCAGTCAGGCGACTGCTTATGCTCCCCCGACCATTCTTTTGGAGCCAATTACTAAACCTCCGTTGATTTATCGCCATATTCTGGACAACTTTCCTCTTGGAAGTCGAGTCCGGTCCGAGCTTGCTCAGCTCTTCGTTGGCCAAGCCATCAATCATGAGGGCGTCGTCGGGATAAGGATTATGCTGTTTCAACTGGGACTCGGCGCCTAGATACTGCCGCAGCCGATCTAAACTCACGACCACTTTTCCCTCGGCCTCGGTAAATTTCCTAAAATCCTCCTGCAACGACTGTTGCTGCTGATCAGTACCCGTGAGTCGGCTGACTATGCTCCCCCTACCCTCCCTTTTGAGCCAATCGCTAAACTTTCGTTGACTACTGGCATTTTTCTGAGAAATCGAGACCGGTCCGAGCTTACTCCGCTCTTCCTTGGCCAAGGCATCAATGACGCGGGCGTCATCGGGATAGGGATCATGAATTCGGCGACCCATCAGGCGCGGCCCAGGTCCAACGGCTTGGAGTTCTTGCCCCTCAGGCGCGAGCCTCCTGAAATGAGACAGCGCTGAGTTAAGGCGGTTCTGATCGTCCTCACCGCTTGCCCAATAATCCGCGATATCAACGGCTAGTGAATCTGGATCGTTTAAAAACCGAGAAGCCATCGAATCTCTGTTTTCTGCTCGGAGCCAACGAGCGAACCTCCTAAGAATCCCTAAATTGTTCTCGACGGTAGCCTCGGGAACCCTTCCGTCCCCTCGGCCGATGCTACCGTCGGGTAGAATTTCGTAGTTTCGAACTGCTTCCGCGAACTGGTTGATGCGGGACTCGTCATCGGGATGCATGTCCCGGTCGGCGGGGCGACCACGCTTTCGAACCTTAGTTGAGACCACGTGAGTCTCCGTTGCGGCATCGACGTCTTGCTGCCCCGAACCCCTCTCCGGCGCCAGCGACTGCGG
>NZ_NWSZ01000083.1:0-1725 GCF_002531885.1 Rhizobium sp. L9 | reverse complement strand
CCTCGCTCAGAGCGCCTTTTGCAATTCCGGCAGCGCGTCAAAGAGATCGGCGACGAGGCCGTAGTCGGCAACCTGGAAGATCGGCGCCTCCTCGTCCTTGTTGATGGCGACGATCACCTTCGAATCCTTCATGCCGGCCAGATGCTGGATGGCACCGGAGATGCCGCAGGCGATATAGAGATCGGGCGCCACCACCTTGCCGGTCTGGCCGACCTGCCAGTCGTTCGGGGCATAACCGGCATCGACGGCGGCACGGCTGGCGCCAACCGCCGCACCGAGCTTGTCGGCCACCGGCAGGATGACTTGCCTGAACTTCTCGGCCGAACCGAGTGCGCGGCCGCCCGAGATGATGACCTTGGCCGAGGTCAGTTCCGGACGTTCCGACGCCGACAGTGCATCGGAGACGAAACGCGACAGCCCCGGATCGGAGACGGCCGGGATCGCCTCGACCGTTGCCGAAGCGCCTTCCGCTGCCGAGGCGAAGGAAGCAGTGCGCACGGTGATCACCTTCTTGGCGTCGCTTGATTGCACCGTCTGGATGGCGTTGCCGGCATAGATCGGCCGCTTGAAGGTGTCGGCGGAGACGACTTCGATGATCTCCGAGACCTGGGCGACGTCGAGAAGGGCTGCCACTCGCGGCAGCACCGTCTTGCCGACCGAGGTAGCGGCCGAGACGATCGTGTCATAGGAGCCGGCAAGCGAGACGATCAGATCGGCCAGCGGTTCGGCGAGATTGTTGGCAAGCGCGTCACTTTCGGCGAGCAGCACCTTGGAGACGCCGGAGAGTTTTGCCGCCTGATCGGCCGCAGCCCTGGCAGCCTTGCCGGCAACCAGCACATGCACGTCGGAGCCGATCTGGCTTGCAGCCGTCAGCGCCTTGGCGGTCTGGTCGGAAAGGTGATTGCCGTCATGGTCGGCCAGAAGAAGAATGGTCATGATAGTTGCTCCTGTTCCAGCCCGATTACAGCACGCCGGCTTCGTTCTTCAGCTTGTCGACGAGTTCGGCGACCGACTTGACCTTGACGCCGGCCTTGCGGCCGGACGGCTCCTCGGTCTTCAGCACCTTCAGCCGCGGCGTCGTGTCGACGCCGAAATCGGCCGGCGTCTTCTTGTCGAGCGGCTTCTTCTTCGCCTTCATGATGTTCGGCAGCGAGGCGTAACGCGGCTCGTTCAGTCTGAGGTCGGTGGTGATGACCGCCGGCAGCTTGATCTCGATCGTCTGCAGGCCGCCATCGACCTCGCGGGTGACCTGAGCCTTGCCCCCAGGGACGGCAGATTCGATCTCGATCTTCGAGGCGAAGGTCGCCTGGGCCGAGCCCAGCAGCGCCGCCAGCATCTGGCCGGTCTGGTTCGAATCGTCGTCGATCGCCTGTTTGCCTGATATGATCAGCCCCGGCTGTTCGGCATCGGCCACACCCTTGAGGATCTTGGCGACGGCGAGCGGCTCGACCTGGTCGTCGGTCTCGACCAGGATTGCCCGGTCGGCGCCCATGGCGAGCGCCGTGCGCAGCGTTTCCTCGGCCTTGGCCGGGCCGATCGACACCACCACCACTTCTTCCGCCTTGCCGGCTTCCTTCAATCTCAGCGCCTCTTCCACCGAGATCTCGTCGAACGGGTTCATCGACATCTTCACATTGGCAAGCTCGACACCCGTGCCATCCGGCTTCACCCGGATCTTCACGTTGTAGTCGACAACCCGCTTGACGGGCACGAGAATCTTCATGG
>NZ_NWSZ01000082.1:0-1753 GCF_002531885.1 Rhizobium sp. L9 | reverse complement strand
TTGCACGTCTCGATGAGCGAGGCGATGGTTGCCCAATTCCGTGCTCCCATGTCGTGCCCGGCGAAGAGAGCGTTCTTCCGATTGAGCGCTATCGGCCGGATAGTTCTCTCGATACTATTGTTGTCGATCTCGATCCGACCGTCGGTCAAGAAGACGCAGAGGCCATCCCAATATTTGGCGATGTAGGCGAGCGCCTCGCCAAGCGACGACTTGCCAGCGACGCGGGCACGATGCTGCGTGAGCCAAGTTCGCATGTCCGCAATCAATGGCGCTGATCGTTCCTGTCGCCCGGCGAGGCGAGCTTCTGCGGGAAGCCCGCGTAGCTCGGACTCGACCCGATAGAGTTCACCAATCCGCTCCACGCCTTCCTCGGCAATCGGCGCTGTGCCGGTACGAGTGATCTCGACCAGCTTGCGCCGTGCATGTGCCCAACAATAGGCAAGCCGGATGTCCGGGCCGACACGGTCCGGTGCGATCAGCCGATTATATCCGGCGTAGCCGTCCACTTGGAGAACGCCCGTGAACCCCCGCAATATCCGTTCGGCATGTTGGCCGCCACGACCGGGAGCGTAGGTGAAAGCCACTCCGGGTGGAGCCCCGCCGCTCCATGGTCGGTCGTCGCGGGCCAGCGCCCAGAAGTATCCGGTCTTGGTTTTGCGAGAGCCTGGATCGAGGACCGGCGCACGGGTTTCGTCCATGAACAGTTTTGTCGAGCGCTTTAGATCGGCGATCAAAGCGTCGAAGACCGGGCGCAACTCGAATGCCGCCCGACCAACCCAATCGGCCAGAGTGGAACGGTCGAGATCGATGCCTTGGCGGCTCATAATCTGGGCCTGTCGATAAAGCGGCAGATGGTCGGCGTATTTGGACACCAGCACATGCGCGATGGTTGCCTCTGTCGGCAATCCGGCTTGGATCAGTCGTGCGGGCGCTGGAGCCTGGGCAACGCCATCAGTACAGGCACGGCAGGCATATTTGGGTCGGCGAGTGACGATGACGCGGAACTGCGCCGGGATAACATCCAGCCGCTCAGACACGTCCTCTCCGATGCGATGCAGGCAACCGCCGCAAGCGCAGATCAGGCTTTCCGGTTCAATTATCTCTTCGATACGAGGAAGATGGGCGAGAAGAGAGCCGCGATTGACGGCGCGGGATTTGGATCGCTGCTTGCCCGAGGATGTATCGGCCTCGTCTTCGGCATGGATGGCAGCGATGGTCGTTTCCAGGTCTTCCAGCGCGAGATCGAACTGCTCAGGATCAGCCTTCTCGGATTTGCGACCGAAGGCAGCCTGCTTGAATGCGGCGACAAGCTTCTCCAGTCGCTCGATCCGCTCATCCTTACGAACTTCACGCGCTTGCGCCGCGATCAGCATCGTCTTCAGGGCATCGATATCGTCAGGGAAATCGGCGGTGTCCAACATGGTGGAAGCCTATCAAAACCAGCGGCGCTTCGCCGTCGGAATTTGCCGACCGAGTCATCGTGCCGCATCTATTCGATGGCGTCCGGTGCTCTCGCTTCTACCGCACGGACCCGACGCCAGTCGAGCCCTGCAAACAGCGCCTCGAACTGAGCATGGCCCAGTGTCATCAGGCCATCCTTGATGCCCGGCCAAGTGAACGTGTGTTCCTCCAGCCGCTTGTATGCCATCACCAGACCGCTGCCGTCCCAGTAGATCAGCTTTAACCGATCTGCTTTGCGCGACCGGAATACGAAGACAGTTCCAGTGAATGGGTCTTTGTGTAGCTCGTTCTT
>NZ_NWSZ01000081.1:0-1822 GCF_002531885.1 Rhizobium sp. L9 | reverse complement strand
GTAACTGGAGCAGATCTGGTGGCAGAAGGGATTCCTGTTTTTTGTGAATCATGATTCACTTCCTTTATGACGAAGCGCCGCCTCCCCATGGCCGAGCATGCCGACACGCTGTCGCTGAAGGCGCTGCGGGAGTTGGTGACTGGTCTGGTGGAGCGGGCTGATCGGGCAGAAATCCGGATCGAGAAGCTTGAGGCTGACAACCGAAAGCTTCGTGAAGACAACGACCTGCTCAGGGTAGAGAACACGCGGCTGAAGGTCGACAACCAGCTTCTGCGCGACGAGATTGCGCGGCTCAAAAACCTGCCGCCACGCCCACCCTTCAGGCCGTCGGGTATGGACCAGGCAACGAGTGACAAAACGGTTGCCGGCAGCCGAAAGCCTGCGCGGCGTCGCGGGCCGAAAGGCGACAAGAGCAGCGTCACGCGCGAAGAGGTGCTGCCTGCCAACGCACCACCCGGATCGCGCTTCAAGGGCTACAAGGATTGCGTGGTGCGGGATCTGGTTGTGCGGGCCGAAGTGGTGCGCTATCGCCGCGAATGCTGGGTGGCTCCGGATGGACGCACGATCGTCGCGCCGCTGCCTGCGGGGATAAAGGGCGGCTACGGCGCCAGTCTGCGTCGCTTCTGCCTGATGCTTCATAGCCATGGGCAGGTGACGACGCAGCGATTGACGACCTTGCTGAACGATGTCGGTATCGAGATTTCCAAACGCCAGGTCATCCGGTTTTTGACAGAGCGGCTGGATGGCTTTCATGCCGAGGATGCTGCCGTGCTGCATGCGGGCCTGATCTCGGCTCCCTTTGTCACGGTTGACGACACTGGCGCCCGTCATGCCAACCGCAATTTCCACACGACACAAATCGGCGGCGAACATTTCACTGCCTTCCGCACGGCGCCGTCGAAGTCGCGGCTGAACTTTCTGGCCCTGCTGCGCGGCAACTATCAGGACTATGTTCTCAACGATGCCGCCTTCACCTTTCTGGAAGACCGTCAGGTCGACCCCGCCCTTCTGGCGCGGTTGAAGACACGCCAACCGCGGCGGTTTGCCAATCAGGTTCCGTTTCTCGAGTATCTGGCCGCCAATGGTATCGACATCTTCGACAAAGAAATAATCCGCCCGTTTGCCGAGGCCGGCATCTGGGGCGCCATCCGCCATCATGGTCTGGTCGGCAATGCGGTGATTGTCTCCGACGATGCCGGACAGTTCCGCGTCGGCACCCATGCGCTGTGCTGGGTCCACGCCGAACGGTTGCTGCACAAACTGATGCCGGCGACACCCGGCCAAGTACGGCATGTCGAAACCCTGCGGGATCTCATCTGGCGCTTTTACAAGGCCCTGAAAGCCTATCAGCGAAGACCTGATCCGCGTGCAGCCCGGAGCCTTCAGGCCCGGTTCGATCGGATTTTCTCGCTGCGCACCGGTTATGGCGACCTCGACAAACTGCTGTTTCGACTGAGACGCCGCAAGGCAGAACTGCTGCGGGTTCTCGAGCGGCCTGAAACCCCGCTCCATACCAATGCGTCGGAAAGAGATCTGCGCGGATTTGTCATCAAGCGAAAGATTTCCGGCGGCACGGTCAGTCGCAACGGTCGCCAAGCGCGTGACAGCATGCTCGGCCTGATGAAGACCTGCCAAAAGCTCGGCCTGTCGTTCTGGCACTATCTCGGCGATCGGCTGGGGATCAGTGACGAAGATCATGCTGTTGCACCCCTCGCCTCCCTGGTTGCAGCTCGCGCCTGAACGCTCTCGGCCCTTCGAGCACCCTGCTCGGCGTCAGACATGCTGATTGTGTCGGCATGGCCACCAAATCAGCCCCGCTTAC
>NZ_NWSZ01000080.1:0-2083 GCF_002531885.1 Rhizobium sp. L9 | reverse complement strand
GCCGAGCGCGGACAACCCCCAGACCAGCATCACTATCCATGGTGTGCCCTACACGGCCACTCTGGGGCCATCAGGCATGCAGAACGACATTTACCTTTTCCAGCAATAGGGTCGAGATGGATCGAGCAATAGATGCCAGTCGTTCTTGAAAAAGCACCAAACCGTTGAGGGAGAATCCGTTTTTACGCGGCCACGTGCAGCGCGACAACCAAGATGAGACGATCCCCAGTGCCGGGGGCGACATCGAATGGCGGGCTCCGCATGGCAAGCGGCAAGCTGGCGAGCCTCTGTGCCGGCCTGATGGTCGAGTGCAGACGATTGTCGGCAAGCCGTCGCATATAGCGTTCGGCCATGCCTTGAGGGCATGATTGGATCTGGCTTTAGCATGCTGGGCGGCGGCCGGCAGGCATTAGGATCGAGGTTCCAAATTTGATTTCCGGAGGACCGGCATCGATGTACCCAAGACGGAACCAACCGCGCGATGACGATTCTCGCGAAGTAAGTGAGTGGATCGAAGGCGTGACCGGAGCTTTCGATACGGACGCCTGGATCCGGGACTACTATTCACAGAGACGAGACCTGGAACAGGATCTGAGCGACTTGCGCCTCGGTTCGCACGATAGTGACGCCGGCGACCGTGTGCCGCGTCGCAGTTCCGTGGGCGGTTCGATGCGAGTGACGCCGCAGTCGCTGGCGCCGGAGAACTCGTTGAGCGGCGCCCGCCACAGCATAGACGTCTCTCGGGCGGGCTCCAGCAGCTTGCGATTCGGCGGCTCGGGGAGCAAGACATCGAGCAATATGGCGGAGGCGGGCGAAGTCGCCGCGGCGCCGCAGGGCAAACGCCGCGGATTTACGTCGCGCATGGCGTCAGGGTTCAAGAAGGCGTTCGGATTGAGCAGCGGCAAGACGTCGTCGCGGAGTTCGGGGCAGCAAGACGTCGATGCCGCAACGGAGACTCACGTGGTCTCAACCAAGGTTCGCGTCGATTACGCCAAGCGTGGTCGCCCCGCCGACCGGGACATGCATTCCGATGACGAGTCCCGCATCAACCAGTTCGCGGAAGCAGTCCGAAACTACGAAATTCTACCCGACGGTAGCATCGGCCGAGGGGACGGAAGGGTTCCCGAGCGTACCTTGACGACCAATTTAGGGATTCTTAGGGGGTTCGCTCGTTGGCTCAAAGCAGAGAACAGAGATTCGATGGCTTCTCGGCTTTTAAACGATCCAGATTCACTAGCCGTTGATATCGCGGATTATTGGGCAAGCGGTGGGGATGGTCAGGACCGTCTTAAGTCAGCACTGTCTCATTTCAGGAGGCTCGCGCCTGAGGGGCAAGAACTCCAAGCCGTTGGACCTGGGCCGCGCCTGATGGGGCGCCAGATACATGATCCTTATCCCGACGACGCGCTCGTCATTGATAGCTTGGCCAAGGAAGAGCTGAGTAAGTTCGGACCGGTCCCGACTTCTCGGAATAATACCAGTCACCAACGAAAGTTTAGCGCTTGGCTCCAAAGGGAGGGCAGGGAGAGCATAGTCAGCCGACTCACCGGTACTGATCAGCAGCAACAGTCGTTGCAAAAAGATTACCAAGACTTCATCGAAGCCATGGGAAAAAAAGTGGGCGTGAGTTTCGATCGGCTGCGGCAGTATCTAGGCGCCGAGTCGCAGTTGAAACAGCATCATCCTTATCCCGACGACGCCCGCATCATTGATGACCTAGCCAAGGAAGAGCTGAGCAAGCTCGGACCGGACTCGACTTCGCAGAGGAAAGTTATCTGGAATCTGACCAACAATCGACGGAGGTTTGGTAATTGGCTGCAAACCAGGGGTCGGGAGAGCATAGCGAGCCGGCTCAACGGCAGTGATCAGCAGCAATGGTCGTTGAAAATAGATTACCAAGACTTCACCGAAGCCGTGGGAAAAAAACTCAATATGTCTTTCAATCGGCTTCGGCAGTACCAGCAAGTCGTTGAGGCGAACGCAGCGTCGGGGTTGTCCCCTGAGCCGGCAAGTGGCCGGGAACCGGCCGGTCTGGACGGCCGTTCGGATCCACGTGCCGAGTTCAGATCAACTTCGCCGCTGC
>NZ_NWSZ01000079.1:0-2105 GCF_002531885.1 Rhizobium sp. L9 | reverse complement strand
GCATCGGGACATGCCAAAATCTCCAAAGTGAAGCCATTGAAATCATTGGCATGTCGCACTTGGAAATAGAATGTACCGGCTACAAGGCGAATCTGGCGTAATCAACATTATGGAACACCAGTGTTTGCCAGCCGCACCAAGGGCTTGCGAAGGCGGCCGCTCGCCGCGCGCAGCAGAAACAGGAGCGGCTTTCATCCATCAAGAGCGCTGAACGTCAAGACGGCGGAGAATGCGACGAGGGTTGCGGATCCGCATCGCCGGGCAAACGACGGTATCCGTTTATCACGTCCAAGGATGACCCTGCCGATCGACAGCCAGATCGAGGAGACCGCGAGGACCACGGATGCGAGAATGGTAATGGATCCTGCAGTAGGCAGCTCCGCTGCGGGAGGGAGCATCGTCAGTCCGATGATCAGCGCTTTGGGATTTAACAGCGTCGTCACGGCCAGCTGCCTTACGCTCACGGCCTCGACCTGGCTCGATCCCATGCCCCAGAGCCGCAGCGCCAGGTACAGCACCCAGGTCGCCGAGATGAGTTTGACGCCTTGCGAAACCAGGGGGTGATCGCTGAGAAAAGAGCCGGCCAGACCGGATGCCGGAAGGACGATCGCAAGATATGCCAGCAGGACGGTGGCGAGTAGCGCGATCGCGCGCCCGACAGTCAGCCCCTGAGATGCCATTGCCAAAATGGCGTTGGTCGGCCCGGGCAAGATGAGAAGCGTGAAAACGCCTGATGCGAAAGGCAGAAGATGCACTGATACGGTCTCCGGTTTCCTCCGCTTCTTGCATGGTCGCGCCCGCCGGTCGTTGACAGAGATCATTTTGGCGACGGAACATTCCGGGCGCCCCGACGTTTATTGCGGTCAGGTCAGAGGTAGGCGCCATGCCTTGCATGATCAGGTTCATGCTCACTCGATTGGCCACGGGCTTTGCAATAGGATGCGCCGTGGGGTTCTTCGTTTGGCAGAACGGGTTTGCAGCAGCAGGTACGCTTGAGAATTATCTGGCACAGGGCCTTTTCATCTACCTCTTTGCGAGCACCGTCAGCGTGGGTTATCTCGCGACGGCTCTCCTCCTGGAAGAATAGCACCGGAAGATCAAAGTCCTGCTGCGCGGACGTCGGACAATCGCCAATCAAGCGTCCTGTTCCGGTTCAAGACCGGCCGGAATCTCGGACTGCAGCTCCGCCAGGCGCGTGTAAAGGCCGCCTTGGCGCATGAGCGAGGCGTGCGTCCCCTCTTCCACGATCCTGCGTCCATCGCCAGAATCCTCTCCGCCTTGAGCACGGTGGCGAGCCTGTGCGCGATCACGATCATGGTCCGCGCCGCCATCAATTCCTCCAGGCCTCGCTGGATAGCGCCGGCCTTCCCAAGGCAATGTTGTCGTAAACGGAAGCGGCAAACATCGTCACCTCCTGCGGGACAATGGCGATTTCCTTGCGCAGGGTCTGCGGGGGGAAACGCCGTTGTCTCCTCGATGCTTGCTTCACGCTTTGTCCCGCGAGCGGCGATTTATCTCTTTGATCGCGGCGAATATCGTGCATCTTTCCCCCGTGCTCAGGCTACCATCCGCGCCAGCGCGCAACGCGACCAGAGCGAATGCAGGGCATCGACGAGATGGGCGATATCGGCGTCGGAATGCAGCGGCGTCGGGGTGATGCGCAGCCGCTCGGTCTTCTTCGGCACGGTGGGATAGTTGATCGGCTGGACGTAGACGCCGCAATTGTCGAGCAGCAGGTCGGAGATCCACTTGCACTTGGCGGCATCGCCGACGAGCACCGGCACGATATGGCTGGGATTGTGCATATGCGGAATGCCGTTCTGGTCGAGCAGCGAGCGGAGTTTGCGCACGCGATCCTGATGGCGGGCGCGCTCGAACTGGCTGACCTTCAGATGCTGGATGGAGGCGACGGCGCCGGCGGCGAGCGCCGGCGGCAGCGCCGTGGTGAAGATGAAACCGGAGGCGAAGGAGCGGATGAAATCGCACAGCGCCGTCGACGCGGCGATATAGCCGCCCATCACCCCGAAAGCCTTGCCGAGCGTGCCCTCGATCACCGTCAGCCGGTCCATCAGTCCCTCCCGCTCGGCAATGCCGCCGCCGCGCGG
>NZ_NWSZ01000078.1:0-2186 GCF_002531885.1 Rhizobium sp. L9 | reverse complement strand
CGCGTCGGTGACGGCGGCCGTCAGCACCTGACCTTGCGTCGCGGTCCCGCTGATGCCAAGCACACCCGGGTGGTTGTTGGCACTGACAATCGCTGCGGTCGGCGCGCTCGCCCGGTTGGTTTCGACACCACCCAGCTGATCGGTGTAAGTGGTCCTCACACGGACTTGCCTGCCCACCTGCGCTGCCTGGAGTGTCCAGCTCGGACCGGTGGCTCCGGCGATGTCGGTCCAGCTCGTCCCGATCAGCTGCTGCCAGCGATAGGTGATCGACACGTTGGCGAGCCCATCAAGGTCGGTAACGGCCGCGGTCAGGGCCTGGCCCTGAACGGGCGTACCGGTGATCGTAGCCACGCCTGCGTCGTTCACGTTGGCGACTGCCGTCGTCGGACCGCTTGCGACCGTCTCGTTGTTGCCAAGGGCATCGGTGTAGGTGGCGGTCGCTCGAACCTGCTTCCCAACCAGTGCTTGCTGCAGGCTGAGGGTTTTCGCAGTGGCGCCGGCAATGTTGCCCCACGTGCCGCCGCCGTCGCTGCTTTGCTGCCATTGGTAAGCGACGATGGTCCCGGCCGGGAGCCCATCGACATCGGTAACACCCGCCGCGATCGTGCGATTTTGATTTGCGGCCCCGATGATGGAGACGACGCCAATGTCGTTGCCGGCAGGATTGCTCGCGACGATCGGGGACGTGGCCAGGCTGGTTCGATTGTTTTCGGTTCCTCCCGACTGATCGGTATAGGTTACCTGGACGCGGACCTGCCTGCCGACCTGCGCTGCCTGAAGCGTCCACGTCGAGCCGGTGGCATTTGCGATGTTGCTCCAGGTGTTTCCGATCAGTTGCTGCCAGCGATAGCTGATCGATACATTGGCGAGCCCATCCAGATCCAAGACCGCGGCGGTCAAGGCTTGGCCTTGTACGGGTGTACCGGTGATCGCGACTACGCCTATGTCGCTCACGTTGGCGACGGCGGTATTGGTGGTGCTGGCAACCAGTTCCTGGTTACCCAAAGCATCGGTGTAAGCAGCGGTTGCCCGCACCCGCTTTCCGACTTGAGTCTGCTGCAAGGTCAGGGCGGCTGTGGCTGCACCTGTTATGTTGCTCCATGTGGCACCGTTATCGCTGCTCTGCTGCCACTGATAGGTAATGACCGTCCCTGACGGTAACCCGTCAACATCGGTGACGTTTGCCGCCAAGGTCTGATTCTGAGTCAGAGTCCCGCTGAGAGAAACAACGCCCTGCGCCATCACGCTACCTCCGCATCAACCTGTCAATGTTGTCTGCTAAGTCGTCGAGGCGTGGCTGCGGGAGTCCAGTGTCCCGCTTTTCCCCACGCGCGCTGAACTCCACTGCGCGGACTATGCTCCGATCCTTTGGACTTTCCAATTAGCTCTTTGTTGGTAGAACTCTGTCATTCCTCACACGCCCTTCGTGCACTGGAGCTCAGCTGCAGGCTGGCTAATGGGTGAGGACGACGCGGCTTTTTGCGATTCTATGCCGACGAAGCCGAGGCTTTCGTGGCTCGCGCCACGCTGCGGACTTGGCGCAGGAGATTTCCGCGTTACCTAAGCCGGCGGCATGGAGGATGACGATGAAGATGCAGAAATTCACGATCGCCGACGCTTCGCTGGAGCGTTCCCCCGGGCAGGAGGCAGATATCCGCGTCGGCAATCTCGTCGATGAGCGGCATGGCGGGCCGATCACCATCGGTTACGGACGTTACGCGCCGGGCCAGAGCCTGACCGAAACGATGGCGGTCGACGATGTCATAATCGTTCTGGAAGGGCGGCTTTCGGTTTCGACAGAGGCGGGGACGGTCAGCGCCGGGCCGGGCGAGATCGTCTACATGCCCAAGGGCGAGACCGTGACGATCCGCTCGCATGAGGAGGGCGCGCTCACCACCTATGTCACCTATCCGCATTGGCGGCCGGCGCATGCGTAAGCCGCGCACGGCAGTGAGGTGCTTTGATCGGCTGCCTTGGTTGATTTCCTGCAGGTCTGCCAAGGCGGCTGTACCCCGTCCCGATATGGCCGTTGCGGATTGACCGCACTGCTGGTGATTGCAAAGATCCGGAATCAGGTAGCAAATTTGAATAGGGGCTGGTTAATGCCTATAGAGCCTGCTGCTTTCATACGGAAGCATATCCTGAGTTTGTAAGGTAGTTTGCGCATTCTGCTGGCGAGAAGCAGT
>NZ_NWSZ01000077.1:0-2288 GCF_002531885.1 Rhizobium sp. L9 | reverse complement strand
GTAAGCGACAAGCAGACCCCATCTGGCGAAGCAGCTTAGCGGTCGGCTATCGGTAGCGGACACGATGAACTGCTGTGAGCTTCTATGTCTGCGCCTAGCTCTGGAACTAGAACTTTTCATATGATCGAGGCTGTTGCGGACCGATTTGAGGGCGCGCCTCGGCAGCTTCGGCGGCGCTGGTCGGACGATTTTAAAGCGCGTGCAGTTGCAGAGGCACTCGAGCCTGGCTCGAGCGTGTCAGCGATCGCACGTCGGCTTGATATCCATCCGTCACAACTGTTTGGCTGGCGTCGCGCCGCCCTGGGCTCTCACAAGGAGAACATAGCGCCGATCGGTCATAAGGCAGTCACGCCATCTGCCGACGGCGCGATAATCGAAGTTCTGATTGGCGATGTCGTCGTGCGCGCTCCCGCCGATGTGGACGAAGCTCATCTGCAGCGTGTCATCCGGGCAGTTCGGTCAGCATGATCCCCGCAGGTGTAAAGGTCTTCCTCGCCAGTCACCCCATCGACTTTCGCAAAGGGCCGGACAGTTTGCTGTCGCTGGTGCGCGACGCCGGCAGTGATCCGTTCAATGGCTCGCTTTATGTCTTCCGGGCGAAGCGGGCGGACCGGGTCAAGATCGTCTGGTGGGATGGATCAGGGGTCTGCCTCTATTCCAAGCGGTTGGAGAAGGCGCAGTTCTGCTGGCCGCGGATCGGCCACAACCGGGTGCAGCTCAATCACGCTCAGCTCATGGCGCTCGTTGACGGCATGGACTGGAAACGGGTGCGCTCAGTGGCGGTGAAGCCGCCGGAGATTGTTGGGTAAAGGGCTGCGGCGAAGTGAATCAACCGCCTGAAAAGGCAGGAAAACCGGAGCAAATTGTGCTCTGGTAGGCCTCATGACGCCGCCCGATCTACAGCTCCCGGATGATGTAGAGACCCTGAAAGCCATGGTCCTTGCCATGGCCGAGAAGGCAGCGCGCACCGATGCTCTCGAGAGCGAGGTCGCAGACCTGAAAGCCAGAAACGCCGATGCCGACGAACGCATCGAGCGACTGACCCAGATCCTGAAAGCCTTCGATCGCGCCCGCTTCGGCCGGCAATCGGAAAAGCTCGGCTCTCCGGGCATCGATGATGAGCAGCAGGCTTTTGTCTTCGAGGAAATCGAGACCGGTATCTCGGCAATCCGAGCCAAGGTAAACAAGGGTGCCGCTGATCCCGATGCGAAACGTGCACCCCGGCCGCGCAAGGGCTTTGCACCTCATCTGGAACGAGTCGAAGTGGTGATCGAGCCGGATGAACTGCACGAACACATCGGCAAACAGAAGGTGCTGATCGGAGAAGACGTCTCGGAGCGACTGGACGTCGTGCCGGCGAAGTTCCGCGTCATCGTCACCCGGCGGCCGAAGTATGCCTTCAAGAACGAAGACGGCGTCATCCAGGCAGCCGCGCCCGCGCACATCATCGAGGGTGGCATTCCAACGGAAGCGCTTCTCGCCCAGATCGCTGTCTCGAAGTATGCAGATGGCCTTCCGCTCTATCGACAGGAGGCAATCTATGCACGCGACAAGGTTGAGCTTGACCGGAAGCTGATGGCCCAATGGATGGGCAAGCTCGGCTACGAGCTCGATATCCTGGCCGACTACATCCTCGCTGAGATCAAGAAGGCTGAGCGCATCTTTGCGGACGAGACGACATTGCCAACGCTCGCGCCCGGATCCGGATCGGCAAAGACAGCCTGGCTATGGGCTTATGCGAGGGATGATAGACCCTTTGGCGGTAGTGGCCCGCCGATGGTCGCCTATCGCTTCGAAGATAGCCGCGCTGGCGATCGCGTCGCCCGGCATCTGAATGGCTATCGCGGTATCCTTCAGGTGGACGGGCATGGTGCCTACAACAAGCTTGCCCGATCTGACGGCGGCAATGACGGCGTGATGCTGGCCGGCTGCTGGTCCCATAGCAGGCGCAAGTTCTACGAACTCCACGCCTCGGACAGCTCCAAGATAGCCAGCGAGACGGTGGAATTGATGGCAAAGCTCTGGGAGGTGGAAGCGGCGGCCCGGGGGCAGAGCCCTGACGCGCGTGTCGCGGCACGTCAGGCGACATCTGCTGCAGTTGTCACTGAGCTCTTCGCCCTGTGGCAAAAGACCCTGCCGCGGATCTCCGGCAAGTCGAAGCTCGCAGAAGCGATCCGCTATGCCACCTCGCGTCGCTCCATCTTCGAACGCTTCCTTACCGACGGCCGCATCGAGCTCGACAGCAACATCGTTGAGCGTGCCATTAGGCCCCAGACGATCACGAGAAA
>NZ_NWSZ01000076.1:0-2388 GCF_002531885.1 Rhizobium sp. L9 | reverse complement strand
GGCTGGTCGAGCAGCGATCTCGATGCACTCATGCCGTGGAATTACGCGCGCTGAACGGTCTCAGCTTGCCGCTTACCAAACACTAGGAGTAGTCCTATGACGAAGCATCCGATTGAAGTGATCACGTCTGTCGAGCGCCGACGGCGCTGGTCTCGGGAAGACAAAGAGCGGCTTGTTGCGGCCTGCTTTGAGCCAGATGCGGTGCTTTCCGAGATTGCCCGTGCGGCCGGTATCCATGTCAGCCAGCTTTTCCGTTGGCGCAAGGAGCTTTGCCAAATCGAGGAGCCGAAGACGGAAATGGCGAGCACGTTGGTGCCGGTGATCCTGTCCGAGGCCGCGCCTCCAGCCACGCCCATTCCCTCGGGGCCGCCTGCCCCATCGCAGTCCCGCCGGAAGCGTAGCGATGTGACGATTGAGCTGGGTCGGGGCCGTCGTATTCGCGTGGACAGCGACATCGATACCGAGGCGCTGGGCCGCATTCTCGATGTCGTGCTGGAACGGAGATGATCCCGGTTCCGAGTGGTGTGAAGGTCTGGCTGGCGACAGGCCATACGGACATGCGCAAAGGCTTCCCCGGTCTATCGCTGATGGTGCAGGAGACGCTGAAGCGCGATCCGATGTGCGGACACCTGTTCGTGTTCCGCGGTCGCGGTGGTGGCCTGATCAAGGTCATCTGGCATGACGGCCAGGGAGCCTGCCTGTTTACGAAGAAGCTTGAACGCGGACGCTTCGTCTGGCCGTCGGCGGCAGATGGATCGGTGGTGATCACACCGGCGCAGCTCGGTTATCTGCTGGAAGGTATAGACTGGCGGATGCCGCAAAAAACCTGGCGACCGACGTCGGCAGGATGAGCAAAAGCACTGGAATGGCTGGGTCGAATATGATTCCATCCTACCATGAACGATGCGGCCGAACAGCTTCCTGACGATCTTGCCAGTGCGCTTGCACTGCTGGCGCAAGAGCGTGCCTGGCGTATGAAAGCCGAGGCGGAAGCCGCCAGTGCCAAGGCGCTCGTGTCACATTCAGAAGCGCTGATCGCGCGGTTGAAGCTGGAGATCGAGAAGGTTCGCCGTGAACTTTACGGCAGCCGGTCCGAGCGCAAGGCGCGACTTCTCGAGCAGATGGAGCTGCAACTCGAGGAACTCGAAGCCGACGCTGGTGAAGACGAACTGGCGGCGGAGATTGCTGCCAAGGCTTCTACAGTCCGGGCGTTCGAGCGAAAGCGTCCATCACGGAAGCCGTTTCCCGAACACCTGCCGCGCGAGCGCGTCGTCATCGCCGCCCCGACGAGTTGCCGCTGCTGCGGTTCCGCCAGGCTGTCGAAGCTCGGCGAGGACATCACCGAGACGCTGGAGGTGATCCCGCGCCAGTGGAAAGTCATCCAGACTGTGCGGGAGAAGTTCTCCTGCCGCGAATGCGAGAAGATCACTCAGCCGCCCGCACCTTTCCATGTGACGCCGCGCGGTTTTGCCGGGCCGAACCTGCTGGCGATGATCCTGTTTGAGAAGTTCGCCCAGCATCAACCGCTGAACCGCCAGAGCGAGCGCTATGGCCGAGAGGGGATCGACCTCAGCTTATCGACACTGGCCGACCAGGTCGGTGCTTGCGCGGCGGCGCTGAAGCCCATTCATTCGTTGATCGAGGCGCATGTTCTGGCCGCCGAGCGGCTGCATGGCGACGACACCACCGTGCCGATCCTGGCGAAAGGCAAAACCGATACGGGGCGCATCTGGACATATGTCCGGGATGACCGACCGTTCAGCGGGCAGTCACCACCCGCAGCTCTTTACTATGCGTCGCGGGACCGGCGGCAGGAGCATCCCGAGCGCCACCTGAAGACCTTCACCGGCATTCTGCAAGCGGATGCTTATGGCGGCTACAATCCCCTGTTCAAGGTTGACCGCGATCCCGATCCGCTGACGCAGGCACTGTGCTGGGCGCACTCACGCCGCAAGTTCTTTGTGCTCGCTGACATTGCCACGAATGCCAAACGCGGCAGCCGTGCCATGCCGATCTCGCCGCTGGCGCTGGAGGCTGTCAAACGGATCGATGCCCTGTTCGACATCGAGCGGGAGATCAACGGGCTTGCCGCCGACGAACGCCTGCAGCGCCGTCGCATCGACAGCCTCTCACTCGTCAAAGAACTCGAGGACTGGATGCGGACCGAGCGGGCAAAGCTGTCGCGCAGTTCTCCTGTCGCCGAGGCTATCGATTACATGCTGAAGCGTTGGGACGGCTTCACGTCATTCCTGGAAGATGGGAGAATTTGCCTGACGAACAATGCAGCCGAGCGGGCGCTGCGAGGCTTTGCCGGACCTGAGTCATTGTGCACTCCCTCTTTAAGTATCTGTAAACATTGGAAGCGTCTCGGTGTCAGCAATGCGACAC